>BQIW01000218.1 GCA_021604105.1 Nitrospirales bacterium | reverse complement strand
GTAAGCATGCTGTAAACTAGGGAGCAGACTTGAGGGTACCCTTTGCCATGCCCTCCTTGAGCGGCTCCCAATTAGGTGGCAACAATTCATCCAGGTAACTGAGGGGCTGATCTGGCAGCCTGAGCAGGATATCCTTGAGGTATTCCGAAGGGTTGTGGCCGCAATTAGCAGCGGAGGACACCAAGGAATAGATGATAGCGGCCCACTCAGCGCCTTTCGGGGAACCAGCAAAGAGATAGTTTTTACGGCCGATGGCGACCGGGCGGATGGCATTCTCCACCAGATTATTGTCGATTTCCAGTTTACCATCTTCCAAGTAGCGTTCCATATACTTCCAGCGGTTGCAAGCATAATTAATGGCTTGGCCGATGCTGCTTTTGGGCAATACCTGATCCCGGTTTTCTAACAACCATACTTTAAGCTTGTCCATGATGGGCTGAGCTTCTTGCTGGCGCAATGCCAGGCGCTGATCATAGCTGTAGTTTTCCTCCTTGGCTTTGCGTTCAATGGCATACAGGGCTTGCATGGCTGTCAACACATGAGTAGCCCGCTGCTTGTCATTACCCAAGGCGTGTTCGAACTTGCGACGGATATGCGCCATGCAACCAACCAGGGTGATGTATTCTGTTTGGTCAAAAGCATCATAGACCGAATACCCATCGGTTTGTAGATGCCCCTTAAAGTTTTGGAGGTGTTCGCGGGGATATTTGCCAGCCCGGCCTGGATCGTAAATAAATAGGGTTTGTTTACCCCCAGGGTCGTAATAGACCCAAAAGTAGCCTTGGTGGGCCTTGGTTTTTTTGCCAGTCCGGTTTGGCGATTTGAGTACCCGGATTTTCGTTTCGTCCCCCATCAGATAATCGCATTCCATTATCCGGGCCTTATGCCACAGGTAGAGCACCCGTAACAGTTCTATACATTTGGCCACCCAGCCGTTGACGGTGGAGGCTGGGATAGTCATTCCGGCACGCTTAAATATCTGGATGATGCGATGGTAAGGCAGGTGGTCCACAAACTTAGACACCAAAATATAAGTTAACAGTCCGGCTGAAGGTATGCCCTTATCAATCACCCGGCTGGGCAAAGGGGCGATAAAAATGTTCTTTCCTTCCGTATCTGAGTTCTGCTCCCCCTTAGGGCGGGCGTATTTAGGACGGATATAACGGTTAATGCGTAGGTAACCTGGTACATAATCCAACTCCTCGGTAATTTCTTCTCCGATTTTAACCCACCCTTTGACTTCATCAGGATGAGGTTCGATGCGCACCTCGACTACTGGCAGATCCTCGGGTAGCTTTAGCCGCTTAGGCCTGGCCTTGGTGCGGCTATGTGCCTGGACGGCTTGCTGCACAGTTTTCTCCTCCGCCCCTTCATGATCATGTTGTACAAACAGGTTTAATTGTTCGCTAGCAATCTCATCAGGCACAAAGCGCTCACTCTTGCGCCCAAAGATCAAGCGCTTGAGTTCAGCCAGTTCGGCTTTCAAACGCAGGTTTTCTGCAACCAGCTCTTCTTTGTCCTTATGTAAATATTCTTCTGGCACCCTTCAAAGGTACGAAGATGCCAGGGCCAGGCCAGCATGAAAACCCTTGTTTTTACTCACATCCGGTCACTTTTTTAGTGGAAAAACAGCACTGAAAAATGGTTTTTTCTTCCCCCCAGGCGGACAAGTGGATAAAGCTCCAAAAAATGTGGAAAAGCAAGGCTGTAAAGCCGAAATTTGTTTTTACATGCCAAAGGCAGGCTGCACCGGTCCCTTAGGCAGAGCATAACGCTTGCGCCGCCGAATAGAAGATAAGGACACCCCTTCCAGGATCAGTACTAACTCTTCCCACTTCATCTGGCAGGAATTAGACGAGGATTCAAAGGCTGGCAACTCGAAGGTGCCTCGCTGGAGCTGCTTGTATAGGAGAACATAACCGGTGCGATCCCACACCAATAACTTGATGCGGTCCCGTCGGCGGTTGACGAAGATGAATACAGCGCCTGACACGGGGTTGGCTCCCAACTCTGAACGCACAAGGCCGCTCAACCCATTGAAGGACTTACGCATGTCTGTAGGGTGGCGGTAAAAGTAATATCGCTGCGTGCTGCTGAAAGGAAACACACTCCTATACTTTGGAAAGTAAACCTTGTAGAAACCCTAACCTGACGCGCTCCTTAAATACCACGCGGGTCCCATTTGGATAAATTACTTCGGCTAAAACCGATTGGTCAATCTCCTGATCCATCTCAATACTTACAAATCCATTGGCTGACTGTATAGCACTTTGAGCCTGGTCTTGATAGCGCTGACGCCAATAACAAAGAATGTGTGGCTTAAGCCCGTGCTGTATACAAAATTCCTTTTGGCTAAGACCGCTCTGTTCCCAAGCCCGAATTACTGGAAACATCTCTGCTGAACTCCGAATCTTTGATGGGCCGTGTTTGGCTTTGGACATCTTATCCCTTTTTGGTGAGCTCCCAATTTAAAACTTCTTGGTCATCCGCAAAACATGCGGTTCACAGCATGCTTACATA
>BQIW01000217.1 GCA_021604105.1 Nitrospirales bacterium | reverse complement strand
AGGTGCCTGTCCGGTTGAACCTGATATGCCCTGTCCCCCGGTATCCACGGAAAGCGATGCCGGGGTAACGAGTGTTCAGGTTCCTTTTTTTGGCGACCGGACTCTTCCAGAACTCGGCCTACCGCTTTTTACAGTCTTTCTGGGTCTTCTTGATGGATTCAATCCTTGTGCGATGTGGGTCTTACTACTGTTATTGGGCTTGTTGGCGAACCTACGGGATCGACGTAAGATGTTTCTCCTGGCCGGAACCTTCGTGCTGGTCAGTGGAGTCGTATACTTTGCATTCATGGCTGCCTGGCTGAATGTCTTTCTGATCCTTGGATATGTTCGCATCATTCAAATCATGATGGGTGGGTTGGCTGTTGGAATCGGTCTGGTCAACGTCAAGGAATTTTGGGCCTTTGGGCAAGGCCCCTCACTCGTTATTCCGGAGTCTGCAAAACCCGGACTCTATGCGCGGATCCGAAAAATTTTAGCGGCCGAACATCTCAGCCAGGCATTCATCGGTATGCTGATATTGGCCATTGTGGTGAATATGATTGAGTTCGCCTGTACGGCCGGGTTTCCGGCGCTGTTCACGCAGGTCCTGAGTCAACAGGGCCTGACCACGTTTGAATATTACGGATACCTCGGTCTCTACAATCTGGCCTATGTCGCCGATGATGCGGTGATGGTGACGATTGCCGTGGTCACAATGAGTCACCGAAAATTGCAGGAACGGGAAGGACGATGGCTTAAGTTGATCAGCGGGTTGGTCATGCTGGGATTGGGAATACTTCTGCTGTTCGCTCCATCCCAGTTATTTTAACATGAGCCGGTCCACAGCTAATGGCTTCAGCGCACTTGTGATTCCTAAGTAAGAGTTCTACAGTAAGATTAATACTGGTTAGATACGCCAAGTCCCCCACGAATGGATACATGACACTGGAAATCCAATAGGGTCCCAGGCCGTTCTTTGGAAAGTTTGTGGAGGGTATGTGTTGAATAAACACGAGCGGGATCTTTTGTATGCCCAACAGATAGAGCAACTCTACGCGCTCGCCCCGGTTGGCATCATTGCCTCCCTTGTAAATGGATCTATTCTGACTTTTATTCAATGGAACGTGATCTCACATGGCAAGTTGCTGACTTGGTTGTCCGGCCTGATTACGCTCAATGGGGCATGGATCCTGCTGTGGTATCAATTCAAACATACGCCTCGAAAACCACAGGATTCCCATCGCTGGGGCCGTAGATTTCTTGGCGGGACCCTTGCCTCCGGCGTTCTCTGGGGGGGCACGGGTGCCATGCTCTTTCCCGAAAGCTCCATCCCGCATCAGATATTTTTAGCCTTTGTGCTAGGGGGCATGATCGCGGGGGCGACCGCTGTGTACGCGTCTTTGCAAGGAGCTTTCCTCGCCTACGCTCTTCCGACCATTTCCCCACTTCTTGTTCGGCTCTTTGTCCTGGATGATGAACTCCATATGGCCATGGGAGCCATGAGCCTTCTATTCGTGGCCATGATGTTTGTCACCTTACGACGCAACCATACCGTGACGATCGCATCGATGACCCTAAGTCTTGAATTGGGCAAGTCCAATCGATCATTGCAATGCGAAATTCAAGAGCGTAAACAGGCGGAAGCGGCTCTTCGGGAAAGTCAAGAACAGTTGCATTCGGTTGTGCAATCGACAGACGAAGGTATCATCTCGTTGAATAATCAGGGACAAGTGATGTTGTGGAATGCAGGAGCTGAGAGTTTGTTTGGCTTCACGATGAAGGAGATGGAAGGTCAGACGTTAGAACCCATCATTCCCGAACGGTTTCGCCGGGCTCATCAACAGGGAATTTTACGGGCCTCCCAAGCCGGCGGAAAGACCGTTGAGGGTGAAATGTTTGAGCTGATGGGGCTTCGAAGAGACGGCAGGGAATTCCCTCTTGAACTATCTCTGGGGTATTGGCACAAGCACGGTGAGATATTTTTTACCGGCATTGTGCGGGATATCACGGCACGCAAGGAGACGGAACAAGCTCTTTATCGCAGAGAGAGGGAACTCGAGCATAGCCAGGAAGAGCTTCGTGCTCTTGGCGCACAACTCATTTCTGCTCAGGAAGATGAGCGTCGCCGTCTTTCCCGTGAACTTCATGATGACATGAATCAACGGTTAGCCGTGGTCGCGCTTGAAATCCAATCCATTCAGAATTCCCTGTCGAAGTCGGATTCAATGCAAAAGACGCTTCAACGCCTGAATGATCAAGTGTCCTCGCTTTCCGATAGTGTCCGGCATCTGGCCTATCAGCTACATCCCTCGATTTTGGATGACCTGGGGTTAGTCGTTGCACTCCAGTCCTCCATTAAAGAATTTTCTCAATGGGAGAATATTCCAGTCACATTTCAACCTCGTGATGTGCCTCACAATTTGCCTCAGGATATTGCCTCGTGTGTGTATCGGGTGACGCAGGAATGTTTACGAAATGTGGCGAAGCATGCGCAGGCGTCTCAAGTGTCTGTGGAGGTGAGAGGGGTAGAGGGTGGCCTCCAACTTGTCATTACGGATAACGGTAAAGGATTTATCCCT
>BQIW01000216.1 GCA_021604105.1 Nitrospirales bacterium | reverse complement strand
TTATTAGACGGCGAAGTCTGGAAGAGATTGCAAAAGTTCATTGACAAAATGGGAAAAGAGTAAGGTAACCGAGAGAAGAGCGTTTAGAGGAAAAACAACCTTAGACGGCAAATAAGAAAAGGTTCCGGAGTTATGCCCCGGAACTAAAGATTTGGAAGCAAATAAGGGCGCACGGGGGATGCCTAGGCTCTCAGAGACGACGAAGGACGTGGTAAGCTGCGAAAAGCTACGGGGAGGTGCAAACAACCTATAATCCGTAGATGTCCGAATGGGGCAACCTGGCAGGTTGAAGACCTGTCGCATTAGCGTAAACCCGGGGAACTGAAACATCTAAGTACCCGGAGGAAAAAATATCAACGAGATTCCCTAAGTAGCGGCGAGCGAAAAGGGACTAGCCCAATAAGCTGCTTGAAACTAGTAGAATGGTTCTGGAAAGGCCAACCAAAGGAGGTGAAAGTCCTGTATACGAAAGTTGAAAGTTAGTGAAACGAGTAAGGCGGAACACGTGAAATTCTGTCCGAATATGGGGGGACCATCCTCCAAGGCTAAATACTCCTGAGAGACCGATAGTGAACCAGTACCGTGAGGGAAAGGTGAAAAGAACCCCAAGAAGGGGAGTGAAAAGAACCTGAAACCGTGCGCTTACAAGCGGTCGGAGCCACGCAAGTGGTGACGGCGTGCCTTTTGCATAATGAGCCTACGAGTTACTCCTAACTAGCGAGTTTAAGCACCTAAGGTGCGAAGGCGAAGCGAAAGCGAGTCTGAATAGGGCGTCAAGCTAGTTGGGGTAGACGCGAAACCAGGTGATCTACCCATGGGCAGGTTGAAGTTGGGATAGTCTCCCAATGGAGGACCGAACCAGTACATGTTGAAAAATGTTTGGATGACCTGTGGGTAGGGGTGAAAGGCTAATCAAACCTGGAGATAGCTCGTACTCCCCGAAATGCATTTAGGTGCAGCGTCAGTTTAGAGTGTAATGGAGGTAGAGCTACCAATAGGGCTAGGGGGCTTCACCGCCTACCAACCCCTGATGAACTCCGAATGCCATTACACTGCACTGGCAGTGAGGCAGTGGGTGCTAAGGTCCATTGCCAAGAGGGGAACAACCCAGACCATCAGCTAAGGTCCCCAAGTGTGGGCTAAGTTGGATGAACGAGGTGGGGATGCTATGACAGCTAGGATGTTGGCTTGGAAGCAGCCATTCATTTAAAGAGTGCGTAACAGCTCACTAGTCGAGCGTTCCTGCGCGGAAAATAATCGGGCATTAAGTCCACCACCGAAGCTATGGATTGACCGTAAGGTCAGTGGTAGGGGAGCATTCCATCGGCGTAGAAGCTGTGCTGTGAGGCATGGTGGAGCTTATGGAAAAGCAAATGTAGGCATGAGTAACGATAAATGAGGTGAGATCCCTCATCGCCGTAAGACTAAGGTTTCCTCGTTCTATGTTAATCAGAACAGGGTTAGTCGGGACCTAAGGCGTAGCCGAAAGGCGAAGCTAATGGAAAACGGGTTAATATTCCCGTACCTGCTATACGATGAAAGTGACGGAGCTATGTAGGTCACGCGCACAGACGGAATTGTGCGTTGAAGTCTTCGGACGATAGTACACTGAGCCAGCGATGGCGAAGTGATAGTTGACTGAGTTAGCTTCCAAGAAAAGCGAGTATAGCAGCTCGTACCGTAAACCGACACAGGTAGTCGAGGAGAGTATCCTAAGGCGCTCGAGTGAATCATGGTTAAGGAACTAGGCAAAATAGCCCCGTAACTTCGGGAGAAGGGGCGCTTTGAAGTCAAATTCAGAGCCGCAGTGAATAGGCCCAGGCGACTGTTTAGCAAAAACACAGGACTCTGCCAAATCGAAAGATGAAGTATAGGGTCTGACACCTGCCCGGTGCTGGAAGGTTAAGGAAGGTTGTTAGGGGTTCGCCCCAAAGCAATTAACTGAAGCCCCAGTAAACGGCGGCCGTAACTATAACGGTCCTAAGGTAGCGAAATTCCTTGTCGGGTAAGTTCCGACCTGCACGAATGGTGTAACGATCTGGGCACTGTCTCAACCATGAGCTCGGTGAAATTGAAGTATCGGTGAAGATGCCGATTACCCGCAACGGGACGGAAAGACCCCGTGAACCTTTACTATAGCTTCGTATTGTGTTTGAGTATAGAATGTGTAGGATAGGTGGGAGGCTTTGAAGCTGGCACGCTAGTGTTGGTGGAGCCATCCTTGAAATACCACCCTTTCTATACTTAGATTCTAACTCCCTTCGGGGAGGACATTGCGTGGTGGGTAGTTTGACTGGGGTGGTCGCCTCCTAAAAAGTAACGGAGGCTCGCAAAGGTACCCTCAGCATGGTTGGTAATCATGCGTAGAGCGTATAAGTACAAGGGTGCTTGACTGAGAGAGGGACGCCTCGAACAGGCACGAAAGTGGGCTTAAGTGATCCGGTGGTTCCGCATGGAAGGGCCATCGCTCAAAGGATAAAAGGTACTCCGGGGATAACAGGCTGATCTCCCCCAAGAGCTCATATCGACGGGGAGGTTTGGCACCTCGATGTCGGCTCGTCACATCCT
>BQIW01000215.1 GCA_021604105.1 Nitrospirales bacterium | reverse complement strand
AAAACTGGAGTGAACAATCAAAGCCTGCCAACACGCTGCAGGGAAAAACCAGAGAGGGAATTAAATAAATAGGGTGGTTTCCGCACCAGAGCAGGCAGAAATAATTGCAGGCAAGCCCATTACTTCATCGACCCCTTGAGTGACCGCTTTGGCATCGACTCCCATATACTCAAGTCCCGCGCTACAGGCGACTAATTTGAACTGTCCGACCTGACGGGCTTCCTCGAACATGTCCGAAATGAGCGGAACTTTGCGTTCACGGATCAACCTGGCTACTTCGGGGGACTGGGCGGCATATTCCGGAGGAAAATCCAATTCATTTAACCGGCCTTCAGCCAACTTTTTGATGGTCCAGAACAATAGCACCACCATCACGTCTTTCCCCATCGCGGAAGCCGTTAATCCTAGCGTCGCCACTTGATGGAGCTTATCGTAGGTCGCATTATGTGCATAGATGACAAATCGTGGCTTACCCCTCATGGCGCGTCGTTTCTCCACTCATCACTGGAAGTGTTGAAAAATGCCGCCAGCGGCGTTCTCGCCCCTTGGCCGTGCTCACGTACTCCTCCGTACGCTCCGCTCGTCCAAGCAGCTGCGGCCTTGCCGGACAAGCCTTTTTGAACACTCCCTCATTGTCCTCGGGGAAATCTCTATCACTCATTCGCCTATGAAAAGACAGAAAATTAAAATAATCAACAGCCCTCACGGTGACCACCCCGGCTTCCGGATGTGGCTCAGCAGCCCCTAACTCCCAACCAACGTTTGTGACTACCATAGTATTACCGTTTTGTGGGACGAATTAAGGGTTGTGGCTTGCGTCGGGTGAGGGTCCAACCCTCTTCCTCATATAACAAACAGCATTTCATCCGGCCACAGACCCCGATCCGATGACTATCCATGCCATTCATGGGTGCGTCAGCCCGGCCCCGAGGATAGACGGGCTTAAAATCGGTTAGAAAGCTTGAGCAACAGAGCACCAATCCGCAGGTATCAACACCACTTAATCGTGCGGCTTCCTCCCGGCTTGAAATCTGGCGCATCTCAATCCGACATCCAAATCGTCTGGCCAGATCTTTGACCAGTTGGCGAAAATCAATACGGTCATCGGCCGTATAGGTAAAGGTGAGTGATCGCTGGGCAAAGGAACCAAACACTTCCACTAACGTCATGCCGAGTCCTAATTCTGCAATCCGTTCCTGGCAAAATTCCTCGCCTTCCTGGGCCAATCGCAACTGGCGCGCAATCTGGCGTTCATCTTCTTCAGTGGCTTTTCGAATAATCTGCCGCATCACTCGCATTGGCGGGGTAAATGGGAGAAATTGAGGAGGGAGATAAACTTTGCCAAAGGTATGGTCATTGTCTAAATCCAACAGGACCCAATCACCCACCTTGACTGTATGATCATCGGTCCGGGTTTTTTTCACCTCTCCCAGATCCCGTACCTTAACACCGACCACTGCCACTTCTTCTATATATTCTCTTTGGTCTTCAGATTCCTCCACCATGAAACGTTGCCTCCCTTTGCTACCAAGGAATACTGTAGGCGTGAGGGTCAATCATACCGGACTTACCGGAAGAGGCCAAGCAGGAATCCTGGAGGCTCAAACTAGGGCTATCACCCGTTCCCAACTCACACCGGTTAGCGATGTTTTCGCAGAAAGGGAGGAGGGGCATGATCCAGCTGGTATAAACTGATCGGTGTCAGTTGATCCGCCAGATGAGACACCAGAGTTTCCCCTTCGGGCCCGGCTTCAAATACATCGAACGCCTGCCCGAAATGGTACCGACAGCTAAATGGTTCCAGTTCCTGACTCAGACTTTCAGGCGGGTCCCAATTCGCGGTAAGCAGGGCTGTCCGGGCCGGATTACGTCCACTGAACATAAATGATAAATGATCGGGATACCAATCCGCACCCCCTGTCGCATAAGAAACAAAAAGTTTGGCCTGAGCGGTTCGACACAACTCGGCTAAATAGGCATTGGTCAAAAAGCCGTTCTCTCCCACTTCCAACCAGGTTCCCGGCGGAGAGAGACAGGCATATGCCGCATAACTCCGGACTTCTTTGAGTTGTTGTTGAGAGGCAAAAACCAAGTGGATCGGACCATACTTTGACACAAGGTTGGCCATGACCTTGTCTTGCAACGCCGAGCGGCCATCATTGGTCGGCCCGCTATCGGCATGCACCAGCGTGTTCCGTCCCCGGTCCGCCACCAAATAACAATTTCGCGGAAGTTCCACATCACAGGGATCTTCACCGAAAAACGGAACAGATACTACCTGGGCGTTCCCTATACGCCAACTTTCCCCATGTGCCAGCTCTCTGACCTGCGAAAAACCTAACTCTCTCAGAAGAGACAGATAATCATAATGCAGCGCTTTCCGGTTGCGTCGACTCGGCACAAAGATCGGCACATCTTTAGGCAAATGGTACAAGGTACGGGGATCGACATGGTCGTCATGGTCGTGGGTGAGAAAAATTCCAGCCGGGCGCGGAAGGAGGTTTGCCCACAGGGACGGGACCGGTGACTCCGCGAACCATGGCATGAGCCAGGGATCAAACCATAAAAAATTATCCTGG
>BQIW01000214.1 GCA_021604105.1 Nitrospirales bacterium | reverse complement strand
ATCTGCGGTTTCAATAATCTTACCGCTGACAATGGGGCCATTATCGTCAGCATGCGCCCCGGGCAACACCGCAGCGACCGCGGCCATCATATCCGAGGTTTTGTGGCCGAATACCGCCACGGCGGCCGCTCCGATTAAGGCGATTCCTGCGACGAGGAGACTGTATTCCACCAACGCCGCGCCTGCTTGACTACGTAATTTTTTAAACATGGGAAAACCCTCCTTGTTAAGTGATATTGACGCCTCATGCACCTTTTTGGGGCCAAAGAGGACCAATCCTCCCTCGAGCGTCCGGTCACTCGCCTGAGACTTACGATATCCGGAAATGTGTCAGTGAACAGGCCTCTCGGCCTTTCTAATCTGTCACTTCGAATACCTGTCAATGTATAAAGGCGGGCTGCGCGTAATCCACAGCCTTTTTTTATGAACGGTCATATAATTTCATGAGCGGTTGATTGGCCCGAATGACTGGATTAAGGCAGAAGGGAAGGGAAAACCGGCAAGGGACCGGTCCTCAAGGCAGGCTTCTTACAACCTCAAGATTTGGTGCCGTAAAAAACGTGACTGACTGCGGCTGACTCTGAGTTGTTGGGTATTGGTCAAGGTGACGACATACGACCCTCCCGGCATAGTAGCCACCCGGCATATCGACTCCACATTGACCAAAGTCCCGCGACCCAAACGCACGAATCGCCTGGGATCCAGTCTAGCCTCAAGAGCCTTGAGCCGGTGGCTGATGGTATGACGTTCCTTTCGAAACGTGGTGATATGCATCAACTCTCCATCCGAGACGATAGAGGCAATCTGATTGACCGGCAGGAAAATGATCTCTTCTTTCTTTTTGATCGGGAGACGGTCAATGTAATCTGAATTCTCCGGAGAGGCACCCTCCTTGCCGCGCGGTCGAGCTTCCAATTCATTCGCCATGACATCTTCCCGTTCCAGACGCTCTTTTGCCCGTTTGATGGTTTTTCGCAATCGCGTGCGGTCGACCGGTTTCAATAAGTAGTCGATGGCCTCGATATCGAACGCCTCAATGGCATATTCATTGTGGGCTGTGACAAACGCAATCAACGGAATATGCCCTTTTTTTATGGCCTTGACCATGGAAAGGCCATCCAGTCCGGGCATTTGAAGATCCAGCAATGCCAGATCGGGTTGTTCCCGTTGAATCAGGCTGATCGCATCCTCACCGTTTTCGGCCTCTCCCACAATGTCGACATCCTCCAGGGTCTTCAAGGTCGTCGCCAGAAATGACCGTGCCGGCCGCTCATCATCAACAACGATGACTCGGATTTTTCCGCTCATTGTTTCGCTCCCTGGACGGAATGAAGACATTCGGATTCTTCTGCCAGGAGATCGCTCGAACTCACAAGAGGAATACGGATGTGGACGATCGTGCCAAGCTTCGGGTTCCGATGCATGGATAACGTGGCATGATCGCCATAATGTAACTGCAAACGTTTCTTGATATTGGCCAACCCGATTCCAGCTCCCCAGGAAGCCTCCTGCCCCTTGCCTGACGGACCATGTCCCGTATCCTGCACCGCAATCACGAGCTCAGGAGTTATCCATGCTCCGTGACCATTTTCGTTTTTCCGCTGTTCCACTTCGGCCTCGATTTTAATGACCCCTCCCTTGGCACACTTTTGAATACCGTGTTTCACCGCATTTTCCACCAGTGGTTGCAACACCAGAGCCGGCACCCGAAGATCCCGTAAATTTGACGGCACATTGACCTGATAGGCCAACCGCCGTTCGAAACGCGCCTGTTCAATCATGAGATAAGCCTGGACCAAATCCACTTCCTGACCCAATGTGGAAAAATCCCCCTCAAGACGCTTCAACACCCCTCTCAGCAACTCCGTCAGCCGCATGAGCGTGTCCAGCGCCCGCGCCGGTGCCGTTTGAATAAGATAGCCAATGGTGGTTAAGGCATTAAATAAAAAATGAGGGTTCAGTTGCGTGCGTAGAGCCCGAAGTTCCGCCTCAATGGTCAGTTTTCTCATTTCCTGCTCTCGAATGGCGACGGCACAGCGCTCGTGGGCCGAACGCACCGCATCGATCCTTCTGGCAATGATATGCGCAACGGCTTCCAACAGGACCAGATCGTCCGAAAGCAATCGCCTTCGATGAAAAAACCCCTGGATCACCAGAACGTATTGAGGCAATTCCATCGTCGGAATAACCACGAGGAACTCTTCTCCGCAAGGCGTGGCCAAAGAAGATCCTCTGCTCCCTTTTCTGACCAGGCTTCCAACGGAGACCGCCCCACCGGCCAGAGATTCTTCCACCCGATCCCCGTCAAACGAGCCGACCTGACCCGTCCCTTCAGACACGGCCTCGACCCCCAGTCTCCAGGGCCTCCAGGTAATCTGTCTGGCCAACAGAGCTGGCTGGAGTAACGCCCCGGCACGGGACAGAATCCGTTCGGGCTCTTCCTCTTGATTAACCTCGATTGCCACCTCCTGCCTGAGCTGATCGTAGTCCGGACGCCGCAACACGACGACATCCACCAGCCAGATCACCGCTTTTTGTAAATAGGGATAGGCCAGCGCAGTGATGATCCAAAGTGCTAAAAAAACACCAAGCCGGGATAGGTTGGCCATTTCATGGTCC
>BQIW01000213.1 GCA_021604105.1 Nitrospirales bacterium | reverse complement strand
TTCCACCCGTGGAATTCCCACTCCCAGACCACTCGGAGCCAAAGGATCATTCAAAAGCGCACCGGGAAACCTCAGCAATCGACGGCTGGAACCTTGAATGTCAGCCTGTTCGAAAATCATGAGCGGCCTCAACATTTTATTAACCATCGGCAATTGATCCAGAAACGATTGAAATGCCACATCGTCATCGCCAAACGCGTCGAGATCGATGACCAGCAAGGCCGGATCGAATACCCGGGCCAGGACCGTTGGATCCTCCAACGCTTGCTCAAAGGTCATGGCGGCGGGAAGGGGGACTAATGACAATTCCCTGGCGGCCACACGGGCGGCATCCTGGAGCACTTGAGCGGCAAAGACCATTCTTCCGATGTCCACAACCAACGCAACCAGCACATAGAACACCAACGACAGAAAGGCAAATTCAATGAGTATCCCACCACGCTGGGATGCAACCGGACCAAGGGGTGGATGAGCCTTTGTCAGTATGGCTTTCACATTCCGCTTCACAAGCCTTTCTCCTCAGGTGCCGGCCATGACTTGAATTCCCAAGCCGGTCGATAGTCGGTGAGAGCGGGAAAAGCCCAGAGGCCCACCTCGGGAATCGGTTCCCTCATAATGACAGGATGGATGACAATCACAAGTTCAACCTCTTCGTCGTTTTGCGTAAACCGTCGAAACAACCAACCCAACCCCGGAATATCACGAACTCCAGGAATAAAGTCCTGCTGATCTGATTTGTCACGCGAGACCAGACCTCCAATCAGGATGGCCTGGCCATCCTGCATACGTGCGCTCGTCTGCATGGACCGATTTTTGAAAGATGTCGTGGGTTGATCGCTTCCGGTAGCCTCTTGGATGCCCTCCGTCAAGGTCAAATCAGGTGTCACCACTTGCGGAACCACGTCGATCGTGAGATCCCCGTCTTCTCCCACCAGCGGGCGAACACGAAGAGAGATCCCAAATTCACGAAACTCGACAAACTGAAAAACCCCTGCCGCACCAGTGGTCTCTCCACCGCCGAAAAACGGGGAAAATGCCTGCTCGATCGGGACTTCTCCTCCAACCAGAAAAGCTGCAATTTCTCCAGACAGCACAGTGAGCGAAGGAGAGGACAGGCTTCGCGCCAAATCCAGACTCTCCAAATACGAGAAGACTGATCGAATGGCAAATTCGCCGCTTCGAATAAATGTGTCGGCTACAAGCGTACCAGTCAGAAAACCCAAAATGTTTCGGGCCCCGGACTCAGGGGCTGACCCGAAATTGTCAAAGGTCCCGACAAAGTCCGAGCCATAGGATCTCAGTTTTGTCCGATTAACTTCATAGAGCTTAATGTTGACCCGAATTTGCGGAAGATCCCTCACATGAAGAAAAGAAATAATACGTCCGTGGGCCGCTTCAATCACTTTGGCCCGGGCAAGATTCGATTCCACCCGGTTAGTGATGCGACCCGACCGACCCCCTCCTCCTCCAAACAACTGGCCAATTCCCCCGCCCCCACCAATCATCAGTCGGCCTTGTTGTCCTCTCCCCTGCTGTTGAGCGAAACGTCCGGCCAACGCCCCCGCTTCATCCCCCACAACCCGTATATTCTTTTGCGTGGCCCCCTCGCCGATCAGCATTCGGGAACCCACCTCCAGCACACGCAAGAGGGCCACTTGATTTTTCACCGACCCCTCCAGGACAAAGACATCCTGCTCATCATCACGCACAATACCTCGTTTGACTCGCCGCACCGTCACCTGCTCACCCCCAAGATTCCGAATTGCCTCTTGCATGCGCTCCTCGGAGGTAGCCGGCAACGTATCCAATTGAATCAGATTGATAATGGTGCCGCCGACAGGGATGGCCTCCGCGACTTCAACGTGGGCTGAGGAATCGCTTGATGGGAATTCTCCATCTCCCTCATCATCGGAAGAAGAGCTGGATGATCCCGAGGATTGACTCGACCTTCCGGGCTGAGATTGATTTGCCCGCTGCCCGTCGGAACTTTTCACAAAGGGCCCTTGACCTGCCTTTCTTTCTCCCCTTCTGGCATTCACATATTTCTCCGCGATTCCCTCCGCCGCCTGAGAATAGGTCACATCAGGCACCTTTCCGGTCAGAATCAAGGCGTCACGGTCCGGAGCGCTGGTCACACCGATGCTGGGATGAACGTTATGCAAAGCCGCATGCAGAACGGAAAGATCCAACTGCACATTGCATTGATAATGACGAATCGCTCCTGACTGAAGCCAGACAATGACCGAGGTGCGTCCTGGCCGCTGACCAAGAAACAAGATTTCCTTATTGTTAATCAACTGAGCCGAAACGATGGACGTATCGCCCACCGCAACCCGCTGCACCGGATCATCAATCAACACACGTCGGTGTTGGGCCACAATCACGGGCAAAGGGGTAGGAGACTCCGGGGATTTTTTAAGAACTATTGTCCTTGGGGATAGCTTCGAAGAGGGCGTTTGGGCTATTGCGGTGGGAAGAAGAAGCAGAAAAATCCCGCTCACCAGGAGGCTCATGCGCCGGATATTCTGATAGCCCAGAGTGACAGGCTTTGGCAATCCAGCTGGATTATCTTTCATTTTATTCGTTATACCCTCGTTCATCTACACACCGGTTTTATCTTGCTCCAGGCCCAATCCGCTCTTCCC
>BQIW01000212.1 GCA_021604105.1 Nitrospirales bacterium | reverse complement strand
CTCTGGCAAGAGGCGAATATCGGGCAGTACTCCAGTCAAATCCGCACGTTATTTCGATTTCAATGGATTAAGAAACGAGCGGATACCGTCTATCTTTCTCTTTTCCAATTAGAACAACAGGGTCATTCCTAGTTGAAAGGGGGATGGAAATGTTCTGAAACATGACCATGCCTCCATCAATCGCAACGAGAGAGGTGAAAGGCCTCTCCCAAAGAGGGAGCACCCAGGCGATCTTTTGTGCCAGCCAAATATTACTACCATGAGTTTTTACCGTGTGCGTTTTTGAATATACAAAAAACAATCGTGGTCTTCTTCTGTGTCAGGTTATCGCCTCCTTATGAAGTTGAGACCCACCTGTTTCCTTCATAGCTAACCGAGAAATTCCAAAGTGATTTAGAATGATATTGAAGACATTTTTCAAGGGAATCTCTGAAGGAAGATTGTGAGGATCAAAGGTATTGTCGGATAAATAGCCCTCACCCACATGATGGGTATTTTTGAATTGTGCCAAATCGACCAAAGCATCAAAATCCTCCATGATCACGTCTCCTGACCTGACTTTCATGCTTGGGGACACAACCTGATTGACCGGTCGTAGTTGCAGATACAAATCCGACCCTCGATTTTCGATATGAAAGAGGTTCGGTATTGTGGCTTGCGTACGGATGGGACTATCACCGGTTTCTTTATAAAAGATCGGTTCGCAATCGAATGAACACACCGACTCGAGTATGCGATGGGCTCGCCTTGCGGAAGCCTCATCCTGAAATGTAATCACAAAGTCCTCTGTCATCAGTCTATAGGTTGAGACATAATCAATTCCGATTCGATCCAGAAACGCCCCTTGGTTCTTGAGACGATAGTAATAGGTGACTCGTTCATGCGGAGCTTGGGAAAGTGCTGTCATTATCAGCAAACGAATATCGTACTTTCCGGCCAAATGAGCCAGTTCGCCGATGATGGTGTCATAGACACAAAGAATGTCAAGCAGGGGGTCTTCACCCTGTGGAACATGCCACTCAGGATTGGTCCGTGGGCCTGCGTAGTTCTTGGATGAAAAGAGATAGTGATGTTGGAGGTGGGCGCCTCCATTCAGAAATAGCGTTGAGAAGTCGGGCTGGAACCGTTTCCATTGTGTTATGAACGCATCTCCTAAAAGTCGATCGCAGATGAGAGCCCGGTACCATACCTTGTTCTTTCCATAGTAATTCAGCATCTGGCGAAGGTAATGGGAAACAGACGTGCCCTGGAAATTTCCCAAAGCACCGAAAACCAGCAGTACCATAGATCTCGGACTGATCCTCCTGTTTGCATACTCATTCGCTGCCTGACACACAGCGTTATATAAGAGTTTCAGGCTTTTGGGACCAGAAAAAGGGGTCCGCGTCCAGGGATCGGGAACAAAAAACGCTGCCCTTTCCGTGTTGTTTGCCGCATTGAAAGGACAAATTGCCGCAACCGTCAATCCATTCCGTTCCAGGACTTCATAGATCAGCTCCTGATTGGTTTTTAGGATATCCCCAAGCCGAAACACTCCATGCTCCTCATAATCGAGTCCGCTATGGACCGTAGGCCACTGGATCCAGGGATTGGCCAGCTCGTGTATATCCTCAGATTTGGTAGGGACAAAGCCATGAGTGGAGAATAATTTTTTGAATTCGGGGAGGTGTCCGTCCGCAACATATTTTTGGATATAATTAAAGTTGAGTTCGTTTAGTTGCAGGGAGATAAGCTTCCTCATGAGGGCTCTCTTTACTGTTTTTTAATAGCCGTTGCTATTTCAACGTGAGGAGTTAAATGTCCAGAGCCATGCAAAGACAATCCGCCAAATGTGGCATGCCTCTTCACGTATTCGAGTGGGAAGATTCACACCTCCTTGAGGGGGAGTGTTGAATAATAAGGATGTTCAAGGGCAAATTTGCGCAGGATGAGATTCCTCCTCAAAGGCTCCGGGTTGGTTCAAAAAAGCATGCCCTGAGTCTTCCCGAAGGGTCCGTCCAGCAAGGCCGCAGCCATTTTTACGCGCGGAGCGTACGCGTAGTACGTGAGCACGGGAAAATGGCGAGAACGCCGCTGGCGGCTTTTTTCAACAGACCCTGGAGTATGGCGAAAGCCGTGCGGTGGTATGGGGTGCCGAGCATGGCTTTGGTGGGCAGAACACCTTTCCCGCTTATTTCTCCCCACCGTTCCGATGCCCCAAACGTGCTGAGGAAGCCACTACAAGTATGAATAGCAGGGTGTTGAAAAGCCTGGGTTGAAGTGTAAAAACCTAAATCGCAGTTGACGGAGAGTGTCGGATAACATTGAGTATGTGGCCTAAGTGAGCAGTTGTCATCCTCTCAGGTGGATGGGGAAGCAAAGATAGATGCCCGATTGCACATGTCGGGAACGACGGAGGGGGTGATAGGTTCCCCACAAAAAATGTCGGGAATGACCAGGAAGAGAGAGTCCGGTTGGCGGGAAGGCCTTTCGTTTTTAACAGGCCATCTGGTCAACATTGACCTGACACAGTCCTGACAAATGAAGCTCAGAAGGGAGTGTTGAAAAATGCCGCCAGCGGCGTTCTCGCCCCTAGGCCGTGCTCACGTACTCCTCCGTACGCTCCGCTCGTCCAAGCGGCTGCGGCCTTGCTGGACCGGCCTTTTTGAACACT
>BQIW01000211.1 GCA_021604105.1 Nitrospirales bacterium | reverse complement strand
AGGTGCGCGATGATTAGCGCGTGTTTTGAGGTGATATGGTCAAGTGACGAAGCGCACATGGTGGATGCCTTGGCGGTAGGCGGCGATGAAGGACGTAGTAGCCTGCGAAAAGCTACGGGGAGTTGGCAAACAAGCATTGATCCGTAGATGTCCGAATGGGGAAACCCCACCAATATGGTGATCTTTACCTGAATATATAGGGTAAAGAGGCGAACCCGGAGAACTGAAATATCTAAGTACCCGGAGGAAGAGAAATCAATTGAGATTCCCTTAGTAGCGACGAGCGAAGCGGGATTAGCCCTTAAGTTTTGCGTCCCTTAGTGGAACAGTCTGGAAAGTCTGGCCATAGAAGGTGATAGCCCGGTACACGAAAAGTGGCGCGAAATGAAAACGAGTAGGGCGGGGCACGTGAAACCCTGTCTGAATTTGGGTGGACCATCATCCAAGGCTAAATACGACCTACCGACCGATAGTGAACTAGTACCGTGAGGGAAAGGCGAAAAGAACCCCGGTGAGGGGAGTGAAATAGACCCTGAAACCGTGTGCGTACAAGCAGTCGGAGCCCCGCACCTAAATAACTTGGAGGTGTTATGCATTACGTTTACGTATTGCAACGACTCGATGATGAAGACAAGTTTTACATTGGATATACGAGTGATTTGAGGCAGCGCCTCAAAACGCACAATTCTGGTGGAAACAAGTCGACATCAGGTCATCAGTGGAAACTGGTGTACTACGAGGCGTACATGACACGTTCTGGTGCGAGGATTCGAGAGACTCGACTGAAACACTCTGGCAAAGCCAGATATCAGTTGATGAGACGAATCCGCGCCAGCCTAGGTGATTTAGGTGCGGGGTGACGGCGTACCTTTTGTATTATGGGTCAGCGACTTACTTTTAGTGGCAAGCTTAAGCGTATAGCGAAGGCGAAGGGAAACCGAGTCTGAATAGGGCGAATAGTCGCTAGGAGTAGACCCGAAACCGGGTGATCTAGCCATGGCCAGGTTGAAGGTTGGGTAACACCAACTGGAGGACCGAACCGGGTAATGTTGAAAAATTATCGGATGAGCTGTGGTTAGGAGTGAAAGGCTAATCAAACCCGGAGATAGCTGGTTCTCCTCGAAAGCTATTTAGGTAGCGCCTCGTGTATTGCTTCTGGGGGTAGAGCACTGTTATGGCTAGGGGGTCATACCGACTTACCAAACCATGGCAAACTCCGAATACCAGAAAGTATGAGCACGGGAGACAGACGGCGGGTGCTAACGTCCGTCGTCAAGAGGGAAACAACCCAGACCGCCAGCTAAGGTCCCTAAATCTCATCTAAGTGGGAAACGAAGTGGGAAGGCCCAGACAGCCAGGAGGTTGGCTTAGAAGCAGCCACCCTTTAAAGAAAGCGTAATAGCTCACTGGTCGAGTCGGCCTGCGCGGAAGATTTAACGGGGCTTAAGATGAGTACCGAAGCTGCGGATTCATACCCTTTGGGTATGGATGGTAGAGGAGCGTTCTGTAGGCCTGCGAAGGTGAATCGAAAGGTTTGCTGGAGGTATCAGAAGTGCGAATGCTGACATGAGTAACGATAAAGGAGGTGAAAGTCCTCCTCGCCGAAAGCCCAAGGTTTCCTTGCGCAACGTTCATCGGCGCAGGGTGAGTCGGCCCCTAAGGCGAGGCAGAAATGCGTAGTCGATGGGAAGCAGGTTAATATTCCTGCACCTGTACTTACTGCGATGGGGAGACGGAGAAGGCTAAACCGGCCGGGCGATGGTTGTCCCGGTTTAAGCATGTAGGGAGAGTTCTTAGGCAAATCCGGGAACTCATTATCCTGAGGTGTGATGACGAACCCCGATTTAGGGGGAAGTGGTTGATGCCATGCTTCCAGGAAAATCCTCTAAGCATCAGGTAAGTACGGACCGTACCGTAAACCGACACAGGTAGGCAGGGTGAGAATCCCAAGGCGCTTGAGAGAACTCGGGTGAAGGAACTAGGCAAAATGGTACCGTAACTTCGGGAGAAGGTACGCCCTTGCTAGTTAGAGGACTTGCTCCTCAAAGCTGGTGAGGGCCGCAGTGACCAGGTGGCTGCGACTGTTTAGTAAAAACATAGCACTCTGCAAACTCGTAAGAGGACGTATAGGGTGTGACGCCTGCCCGGTGCTGGAAGGTTAATTGATGGGGTTAGCGTAAGCGAAGCTCTTGATCGAAGCCCCAGTAAACGGCGGCCGTAACTATAACGGTCCTAAGGTAGCGAAATTCCTTGTCGGGTAAGTTCCGACCTGCACGAATGGCGTAACGATGGCCACACTGTCTCCACCCGAGACTCAGTGAAATTGAAATTGCGGTTAAGATGCCGTATACCCGCGGCTAGACGGAAAGACCCCGTGAACCTTTACTATAGCTTCACATGGAGCTTTGAATATTCTTGTGTAGGATAGGTGGGAGGCATTGAAGCGTTGTCGCTAGATGACGTGGAGCCAACCTTGAAATACCACCCTGGTGTATTTGAAGTTCTAACCGAGACCCGTTATCCGGGTCCGGGACAATGTGTGGTGGGTAGTTTGACTGGGGCGGTCTCCTCCCAAAGAGTAACGGAGGAGCACGAAGGTACCCTCAGCGCGGTCGGACATCGCGCATTGAGTGCAAAAGCATAAGGGTGCTTGACTGCGAGA
>BQIW01000210.1 GCA_021604105.1 Nitrospirales bacterium | reverse complement strand
CGCAAGGAGAAGTGAAACGCTTTCTTGATGGGCAACCGGCCTTTCCCAAAGGGCATGATGGGCAGGTTCATTTGTCTCGTGTGGCAGAACTGCTCAGCCGTGTGCTCTATACAGGCATGATCGATTATCCCAAGTGGGACATTCATCTGCTCCCAGGAAAACATGAGCCCCTGATCAGTTACGGGACGTATCAAATTATCCAGAATAAGCTCAACGGGACCGCGAAAGCGCCAGCCCGAAAAGATATCCATGAGGATTTTCCGCTAAGAGGCTTTGTGACCTGCGGATGCTGCGGCGTACCACTGCGATCCTGCTGGTCTAAGGGGCGAAACCAAAAATATCCCTATTACTTGTGTCACACAAAGGCGTGTAACGAATATGGCAAGTCGATCCGCAAGGAAACGATGGAAGAAGAATTTGGGGCGTTGCTCCAAGATATGAGGCCAACGCCCAATCTGTTCTATATGGCCTTGGAGATGTTCAAAGAACTCTGGAGCAGGCGGCAACAACAGGCCAGACAGGAAAGTATGGTGATGCAAGGTGAATTACGCCAGATCGGGAAAAAGGTCGATCAACTCCTGGACCGCGTGGTGGAAGCCGATAGCCCGATTTTGGTGGAAACCTATGAAAATAAGATCAGGGGCCTTCAGGAACAAAAACTCATGTTACGTGAGAAAATCAAACATTGTGGACGTCCCCTGCAGAGTTTCGACGAAAGTTTTAGAACCGCGTTCGACTTTCTCGGAAACCCCTATAAACTCTGGGGTTCTGGCCGACTGGAAGATCAGAGAATGGTCCTTAGGCTGGCCTTTTCAGAGAAACTGCCCTATGACCGGAATGGCGGGTATAGAACCGCCCAAACCGCGCTCCCCTTCAAGGTTTTAGGGGAATTTCAGGCGGGGGAGTCCGAAATGGTGCGCCCGACAGGAGTCGAACCTGTAACCTCTTGATCCGTAGTCAAGTGCTCTATCCATTGAGCTACGGGCGCTTTTACTGCATTTTCAATACGTTAGGCGAGCTCGTCAAGCAGGGCCAATTGACTAGCGTGAAATTACTGCTAACCCGGAAAAACCGTCCCTATTAGTCCTGATGAAATCCACTCTACCATTTACTAACTTTTCATGTCTTGATTTTTGATGCGGTAATTTTTATCACTGGTAAGTGATCAATCTCTGTCCATCCCGAAACAACCAGCCTTATACCGGTTCTTTCCTAAACGCGTCAATTCATTTGGTAGGAACAGGCCCACCCCTCCTTGCAAATTTTGATACTTTAACCATCTGGTAAATATTTGGGTGAACGTAAATAGTAAGAAGCTCCAGATGGGCGAATTCTTTTGTGAGGGGCCACCATTTAATTAAGGAGAAATGTTCGATCATCTTCTCTGAAGATTCATACTTTTTGTGATGTCAATGTTAATTTCCCATTTGAAATAATTCTTTACTCGTTCTGCGATTAATCCGTCTCTTCCACCGCCGACCCTGCCTAAACTTCGTAGCTCAAAGTTGGAAACGGAAAATTTCTGCTTAACAGATCTACTCGCTGCCATAACCGATCAATTATTACCATCCGATGGCATCTCTGGTGTGCCATCCCTAATAGGACAACCGGGATCTCTACGAAATTCCAGTTTTTCATATGCTTCATTCAACAGGAGTTTTTTGGTTGTAACTGGTCTTTTCAATCAGATTGCGCTCCTACCGGACATAGGGCAGGTTCCTGCAAAGTTAATACATGGGTCTGTTGAAAAAAGCCGCCAGCGCCGTGCTCGCCATGTTCCCGTGCTCACGTACTCAGCGTACGCTCCGCGCGGACAAACGGCTGCGGCCTTGCTGGACGGACCCTTCGGGAAGACTCAGGGCATGCTTTGTTGAACCGACCCGGAGCCTTTGATGAGGAATCTCATCCTGCGCAAATTTGCTTGAACATCCCTATTATTCAACACTCCCTTATTGGCAAATGGTAAGACAGAGCCCGCCCTGCCTTCAAAAATTATTTTAATCTAGGAGGATACACCGGATATCTTAGACGCACAGGCGTGCCTAAGGAAAGAACTTCATGCCCCATCACGCATCAGAACATAAAGGACATGGGACTTCTTCAATTTTTGTAGAGAGAAGCGAGAGGGAAATACTCAATAACTCGCGTGTCAGAAAAAAGATTCATGCTTAAATGCATCCCTTGCGTGATGAGGAGCAAAAGCTATGGCAAAAAGCTACGGGGAATGGCACGTTCAACGGGTTCTGCTCGGGAATGTGCCACCCACCAACGAGTTCATATAAGAATAGTGGACGGGGATCCCATGCTTTATGCCCAGCAGATAGGAGCAGAGATGGAATGAAGGAGGAGGAAAGCAGATTGTTCAGGTAATCATGCCAATCCTGGCAGAATATACTTGGACTGGGAAAAGCATTCCAAGAAGATAACCGGTAAAGGAATCAAACGATCAGTGAGAAAATCCAGGACTCACTAGTATTGCGGTGGTTGCGGGCCTGGCCGTATCCCAACTAAATCAGGATCTTCCCCATCAAGCACACGAGGAGCTTCTCCATTTTCAGACTTGCGTTGCTCACGACGGGCTTCCTTATCCTGTTGCTTCATTCTTTTCACCATCTCACGATTTCGTTTGGCCTGGGTTACTTTTGTCGGTCGTCCCATATAACTCACTCCTTTCGACTAAGGTATCACTCCC
>BQIW01000209.1 GCA_021604105.1 Nitrospirales bacterium | reverse complement strand
GGAGCGATCCTTAAGGGTCATTGACCAAATGGATTTCGATAAAGCTGTCTATTCTCACAACAATAATGCCACTCCGTTATTAGGGGGAACTAAGCAGGACGTAAAAAAGTATTTACAATTCATCCAAGACTTACGGGGCGCAATTTTTGCGGAATTCAAGAAAGGCACTAACCCGATGATGGTACCAACTGTCGTGGAGCTTCCAAAATATAAAGATTGGGCGATGTATAAGGAATGGTTGCCGATGAATGCCTGGCGTATTCTCCTGGATGAGTGGATGGGGCCATTTCCCTGGAGACCGGAGAAAAACTAAATGCTATTTGGGAGTAAG
This sequence comes from Nitrospirales bacterium, assembly GCA_021604105.1. Taxonomy (GTDB): domain Bacteria; phylum Nitrospirota; class Nitrospiria; order Nitrospirales; family UBA8639; genus Nitrospira_E. Next base: position 2,438 of record BQIW01000209.1, on the reverse strand, counting down.
TTCGAATTCAAAGACGTAAGAATGTAAGGTGACCCGTTTATAATGAAAACCGGTCCTGGGAAAGATTGGCTAAACCCGTTAACGTTTTTGCTGCTCCCGACATGACCAGTGCCACACCGTATTAACACTTTTTTAACCGAATGAGGTAAGCAAGGGAAAAACCGTCTCAATCCGAAGGGCCCTCGCCAGCTCTGTTCTTTCAAACGGTCAATGCCTACCAACAGACTGCAGCACTCAAGACGGCTATTGAATTAGATCTATTCACCGCAATTGCCGAAGGCAACCGCACTCCATCGTCCTTGGCCCGGCACTGCGGTGCATCGGAACGAGGAGTTCGCATGGTCCTTGATTTTCTCACCACTGCCGGTTTCCTTAACAAGGAAAATTCCGAATACACGTTGACTCCCGATTGCGCCATGTTTCTTGATAAACGGTCGCCAGCTTATTTGGGGGGAACCATAGAGTTCTTTGTATCTCCGTCTCTCATGGAAGGGTTTAACAAGCTAACCGCTGCGGTACGAAAAGGTGGGACGGCAATGAGCGATGAAGGCACAATTGAACCCGAACATCCCGAATGGGTGACATTCGCACGTTCAATGCAACCGTTGATGAAAACACCGGCGAATTGGATTGCCGATTGGGTGAGTCAGCAGTCGCTCCAAATACGAAAAGTTCTGGATGTTGCCGCAAGTCATGGAATTTTCGGAGTAGAAATCGCAAAGAAAGTTCCCGAGGCGGAAATCACCGCACTTGATTGGCCCAATGTCCTCACTGTGGCACAAGAAAATGCTGATGCTGCAGGCATTCAAGACCGTTTTCACAGACTTCCGGGAAGTGCATTTGACGTCGATCTCGGTCACGGATACGACCTCGTCCTTCTGACAAACTTTCTTCACCATTTTGATGTGCCCATGTGTGAAACATTCCTCAAGAAAGTTCATGGCTGTCTGAACGATGGAGGGCGCGTGATCACGTTGGAATTTGTGCCAAATGAGGATCGGATTTCTCCTCCAACCATGGCTGATTTCAGTCTCGTTATGCTGGCCACGACCCCCTCAGGCGATGCCTACACTTTCCGCGAATATGATCGCATGTTTTGCAATGCCGGATTTAGACAAAGTGAAATGCATGATGTCCCAGCTTCAAATCAATGGGCGATCATCACCCAGAAATAAGGAGCAAATACAACAGTCCAAGGCCATTTTTACTTAGAAAGACTTTGAAGGATATGACATATTTGGAATGTACGGTTGGAACTTCTTCTTAATGTCCTTTCTGGGAGGGGGAGACTGCGTGCTTCTTACCGATTGTCGCTAGCTGTTCCACGAAACTGAAGTGGTCTAGTTGAAATGGACACCTCGAAAAGAGCGATAATCGCCAGAGGAGGTGGGTCATGGGAAGTCATGGACGAAAACAGTATGCAGTCGACTTTAAACGGGACGCCGTTGCCCTCGTCATCCAACAAGAATACTCCGTGGCCGAGGCGGCCAAGAATCTCGGGGTGAACGCGGGTTTGCTCCGTCGCTGGAAAACAGAGATGGAGCGGACGGGGGCGAGTGCCTTTCCGGGAAAAGGCTATCAAACGCCGGATCAGGCCGAACGGCCTCGCCTGCGGGAGGAGAATCGGCGGCTCCGGATGGAACGGGATATTTCAAAAAAAGCCACGGCATTCTTCGCGAGCGAACCCCGATGAGGTATGCGTTTATTCACCGGGAACGGGCGCGGTACCCATTGACCCTGCTCTACCAGGTGTTGCAGGTGAGTCGGAGTGAGTATTATGCCTTTCTGAAGGGGCGCTTCACCGCCCCCGATCATGCGATGTGTGCTCAGGTGTGTCGACTATATTATGCGGCTCGTCGCAACTACGGGCAATGGCGCTTGTGCAAGGCGTTGCGAGCCGAAGGGGTGCTCGTGGGCCGGTGGCGCACCCGCACTCTGATGCGGCACGCAGGGGTAAGCGTGAAGTCGAAGCGGCCCTGGGTTCCCCTCACCACGGTCAGCCGTCATGGGGAGCCGGTGGCCCCCAACCGTTTAGATCGGCAATTGAACATCGAGAGGCCGAACCGGGTCTGGGGCAGTGACATCACGTATTCGCCCACCCACGATGGGTGGCTTTATCTTGCGGTAGTGGTGGATCTCTTTTCCCGGAAGATTGTGGGCTGGGCCCTGGCGTCCAACATAGAGACCTCGTTGGTGGCAACAGCCTTGTCCTGGCCATTGGAGGCCCGGCACCCGCCGCCAGGACTTTTCCATCACTCGGATCGCGGGAGGGATTGGATCCCTCGAAGTGAATGAATTCTTCGAGGGACCCAAGGAATTAGCGGCTAACTTCCGATTGGACCCCCGTCGTCTTTTGTGATGACAATGCACGATGAGCGAGGCCGCCCTCCGGCTTCACCATCCGGCCACGAACTGTAGCGCTTCGGGTCAGCCGGGTC
>BQIW01000207.1 GCA_021604105.1 Nitrospirales bacterium | reverse complement strand
TCGAACCAATGTGTCGTGAAACCTTGGTATTTCCAGTTCGTTAGTTTAGTTGTGTGAGTAGAATAAATAGAAATCAATACTTTTTTTTCAGATTCTGATATATGAAAATCTGCTCCCCATAATTCAATAGATGAAATTTCAAATTCTTGTACGATTTCAAGTGACTTATTTAGGATGGACAATGATTTCCCTCCATAAATCCCGCTTATTATCAAATAGTGATTATCGAATTCTTCAATATGTGAAATTAAGTCAACTTTCATTTTTTGTCATAATTGCTGGTAATGGATCGCGTATACGCAGTAGGGGTTTGGTTAAATTTCTCTCAAAATACAAATTAATCGTAGGCCAGACAAAGAAAAAGTGGCGAGCTTGGTCGAGCGCCACTTTTTCTTTGCCTGGCCGGTTTGGGAATACAATCTTAAATTTAAACTATTTGCCCCTATTGCGTATATGCAATGTTAGTGGCCGTTTCTTTCCGCTTCTCTCAAATAAAACTTTAATTCCATTTCTTCCCTTATTTTCATTGTCAATTCATCTACTTCTTTCTTTGATCCATATATCTCTATCGATATATTGTCTCTCCCATCTGATTGTATCCTTATTATAAATGAATTTGAACTCTTATTACTCTCGGCTACTTTCAATAAATTTAACTCTAACCGATTATTGATGTTGGCTTTCTCTTTAATGATTTCTTGCAAATATTCTTCTTTACTTTCTCTAAAACTTCTCTTGCCTTTTTTTACAATTAATCCAAACCTAAATAAACTATCTATCAGATTTTGAACACAATAATCCAGGTTATTTTCATCTACTTTTATTATACTTGTCAATATCGATTTTTTATTTCCTATCTCAACTTCTGTTTGATGTAAATTTTCCTTGCCAATTTTTTCCTCTCTTTTGTATAATAGTTTCTTGTAACTTCTTAATCTATTTATTGAATCCGGATAGTTTTCACTTAAGATCAGATATATTTTATACTTGGATAATAATATTTTGAAAAGTTGTTTCAAAAAAACATCGAATTCCAAAAATGAAGTTTCTCCCTTTACATAAAAGCTAACTCCTTTGATCTCTTGTAAACCAACAATTTCTCTTTCACTTAAGAATTGTTTGCTATAATCAAAGTTGAAAAATTGATCATCCAGAATATTCTCTGATTTATGTATCTCTATCATTTTTTCTTGTAATAATAATGTTTCTTCAATCTTGGAGGTTCTCCAGCATTAAAATGATCTAACTGGTTTCCCTTATTCTCTGGATATTTCACTTCTTTGTCTTCTCTTATATGAATATCTCTACCTTTCTCTCCAAATAAACTTTCAATTAATCTAAATATGTATAATCTTCTGTTTCTGTCATCTAATCTTTCTTGATTGCCTCTCTCAGTATTTGGTTTTACAACCTCATTTGGTTGCATACTTATTGGAATCTTATTATCTCTTTTTGATGCTCGAAAGGCTTGTTTCCTTGTTTCATAAACCTCATCTTCTTGATTTTTCGTTTTCTTTGACTTGAATTTCATTATCAAGTTTGTTGGTTATCACTCAATTTACATTAATCTATCTTCATTTTCAAATTCTCATAGGCGGAATGGCCACTAATGGATCGCGTATACGCAGTAGGGGTTTGGTTAAATTTCTCTCAAAATACAAATTAATCGTAGGCCAGGCAAAGAAAAAGAGGCGAGCTTGATCCAGCGCCTCTTTTTCTTTGCCTGGCCGGTTTGGGAATTCAATTTTCAATTTAAACTATTTGCCCCTATTGCGTATATGCAATGTTGCCTGCAGGCTTTCATTTAACAACTGATATTCCTTCATTTTCTGGTTGCATTCTTATTTCAATCCAATATTCACCTTAAGTGTCTTCATCTATATTTATTGGAATTGTTATTTACTGGGTTGCCAATATCTTACTTTCACATTTAGATACATAATCGACAGCCTCCAATACAATTGTTGCCCCATCATGAGTGTAAAATTCCTGTTTAACAAATCCAATTTGACTGTTAAAATGATAGACTAATTTATTATTGATAGTTCCATTTGTTGCTAAAGCTTCAAATTTAGATGTAGCTATCTTACCAAAAGGAAGATCCAAAATGGATTCCCCTAAATAGGAATAACTATAATTCATTAATGTTGGCCCTTCCCATTTATATAATCTATTATCTCCATACGCATTAAATGACCAATTCCACTTTTTATTTTGTTCTATCGGAAATTTTACGCATGGCCAAGGGAAACTATTAAATAGCGACATAAAGAACCCAGTTCTTGGATTATGAATTACTATATTTTGGTAGTTTTCAACCACTCCTGTTTTTTCGTTTAGTAAAATCTGATTGTAAGAGTCGAAAAATTCGTATTTTACAATTGATTGTTCATACTTATCAATTTCTAGGCGTGGAACTGGCGCAGTTAGTTTAATTGTCTTTACTCCAGTACCTTTATCGAGTGCATCCCGATCAATTAATTCCCAATCTCCCAAAGGACTATCTTGTTTGAAATATTTGATTTCACCATTCTTTTCATATTGATATTTGTACCAAACTTCTAAACAATTATTGTAGATTAAATTGTCTTCAATATTATTTAGCTTTTCATCCTCAATGTAATATTCTTTTAGCCAAAGTTCTAATTTAGTTTTATCATAAATCTGAGGATCATTTAGAATTATTTTTTCATTGTCTTTGCATCCCATATAAAACACGATCATTACAAACAATATAATCTTCAACAGCTTAGTTCTTCTCATCTTTTATAATTTATGAATAACTGGCTTGCAGGCAATGGTTCGCGTATACGCAGTAGGGGTTT
>BQIW01000206.1 GCA_021604105.1 Nitrospirales bacterium | reverse complement strand
ATTGACCGGCATCCCATGTTGAATGGTCATGGAGAGGGTGGCAATCATAAAGAACACCAGGAGAAAGAACATCGTGTCGATCATTGGAATGATCTCGATGCGGGCCTTTTTCTGTGTGGCGGCAGGTAGTCTCATGGAAATCTCAATACCCGGTTTGTCGTTGCGAAAAGGTTATCAGATAATATGAATGGAAATCTTTAAAATATCCGTCTTCCGTTGATAAGCCATTGGGTGTCACACCTAGAATAACGAACTAGGTGTGACAACCTCAATGTTCCGGTTCCTGAACTAGGGTGTCCGGCCCGAACACATTAAAACTTCCATTCGACTCCACCAAACCCGCTGATCCCCTGACCGGGGTTGAAATACCGGCCAAGACTGTCATTGACCACGACCGCACCCGCATAGGTTTGATCGGACAGGTTTCGGCCTTCTGCGAAAATGGACAGGTTCTTACTGTAATTATAGCCCACCTTTAGATTGACGAGGAAATAAGCCGAGTTCTTGGCGGTATTTTCGCTGTCCACGTAATATCCGGCGAGGACCCATTCAAAATTCGGGGCAATAAAAAATCCCGCCGGATGGTCATAGCGTACCTCCCCGGCAAGCTGGTGCTCGGGCGCTCCGGGGACTCGGTTGCCGTCCTTGGCCACCCTGAACTTTTGAGTTCCATTTTCTCCTCCGCCGTACACGTCATCGGTGAATTTAAATAAGGACCACGTATAGGCGGTTCGAACGGAGATCGTGTCGCTTTGGTTTTTGGGACCCTGAGCCAGCAATCCGTTGGCCACGACCATACTGCCTCCTGCTTCAATGCCTGTGTGTCGCGTCCCTTTGGCATTTTGATAGGTTGGTTGGTTATTGACATTAAACGTCAGGATTTCCTTTTGCATTTCCAGGTTATAGAAGGTGAGGTCCCAGGTATAGCGGTTATCCGTCGTGCTGCCTCGTGTACCGATTTCAAACTGCCAGGCCCGTTGCGCATCCAGGTTGATGAACGGGCTGGTGGGGACTGTGCCGTCGGGGTTGATCGATGAGGTCAATTCGACATTGATGGGGGGTTCGTACCCACGGCTGACGTTTCCGTAAATTTGCGACGTCCCGGTGGTTTGGTACACGAACCCCATCTTCGGGATAAGAGCATTGAAATGACGTACGCCGGTATCGCTGGTATTTAAATCTCCCGTAAAGGGACTGTAGAGTTGGTTTCTGCCCTGCCGGATGCTGTACTCCCAGCGTCCGCCTGCAATGACAAGGAAATCATCGGTGACGTTGAATTGGTCTTCCAAATAGGTGCTGAGATTGGTCGTCTCCAACGTAAGATTTTGGGTCTGAATTCCGCGTTTGCCTAAATTATTGACAAAACGCCGTTGATTGGTGTCTCCGTATCGTGGCTGATTGCCGATGAGGAACTTGTTTTCATGTCCGAAAATAGGATGGGAATTGACGTATCGAATTTCCCCTCCCACATTATAATTGTCCTGAACGATCGTTTGAAAAATAGGATGATCCACGTACTGGTAGGAATAATAAGGGATAATCTCAAAAAACTGGTGGGAGGCGAATTCGTTGCGATAGGCGGCCCCGACCCGGATATAACTATAGTATCGCCCCCACTTGCAGGCCTCGTTTGGTCCGCAGGAGAAGGGGCTAATTCCCCCCAAGGTATTAGCCTGTCTTCGATCGGAATCCAATTGTTCTTGGGTGATCGACCCTGGGAGGGCTTCTGACACCTCGGCTCCCAGGATATAGGCGCGTACTTCCTGATGATCACCGATCTGAAATCCGAAGTTGGCATTTAACCGTCCGCGTGCCTGCTGGCTGTTATCCTGAAAGCCGTCCTGATGATTGCCCGACGCGCTGATATAGTAATCGGCGGTGGTGTCCATGGTGCCGACCTTAAAGGGTTTGGTGACCTGGCCGCTGGAGACCTGTCCTGAATAGAGTCCGAAACTCCCAGCCAATCCACGCGCTTGGTAGAGGGAGGCGTTGTAGCCCGTGCGGGGCACAAAATTGATGGCTCCTCCCAGAGTATTGGCTCCATACCGGAGGGCGTTGGACCCTTTATACACCTCGATACGCTCATAGGCCATCAAGTCGATGGATTCAAAATCGGAGAATCCGTCCGCATCGCCGAAATAGATCCCGTTGATGAGAATATTAATACCACGATGATGAAAGTTGTTCCTGAGGGAAGTCCCCCGGATTTGGAATTGTCCTTCGTCGGCACCGAATCGGGATTGGAATCGCACGCCTGGAGCGAATTGAAGGACGTCGGTTAAATTGAACGCACGGGATTCCTCGATTTCTTTTTCCTCGATCAGGATGGTGCTGCTGGGCCGGCGAGCGAGTTCTTCCTTGACTACATCGATGTTTTCGATTCGTTTGGCTTCTACTGTCACAGTTGGAAGTGTTTCAATTATTTCTTCAGCTATACCCAGGGAGGGCTCGATTAGGAGAAAGCTAATTGCCGCGCAAAACTGCAAGGCTAGTTGCATGTTTTTGATTTTCAAGTACTTTAGGTCGATCATGGATTTCACGTATCCTTTCCTGCACGCATGAAGGGATTCAGGTCAGGCTGAACAGGGTTCTGCCCTTATGGCTGCAAAAAATATTAAGTTGGAATCGTGGAACCTGATTAAACCGGAGGGCCGCGAGCGAGAGTCCGACTCAGCGTTGCCTGTGCAGGGATGACGGAAAAAAAGAAAACGAATCCGACGATTAATAGGGTGTGGGTAAGAAGTGCGTTGTGGGTCGTGTCGGCCGAGTTCGCTTTCGAACTGACCTGACAGGCCCATGAGCAGATTGAGGAATGGGAAGTGGTGTTTTTGGAATGATGATTGATTGGAGAATGTTGGATCTCATGAGATGCCACGCAATACGTGGCTATGATCGCCAGAGCGAAATACGCC
>BQIW01000205.1 GCA_021604105.1 Nitrospirales bacterium | reverse complement strand
GAACCTTGTGTGTATGGTCCACTACTAATTACCGTCTTGCGAAGCGCCAAGTCAAAGTTTTGGTCAATATCAATCTGTGCTGGATCGCTATCATCTTCATCCGTAGCAGGATTTCCATCACCAGGTGTACCAGTGCCATCCCCATTCACTGCATCATCTGCAGGACTATTAGGCTGACCGCCAGCATCATTGGTGTTATCCTGATCGGCTACACTATCATCATCTGGTGCATTTAAGGCATTGTCTGCATCGCTAATCTCTGCGTAGTTCACCAGGCTTGTGCCCTGGAAGTTTGCATCAATCTGGAAGCTGATCGTTACGGTGGCTGTTCCGCCATTGGCTGCAATTGGTCCAGCTATGGTGCGGGTTGCCAAATTACCAGCTTGTGCCCATGCACCATCTGTTAAGTTCAGACCTGTTGGTATATAGTCTGTGATCTCAACATTGGTCGCATCCAGTGAACCTTGGTTGATCACTTCGATTTGGTAAGTTACGGTAGAACCTTGTACATAGGGTCCAGAGCTGATTACCGTCTTGCGAAGTGCCAAGTCAAAGTTTTGGTCAATATCAATCTGTGCTGGATCGCTATCATCTTCATCTGTACCTGCTACACCATCACCAGGTGTACCAGTGCCATCACCATTCACTGCATCATCTGCAGGACTATTGGGTTGGCCGCCAGCATCGTTGGTGTTATCCTGATCCGCTACACTATCATCATCCGGTGCGTTGAGTGCATTGTCTGCATCGCTGATCTCTGCGTAGTTCACCAGGCTAGTGCCTTGGAAGTTTGCATCAATCTGGAAGCTGATCGTTACAGTGGCTATTCCACCATTGGCTGCAATTGGACCTGCGATGGTGCGGGTTGCCAAACTACCAGCTTGTGCCCATGCACCATCTGTCAAGTTAAGACCAGTTGGTATATAGTCTGTAATCTCAACATTGGTCGCATCCAGTGAACCTTGGTTGATTACTTCGATCTGGTAAGTCACTGTGGAACCTTGAGTATATGGTCCAGAGCTAATTACCGTCTTGCGAAGTGCCAAGTCAAAGTTTTGGTCAATATCAATCTGTGCTGGATCGCTATCATCTTCGTCTGTACCTGCTACACCGTCACCAGGTGTACCAGTGCCATCACCATTCACTGCATCATCTGCAGGGCTGTTGGGTTGGCCACCAGCATCGTTGGTGTTATCCTGATCCGCTACACTATCATCATCCGGTGCATTGAGTGCATTGTCTGCATCGCTGATCTCTGCGTAGTTCACCAGGCTTGTGCCTTGGAAGTTTACATCAATCTGGAAGCTGATCGTCACAGTGGCTGTTCCGCCATTGGCTGCAATTGGACCTGCAATGGTGCGGGTTGCCAAACTACCAGCTTGTGCCCATGCACCATCTGTCAAGTTAAGACCAGTAGGTATGTAGTCTGTAATCTCAACATTGGTCGCATCCAGTGAACCTTGGTTGATCACTTCAATCTGGTAAGTCACTGTAGAGCCTTGAGTATATGGTCCAGAGCTGATTACCGTTTTGCGTAATGCCAAGTCAAAGTTTTGATCAATATCAATCTGTGCTGGATCATGGTCATCTTCATCTGTTCCTGCCACACCGTCACCAGGCGTACCAGTGCCGTCACCATTCACTGCATCATCTGCAGGGCTGTTGGGTTGTCCCCCTGCATCGTTGGTGTTATCCTGATCCGCTACACTATCATCATCCGGTGCATTTAAGGCATTGTCTGCATCGCTGATCTCTGCATAGTTCACCAGGCTGGTGCCTTGGAAGTTTGCATCAATCTGGAAGCTAATCGTTACAGTGGCTGTTCCACCATTAGCTGCAATCGGACCTGCGATGGTGCGAGTAGCCAAGCTTCCTGCTTGTGCCCATGCTCCATCTGTCAAGTTTAGACCTGTTGGTATGTAGTCTGTAATCTCAACATCAGTTGCATCCAATGAACCTTGGTTGATTACTTCAATCTGGTAAGTCACTGTAGAGCCTTGAGTATATGGTCCAGAGCTGATTACCGTTTTGCGTAATGCCAAGTCAAAGTTTTGATCAATATCAATCTGTGCTGGATCGCTATCATCTTCGTCTGTACCTGCTACACCGTCACCAGGTGTACCAGTGCCATCACCATTCACTGCATCATCTGCAGGACTATTGGGTTGGCCACCAGCATCATTGGTGTTATCCTGATCCGCTACACTATCATCATCCGGTGCGTTGAGTGCATTGTCTGCATCGCTGATCTCTGCGTAGTTCACCAGGCTTGTGCCCTGGAAGTTTGCATCAATTTGGAAGCTGATCGTTACGGTGGCTGTTCCACCATTAGCTGCAATTGGACCTGCGATGGTGCGGGTAGCCAGGCTTCCTGCTTGTGCCCAAGCACCATCCGTCAAGTTCAGACCAGTTGGGATGTAGTCTGTAATCTCAACATTCGTTGCATCCAGTGAACCTTGGTTGATTACTTCAATTTGGTAAGTCACAGTGGAACCTTGTGTATATGGCCCAGAGCTAATTACCGTTTTGCGTAATGCCAAGTCAAAGTTTTGATCAATATCAATTTGTGCTGGATCACTATCATCTTCATCTGTACCTGCAACACCGTCACCAGGTGTACCAGTGCCGTCACCATTCACTGCATCATCTGCAGGGCTATTAGGCTGGCCTCCAGCATCGTTGGTGTTATCCTGATCCGCTACACTATCATCATCCGGTGCGTTGAGTGCATTGTCTGCATCGCTGATCTCTGCATAGTTCACCAGGCTGGTGCCTTGGAAGTTTGCATCAATCTGGAAGCTGATCGTTACAGTGGCTGTTCCACCATTAGCTGCAATTGGGCCTGCGATGGTGCGAGTAGCCAAGCTTCCTGCTTGTGCCCATGCTCCATCTGTCAAGTTTAGACCTGTTGGTATGTAATCTGTGATCTCAACATTGGTCGCATCTAAGCTTCCTTGGTTGATTACTTCAATCTGGTAAGTCACTGTGGAACCTTGTGTGTATGGTCCAGAGCTAATTACCGTCTTGCGTAATGCCAGGTCAAAGTTTTGATCAACATCG
>BQIW01000204.1 GCA_021604105.1 Nitrospirales bacterium | reverse complement strand
GAGCTGCACCCCACGGCGGTACACCTAATCTTCCAGTGCCCGGAATTGGCATTCGGTGCCGTGATCGACGGTAATCGACTGTGGGCCGGCGTTCCCTTTCAGGGCACGATCTAAGGCCTGGCCCACCAATTCTCCTGACATACGAACCCCCGCCTCTAGCACTGGACTCTGCCGACTCCAGTGATCAACGACGGTGAGAATCCGACACGGGCGGCCATCCGCCAGGGTATCATGGACAAAATCCAGCTCCAGCGCTCAACTGGTCCCAGGGGAGTAGGAGCGGGCCCCCGCTGCAGCGCACCATGCTTTCGCCTCCGGACCCGCATACGGAGGGGGAGCCCTTCCAGGCGATAGAGACGACGCACGCGCTTCCGATTCACGAGCCAGCCTTCGCGACGCAAGAGGACCAAGATCCGTAGAAAGCCAAACCGGGGACGCGCATGCGCTAAGTCACGAATCCGGAGACGTAAGGCCAATTGATCTTTGGCCCGGCTCCGGCGATACCAGGAGGAGCGCCCCAACTGCGCTACCCGACAGGCCCGCGCACCACTCACCGAGAACGTCCGCTGAAACCATGGGGCGAATGCTCGCGGCGGGCGGGCCTCAGACTTTTTTTCTTAATGCCTCCGACAGCAGGTGTTTATCCAGCGAGAGATCGGCGACTAAGCGCTTTACCCGACTGTTTTTACGCCTCAAACGCTGGTTAGTACATCAACGCATCACCACTTCACGGCCTCGAGTGCCGTGCCGTTGGAGTAAAACGACAGAGAGTAATTGTCGCTGGGCCATGGATGTGACGCCTATCCCCTGTGGGCAGGATGGTTGGGGGCATTTGACGGCCGTGATTGATTGTCATGATCGCGAACTGATTGGCTATGAGTTTGACTTGCACTGACGGGCCCAGAAAGCGGAACGCGCCATCGAATCGGCTTGCCTCACCCGCTTCGGCACACTTCGTCCCGTTGGTTCCACCCCAGTCCTTCGAAGTGACAACGGGTTAATCTTTCAGAGCCGCCGCTTTCGACAAACCTGTCGAGACGATCGCTTGGGTCAGGAGTGTATTACCCCGTACACGCCGCAACAGAATGGGTTCATTGAACGGTTTTTTCGAAGTCTCAAGGAGGAGTGCGTCTGGCAACATCAATTGGGTAGCTTCGAGGAAGCCTAACAACGGATCAATTGATGGATTCGATGGTACAACGAGGAGCGACCCCATCAAGCGTTCCAGTATCGGAGCCCTCGTCAATATCGGCAGAAACAAGGCTTACAGGTGGCTTGATTTAAGGGGGAGCACTACACAACTTAAATGTAGGTTTTAAAATTACTATCGTTTTTCTAATCCCATTTTTGTCATGTCCGCATCAGCCATATTGGTTAGGGAGGAACCCATCCGTAAACACTAAGGGAAAGTTTTCAAAGAAAGAGAAATCTCAATGCACTGGCTATTGAATTTGCCAATCTAGGGAGGTAGTAGCTGGATAGCCCGTTGAGGTTATGGTCGCCCCATTCATTAACCATACCGCTACTGTGCCACTACCGGTATTATGCCAGACAAGGTCAGCCTTCCCATCGCCATTGGAATCGCCAACCTGCCGAACCACCCAATTCAACGAGACACTACCTGGAAAGCCGGTCGATGTGATCGTCGCCCCATTCATGAACCACACTGCCACCGCGCCTGAGCCCGCATGGCGCCAAACAATGTCATCTGTGCCATTCCCATTTACATCTCCCAGGCCCGCAACCTGCCACGCTAAGGATCCACCGGATGGAAAACCCGTTGACGAAATAGTTCCCCCATTCATCAGCCACACTGCCACGGCCCCTGTGCTGTTTTTACGCCAAACGAGGTCTGCCTTCCCATCGCCATTGAGATCGCCTACCCCCTTAATCACCCAATCCAACGGTACACTACCTGGAAACCCGGTCGATGTGATGGTTGTCCCATTCATGATCCACACGGCCACGGCACCACTGCTCGTATTTCGCCAGACCAGGTCTGCCTTCTCATCGCCATTGAAATCTCCCACGCCCGCAATCTGCCATGCTAAAGGCGCCCCGGATGGGAAACCCGTCGATGTGATGGTTGTCCCGTTCATAAACCACACCGACACGGCACCACTGTTGGTATTTCGCCAAACGAGGTCGGACTTCCCGTCGCCATTAAAATCGCCCCCTCCGGAAATTTTCCAGGATAAAGACGCCCCTCCTGGAAACCCGGTAGAGGCAATATTAACACCATTCATGAGCCAGACGGCCGAGGCTCCAGTACTGGTATTCCTCCAAACAATATCCGATTTGCCATCAATATTAAAATCCTTCGCGGCAATGGTACCACTGGAATTTTTAACGATTCCCACAGTATCGGAGATGGCGCCTCCTGCCCGCAAATTCCGAAATGTGAGGCTGCTGCCCGTGATATCCAAGAGCACCGAGCCAAAGGCCAAGTCAAACACGGCCATGACCGGATGATTTCCGGGTGGGTTGGTTGAAAGCCCATGGCCCCCGTGGCCGGCCACGACGTAGACCGTTCCGTCGTGCGCAACTCCTCCAGCGCTTTTTTGATACGGTCCCGTGCCCGAGGGCTGACCATTACCCGCATCTAGAATGTGGCCATCACCCTGAAGCGTATTGAATGAGGGTGTGGCGAAGTTGGGCGCGGTGCCATAGCCGTAGGCGCCATCAATTAAATAGGAGCGTTCATAAGCATGGGAATGTCCCGCAAGGACCAAATCCACTCCACCGGCTTCCAGTATGGGGAGAATCGTCTCCCGCATGTCGACCAGTCGTCCTCCGGAGTCGGCGGCATTGTCCGAGTTGTGGCCCCCTTTCGAATAGGGCGGATGATGCCAGAAAGCGATCACCCACTCCTGCCCTGTCGAAGCCAAATCATTTTGCAGCCAGGTCACCATCGGCGAGCCTGGAGCCCGGCTACTGTCCATCGAATCCAGCACAATGAAATGGACATTGGCGTAATCAAAGGCATAGTAGGCCTCGGTGCCAGAGGCTACCCCCCCCGCTTGTCCGCTGGTCGGCAGGACATGGGCTTCGTAGTAGGGGCCAATGCCCA
>BQIW01000203.1 GCA_021604105.1 Nitrospirales bacterium | reverse complement strand
CGCCAAAGCCATTGCCTCACGGGTCGGCATCATCGACAAGGAGACCAGGGTGTTGACCGGCCAGGACTTGGAACACCGTTCCCCTGGAGAGTTGGCGCAACTGGTGGAACACACCCGAGTCTATGCCCGCATCACTCCCGCCCAAAAAATTGCCATCGTCAGAGCCTTGCAAACCAGGGGAGAGTTTGTGGCGATGACCGGCGACGGAGTGAATGACGCGCCTGCATTGAACCAGGCCAACATCGGCATCGCGATGGGACAAACCGGAACGGACGTGGCCCGCGAAGCCTCCGACATGATTTTGCTGGATGATAACTTTGCGACCATCATCACCGCCGTCCGGGATGGACGGCGGATCTACGACAACATCCGCAAGTTTGTGAAATACACGATGACAAGCAATTCCGGAGAAATCTGGACGATTTTCCTGGCACCCTTATTCGGCTTGCCGATCCCCCTGCTCCCGATCCAGATCTTATGGATCAATCTCGTCACGGACGGCTTACCAGGCCTCGCTCTCGCCATGGAACCCGAGGAACGAAACATCATGCAGCGCCCACCCCGCCCTCCAAACGAAAGCATCTTTGCTGGAGGCCTTTGGCAACACATCCTGTGGGTGGGACTGCTCATGGGCGGGGTCTCGCTGGCCACTGAAATGTGGGCCTATGAGGCCGATCTCGGACAATGGCAAACCATGGTGTTCACCGTCCTCACCTTGTCCCAAATGGGACATGTACTCGCCATTCGGGCAGAGCAGGAGTCATTTCTCCAGCGAAGACCATTAAGCAATCCGTGGTTATTAGGAGCCGTGGTCCTCACATTCGCCCTTCAAATGGCCACCATCTACCTGCCCTTCCTCAATCCCATCTTTCATACCATGCCCTTAACTCTGAACCAACTAGCCCTCTGCCTCATTCTTTCAACAATCGTGTTTTTTGCCGTTGAATTCGAAAAATGGATCAGACGAATTTGGTCCTCTTTGCTGTAATCTGAAAATTTTTTCGTCATCCCACCAGTTCATTAGCTCACTTTGAAAGGAACATAGGGGATTAGTTCCGCTTGACATGATCTTATCCGTGGCCTAGCCTAAATCAACTTTCCCATCCAAATTCTAAGAAGCGGAATATTGTTGTCTATTGTGAGAAAATTCATGTCCTTCGGAACGATCTGGCCAAATACAAACAAAAGAATAAAACAATGATGTCCAGCTGTTTAGTGATCATTTAGACTCGAATAACGAGGAGAACAAGCAATGGGGACAAGCAGCTATACTGCGGTTGTGGAAAAAGAGGGCGATCTGTACGTGGCGCTTTGCCCTGAGTTGGATGTGGCCAGCCAGGGAGCCACGGTAGAAGAAGCGACAGCCAATTTGAAGGAAGCGGTGGAATTATTCCTCGAATGCGCCGATCCTGACGAGATCGGGCGTCGTCTCCACACCGAAGTGTATGTCACGCGATTCGAAGCCGCACATGGGTAAGCTGCGGGTTCTCTCTGGGAAAGAAGTCTGCAAAATACTCGAAAGGCAAGGGTTTTCAGAAGTACGCCGACGAGGAAGCCACGTCATCATGCAGAGCCGAACTGACGCAGGAACAGTCACAGTGCCGGTCCCGGATCATGCAAGACTTGCCGTTGGGACGCTCCGCTCCATCATCCGGCAGAGCGGCTTGGTCCGCGAACTCTTCGAATCCTGACACACCCCGTTTTCGACATCAAAACTGCTTATGGGCCACGGACTATTTTCGTGACCCATCAGCCAGGTCGCCGTGGATCGTTCCGGCTATTTTTCTTTGAAGGAACAGGACATAGTCACGGTACTGCAAGAAGCTAAAAACGTCCTCTCTTGAATGACTGAGAACTGGGACAACCCTAATCCACTCATAGAGCGTGAGTCATTTATACAGCGGGGACTGTTGACCAATCTCTGGTTATTAGGAGCCGTGCTCCTCGCCTTGGCCCTTCAGATGGCCACAGTTTAAGTTCCATTCCTCAATCCCATCTTCCATACCATGCCCTTAACTCTGGACCACGTCGGCCTCTGTCTCATTCTTTCAACAATCGTGTTTTTGGCCGTTGAATTCGAAAAATTGGGTAGACAAAGAAAACGGGTTTCCCCGTAATAACCATTCCTGCTATACCACTCTCCTAGACAAAATCGGAAGGCGCGCTGGTTGCTCTTCCGAACACACGCTACCCCCCGCCAGCGTATCAACAGACTCAAAGCTTCTCAATAATTTTTTGGTCACACATGATGCGGGGACGCGGGCATATCTCATGGCCATGGGTCACACTGAATGGAACCCGTCGCACACACAATTCAACATTCCCGAAACGCTATACCCAACGTTTCAGCGTTGTAACGTAAATCAAAAACCGGTTAAACCACTTTAATTAAAAGATTATTTAAATGTTCCATCCCAATGCAATCGACAATGCAATACGCTCGAAACGCATCGCCGTCTTTCCCGCTCTGCAAGGTAATACTTGACTTTTTGCTGAATACCCATATTTTTTCCGATTCTTTCGTCCCTCCAGCCCCCGTTATGGCAATTTGATGAGTATCCCC
Source organism: Nitrospirales bacterium (assembly GCA_021604105.1). Taxonomy (GTDB): domain Bacteria; phylum Nitrospirota; class Nitrospiria; order Nitrospirales; family UBA8639; genus Nitrospira_E. The sequence continues at coordinate 597 of BQIW01000203.1, read as the reverse complement.
ATAAGACAAGCTGGACATGCTTTCATCGAAAACAAAGGTGATTCGCACCACCTGACCTTTCGGAATTTTCAGGAAATTTTTTGGATTAAATAATTTTCCTCGTTCGTCTGAAAACCCTTTTTGGCTGACTCTGACCATAATTTCAACATCTACATTGGATGAAAGTACGGATGATGCCAAGGCAACCGGCAAATGCAGGCTGCCACCAAAGAATGTGAGTGCGGTAGCGAACACGAAAATTTTAAATGCCTTTCCCTTCATGTATGGTCCCCCTTAATACGAGTGGTGAAATTTCCCTATGACAATGTACTTTTATTTCATTAATGATCTTGCGCTGAAGAAACTCCCTGGCCATCAATTACTACACATACACGCAGAGACATGCCGATTAAACATCTATCCAATGACATTGGGACCTATTTTCCCCAGCTCTTTTTGATGCTTGTGAACCTCTTCTTCATGGATATTTTTCGCCTGAGATGAATGGATACATTCCTGCCCGCAGGTTGGAGCCCCATTGTTGTGCAAAAATTCCGTGCAGGTGATGGCCTCCACACCCCCATGCGTTACTCCACGGAAGACATTCACTTCAAAATT
>BQIW01000202.1 GCA_021604105.1 Nitrospirales bacterium | reverse complement strand
CCGGTTACCTCCATAGTTCCATGTGATATCACCCCCAATAGACATAGTGGTTTTCGATATCGTCCATGTTCCGGTGAGCGAACACTTCGGGGTGAGGTTAAACGTGAGTTTGGTGAAGAAGCCCTTTTTGTCGACAATCGTCAGCAGGTTGACACCGGTCATGAGGCGGTTCTTCCACCAAATACCTGTACTGCCCTTGATACTGAGTCGGGTCGAGGTGACTGTGACCGCACCCGCAATCTTCATCGTCAAGGCATTGCCAAGCGTTCCCGTAAACTGCACGCCGGTCCCAAACCCTTTGCCGGACACTTTTGAGTCGACCGCGGCTAATCCAAAAGCGCTTTGTAACGTGATGATGTTGTGAATCTCAAAGGTACCGATCAATAGAATAATAAGTCCGTCACTGTTCGGTGGACCTTTGGTGGGTTTGGGTAAGAGGGCCGCAATCTGCTTGTCGGGACCTGTACCCATGGCCCGAATCCGCTGACCGAAATTCTTCCCCGCTTTCGTCCGTACCTTACCTGCTAAGATTGCAGTTGCAAATTCGCGTGGAGTGGTCACCGCGAACCCGACTCCAATACTGAATGGGCCAAAGGTGACTGTGACCTCACCGACGCGTGCCTCCACTGGTAACGCGCTGACAAAATCTTGAGGGTCTCCTGTCTTGAACCCGTTGAGCAGGTTGGCCAACGATTTCCATACACTCCATGTTGGCAGCCCGGTCGTGGTGCCAAGCACCGCCCCTCCGAGATACGGAGGGAGCTGAAGATAATTGGGTCCGATCATGAACGGCAGTTTGAATCCTTTCGGCGCAGCGTCCGGATCTAACTTGTATGTTGGTTTGGTAAAGAAGGGAAGCAATTGGGAAAACAGACTGATCAGGGCAAACAACCCGCCGTCGGGTTGAGGGAAGGACCAACGGCTCTCGGCTTTAAGCATTTCCCAGCCGAAATATGAAATGGCGAGTTCCTTATAGAACAGCGGAACAGGCACCGGAGAACCTGCAGGGAGCACGGCAAGTAACTGATCAATGGTGTAGGAATATTGAAAGGCTTTGCAACTCGTTTTGCCATCAATTAAGTACCCGGTGGTCAGACAACCTGCGAGCGCCAACAGGTCAAAGCGGTCGAATTTGCCTTCCAATTGAAGTAAGAACAGTGAGCCACTCAGGATTTGGCCGAATGACAGTGAGGTCAATTGAATCCCCAGCAATTCAGGCAGGCCAAAGGGCGGACCGGCAAAGGGCAGTAACAATTTAAGGGGTTGAGGATTCGGATTGGCCTGCGTGCGTGTGGTCACGTCCAGCTTCAGTCCACCGGTCCCGCCAACTTCAATCGCAAAGCTGAGGTCTTGGGGCAGGACGAATGCCAGATACTCATTGAGTTGGCCGGGGGTTCGTTCGAGAATCCCATCACCAAGAGAGACCAGTTCATTGAGCGCGTCCATGACCACTGGCGGAATGCGAAGGGATGGAGACCGTTCCTGGAGTTTGGCAAGCCAGGGGTCAAAGGTGAGCCGGTTATTCTTCACCAACGCGATATCGTCCAAGGGAATGGCCTTGGGTATGAGCTTGGCCATAGGGCCCAGTCCTGCCTGTGTGAGGGCTTCCTTCAGTGGAGTCAACGGCAACTGTAAAGGCTTTTCAATGTGGAATTCTCCTGCCGCCGTCCACCCGAGCCCGTTGTAGCGAAACTTCGGCAGAGGACAGCTTAGCTCGCCGAACAAACCGTTCGGCCCCAACGTGATGTGATACAAGCCTTGCTCATCCGGCTGCATGGCATTGATCGGAGACCCGTGAAGGTGAGCGCTGATCCCTTTCTCGGAAAGGCTCAATTGCAGACCCGTCGCGGTGGCAAGAGGATTCTTCTGATTCCGCTTGGCGGTTTTGAAAAATTTCAACCAGGGACGACCATCCGTCCCGACGCCAAAGACGCGGTTGATCTCGTCTGACACCGCCACGTGTATTGTCGCTTGCAGGGCAAGTTTTGGGTCCGTTTTCGATCCTTTGCCGAAGCGAATCTTCCAATCACGGGCATCCAGCCAGAACACGCCGAGCGAAACAGTCTTTCCGTTGAGTTTAATCGTGGGGAGTGCCGTGGCAGGCAACGGATGGTCCCACAGACGTGTCGTAGAGAATGCGACTTCCCCTCTCCCCGCGGTCAAAGTCCACTTGCGCGGCGTTTGTGGTACAAGGCTGAGCGAAGTTCCGGGAATTTTCGCTGTCAGGAACGATGGCAGACCCGCGAATCGGGTCGTGGCATCAGCCATGATCTGCCATCCGTCTTGTGTATGGTTGATGGCCAATTCAGCGAATGTGAAAACGGCCTGAGGCTTGATAGTCGATATTCCGGTTGGAATTAGTAGCTTGAACGTATTGCCTTTGGGGCCCTTTGCATAAAAGGTAAAACCGACGTGTGTAGGCCTTGCCACGAACTCTACCGAGCCGGCGAAGTTAGCAGAGAAGCCATCGATGTTGAGAGTGAGTTGGCCCTGCCCCTCAACACGACAGGTCGTTTCGGCTTGTTTCTTATCAGTGCCCGTCGTGCTTCTGTCCACCTGAAGGCTCAAACCGGAAATCGTCAGCTGGCCGATGCCAAGCGGGATCGTCCAGTTCTCAGAAGACTGTCCACTGAATGAGAAGGCTCCAGTGCTGGGACTCACTGAGGCCTGCAGATCGGAAAACTCTATGTCGACAGGCAAGTCGGCTGGCAGACTCACCGCCCTGAGAAACTGGCGAAAAATTGAGGATAAACTTAACGACACGATAGAACCGGTGAATGAGAAGTTTTTTGCCAGTAGCTCAGACCGTACGTCAAAATTTAGGGTCCCCAAGCTGGCTTGTCCCCAGAAGGCTGCAGAGACCGGGGCGTGGTTTTCCTTCCTTACTATGCGAAGCGCCATCTGCTTCATCGTCAACGTTTGGTCTCCGAGGGGAATTATCCACTGCCCGCTCAGCCCTGTTCGTAAAGAAAGGAACCCGGTCTTGATTCGTGTGGACAAGACGGCGTCGGTCAGCCCCAGGGTGGAAAGTTTTTGGGGTAAGACCACCTTAGGCAGAAGGGGCGCAAGGACCTCTGAGAGCTTGATCGCCGGGAGTCTGGTCTCGAATCCCCATCCATCTGTCCGGGAATAACTTGCCACAAGAGTGGTTGGCTGATCGGCGACAACTGTCCTGCCATTGAGAAGGACAGTCGTTTCATTGGGAGACTGAGTATCCAGTTTAAGCT
>BQIW01000201.1 GCA_021604105.1 Nitrospirales bacterium | reverse complement strand
CCTATCCTTAGTTGCCATCAGGTTAAGCTGGGCACTCTAGGGAAACTGCCGGTGACAAGCCGGAGGAAGGTGGGGATGACGTCAAGTCCTCATGGCCCTTACGGGCTGGGCTACACACGTGCTACAATGGCAGTGACAGAGAGATGCAAGTCAGCGATGGCGAGCTAATCTCTAAAAACTGTCTCAGTTCGGATTGTTCTCTGCAACTCGAGAGCATGAAGTCGGAATCGCTAGTAATCGCGTATCAGCATGACGCGGTGAATACGTTCCCGGGCCTTGTACACACCGCCCGTCACACCATGGGAGTTGGTTTGACCCGAAGATGGTGCGCTAACCTTAGGGAGGCAGCCAGCCACGGTCAGGTCAGCGACTGGGGTGAAGTCGTAACAAGGTAGCCGTAGGGGAACCTGCGGCTGGATCACCTCCTTTCAAGGATATCAAATGTACGTTCGCGTATGCTTGATCCTTCATAATACACTACGATCAAACCGTTCTTTTATGGATGGCTTTCCGCCGTCTACGTATCTCTTCCTATATATTCAGAGGCCGGATTGCATCTGCGTTCTGAGACCGTCTTGACGGTTGAGGCAAGCGCAAGGCGCGTCGGGCGGTAGCCCGTAAGCCAGCACCGGAGGTGCGTAGCGGCGTTTGAGCGTACTAAATAAGGGGCCGTAGCTCAGTTGGGAGAGCGGTAGCTTTGCAAGCTTCAGGTCGTCGGTTCGATCCCGTCCGGCTCCACCATCTCTTGTAAGAGCCAAGGCACAGCGTGTGTCCGACCGACGTCTTTATTGATGATATCGGCTCACGCCGATGGGGGTTCGATCCCGTCCGGCTCCACCATCCTTTCGTGTGGATGGTCGCTAGTTGTGATGGTATGAGAGATGAATTTGGACCTCCGATAAAGGGCCTGTAGCTCAGTTGGTTAGAGCGCGCGCTTGATAAGCGTGAGGTCGGAAGTTCAAGTCTTCCCAGGCCCACCATCTTTCCCGTGATACTGTGGCTTTAGCCACAGAGCGTGCGACCGCACGTCAGGCGAGAGCCTGTAAGCCAGCACCGGAGGTGCGTAGCGGCGATTGAGCGTAACAAAGCAGCGCGGCGATTGAGCGTAATAAAGCAGCGCGGCGATTGAGCGTAATAAAAGACATATACCTTAGATCAGGTTGCTGATTTAAGGTATTTGCCTTTTGGCAAATAGTGGCTTCGGCCATGTGACAATTGTAAAGAGGAACGATCCACGGACGATCGACACATACTTGGTGTCGTTTGCCACGTGGTTCTGTCTGGCAACGCCGGATATCACTGGGAATGCACATCCCCGGTAAATCGTGAGTTTACTCGCGTGTTATGGAACGCAGAATAAAATGTTCTATATCGATGTCCGGCACAACGGTAACGACAGACCTGGATAGCCGTTTTGAGCGTAAGCTCAGACACCGGGCGCGTTGTTATCGTGCGTTGAGTTGAATAAAAGGTTCTGTGCGTCGTCCCTGATTTATTGGGGATGAATGATCTGTTCTGGCGGGTTTTACAAAAGGCCGCCTGGATTGATTTGCATGGATTAACGGGGTTCCGTTGGTCCGTGTTGCATGGGACGTTCTCAAGCGAAAGAAGAGCATTTGGTGGATGCCTTGGCATCAAGAGGCGATGAAGGACGTGGCACTCTGCGATAAGCTACGGGGAGGGGAGAGCACCCTTTGATCCGTGGATTTCCGAATGGGGGAACCCGGCGCTTTAGCGTCATCGTTAACTGAATACATAGGTTAACGAAGCAAACCCGGCGAAGTGAAACATCTCAGTAGCCGGAGGAAAGGACATCAATTGAGACTCCGTTAGTAGTGGCGAGCGAACGCGGACCAGGCCAGTGGCAATTTGTTAAGAACCGGAACCGTCTGGAAAGTCGGGCCATAGTGGGTGATAGCCCCGTACGGGTAGAAAGACTTATTGTCCTCGAGTAGGGCGGGACACGTGAAATCCTGTCTGAACATGGGGGGACCATCCTCCAAGCCTAAGTACTCCTTGATGACCGATAGTGAACCAGTACCGTGAGGGAAAGGTGAAAAGCACCCCGACGAGGGGAGTGAAAGAGACCTGAAACCGAATGCTTACAAGCAGTGGGAGCACCCTTGAGGTGTGACCGCGTACCTTTTGTATAATGGGTCAGCGAGTTAATTTTGCGAGCAAGCTTAAGCCGTTAGGTGTAGGCGCAGGGAAACCGAGTCTTAATAGGGCGTTTGAGTTCGTAGGATTAGACCCGAAGCTTGGTGATCTAGCCATGAGCAGGTTGAAGGTGCGGTAACACGTACTGGAGGACCGAACCCACTTATGTTGAAAAATGAGGGGATGACTTGTGGTTAGGGGTGAAAGGCCAATCAAACCAAGTAATAGCTGGTTCTCCGCGAAATCTATTTAGGTAGAGCGTCGTGTATTGCCATCGGGGGTAGAGCACTGGATGGGCTAGGGGTCCCCACAGGATTACCAAACCTAACCAAACTCCGAATACCGATGAGTATGAGCACGGCAGACAGACGGCGGGTGCTAAGGTCCGTCGTCGAAAGGGAAACAGCCCAGACCTCCAGCTAAGGTCCCCAAGTCACGACTAAGTGGGAAAGGATGTGGGAAGGCCATGACAACCAGGAGGTTGGCTTAGAAGCAGCCATCCTTTAAAGAAAGCGTAACAGCTCACTGGTCTAAATAAGCCGTCCTGCGCCGAAGATGTATCGGGGCTAAAGTCGTGCACCGAAGCTGAGGACTTCATCTTTTGATGGAGTGGTAGCGGAGCGTTCCGTAAGCCTGCGAAGGGATACCTGTGAGGGGTCCTGGAGGTATCGGAAGTGAGAATGCTGACATGAGTAGCGACAAAGAGGGTGAGAAACCCTCTCGCCGAAAGTCCAAGGGTTCCTGCGCAAGGCTAATCCGCGCAGGGTGAGCCGGTCCCTAAGGCGAGGCCGAAAGGCGTAGTCGATGGGAACTAGGTTAATATTCCTAGGCCTGGTGGATGTGACGAATGGCGTAAGCGGTACCGACTTAACGGATTGTTGGTGCTGTGATGCTGTTCCAGGAAATAACACCACCGTATAGACCGTACCCTAAACCGACACAGGTGGACAGGTAGAGTATACCAAGGCGCTTGAGAGAACGATGTTGAAGGAACTCGGCAAAATACCTGCGTAACTTCGGGAGAAGCAGGCCCCGTTCTTGGGCAACCAGGAGCGGGGGGCACAGACCAGGGGGTAGCGACTGTTTACTAAAAACACAGG
>BQIW01000200.1 GCA_021604105.1 Nitrospirales bacterium | reverse complement strand
AAGCTCGATGCCACCATGGCTACGCTGGCGGCCCGGGCGCCCGGGCATCGAGCCGCTCAACCGCGGATCGAAACGATCGTGGGCGTCGGCCCGTTGGTCGGGCTGAGCCTCACCAATACGTTAGAGCGGGTGCCGTTCCGCAATGCCGATGCCTTCGTCGCCTTCATCGGTTTCGACCCGCGGGCCAAGGACTCGGGGCAGAAAAGCGGGCGCCGCCGCTTATCCAAACGCGGCCCGGCCGAGGTACGCCGGTTGCTCTTTAATGCGGCCATGGCCGCGGTCCGAACCAAAGTCTGGAAACCCATCTACGACGCCTATCGCACCCAAGGCTGGAGTGGCACGGCGACGTGAGTCATTATCGCGCGCAAAATCGCCCGAGCCGCGTGGTCCATTCATCGCTATCAGACGACGTTTAACCCGGACCGGTTCACACAATGCTTGACCTAAACCATAGAATCTCAGACAAGGTCTGCTGAATGATCAGAGCGTCCGTCCCTTGAGCCTGTCAGCAGGCGTCGGATAGAAAAATAGGGAAAGGGAATTTTTACATACCAAGTTCCAAAGCGGCACGCCCGATTTTTGTGATACCGCGATTCGTCCCAGAAGCTCAGAGCATCTCTGGAATTTCGTGGCCTTGTGGTGAGGCCAAGTCGTGTTGCCGACTTCGGAGAAAGGCGCGCATTGTTTGAGCGCAGCGAGTTTGCGCGCCGCCGGAGTCGGCAACACGGCGCAGGGCACCCGAAGGGCCACGCCACGGCCACCGTGGTTTTGGGTCCTTTTGCCGAAACAAAAGGACCTCGTTCGCCGGGGCGAAACCCGGCATCTTCAAAAACGACATGGATACCATAGGTGGTTAACTGCATTAGACTGCCTTAATCCCCACTCCTATACCGTTTTGGCGTCTCCTCTTTCCCTAATGGGGCGAGGGCTGACATGGGGGAAAAGACGGACAGGATGTGAGTCCAGCGGAGTCTCCTACGCTTTCTCTTTTATTTGGCAATGACTGATCCCTACCGTCCAGTCCCCAGAGTGAACGCTCTAGATCGAAATGCGGGAAAGAATGGTCTCAGCAATTTGTTCCGGGGAAATTTGATCAGTTGGAATGACATGATCGGCGGCGGCTTGGTAGTGAGGTGTGCGAATCTCGAGAATTTCTTCGATTTCTTCTACGAACGTTTTGGTGCCTGACAGAGAGGGCCGCTGCGTATCGCCGGAAATCCGGCTGGCGATCGTTGGCACTTCGGCAGTCAGCCAGAAAATCTTTCCATTCTCTTTCAGCATTCTGACGTTTTCTTCTTTAAGTATGAGTCCCCCGCCCGTGTCGATAACCAGATGGTCCTGGCCGGTGAGCTTCTGACACATCTGCGTTTCCAGCCCGCGGAAATGATCCCACCCGAATTGCTCGATAAGCTGAGGAATGGTTTGCTTGGCCTCCTTGACGATTTCCTCATCAGTGGAGATGACCCTTCGTCCGAGGCGTTGGCCCAGGATTGCTGCCACAGTGCTTTTCCCCGTTCCCCGGTATCCTATGAAGACAATATTCATAACTCTCCTGTTGTGAGGTGTTGGTCAGGAACCCTTTTCGGGCAGGGTGGAACAGAACCGGAGAGAAAATCCTTGTAAAAACCGTTGAGAATACCGGAGGGGAGCCAGTGAGAATTTTGTTCCGGCCAGGGGGCAGGTGACATAGGAGGAAAATCATCAGCCACTTCATTCTCCATTGAATTCTCTATCGCAGGGACTTTCGTTAAAATTGGAAACGATCCCGATACCCTTTATTCAAGAAAAGTGAGAGGTGAGCACCTTACGCATCACTTCGATTGGTGCTGATTTGCCGGTCCAGAGCTCAAATTGCCCCACAGCCTGATAGAGAAACATGTTGATGCCTTGTATGGTGCGACATCCTGCCGCCTGCGCATCCTGCAACAAACGCGTATTAAGTGGGTTGTAGACAATATCCATCACCGTCAGATCGCGGTGCAACAGATGCTTGGGGACACAACTTTCATCCACCTTTGGATGCATACCAATGGGCGTGCAATGAATAAGCAATTGGGCTTGTGCCAAGGCGGATTGCAATGTTTCGGATGTTAATGAGTTGTCGTGTAAGGGGGTAGGTGTCTTGGCTTTAAGGTCGTTTGCCAAGGTTGTTCGTTCCTGATCATCAACACCAAGGAGGGTGAGATGCTTAATATTGCCTTCCACGCAGAGGCCGAAGGCAATGGCGCGAGCAGCCCCCCCGGATCCTAAAATGACGACCCGTTGTCCGGTGCGTTCCACTCCACCTTGCTGTAAGGCTTGGAGCGCGCCGGAGGCGTCAGTGTTAGAGCCCACTAACAGGCCCCGGTCTTTGACGATGGTATTCACCGAGCCAATGTGTTTGGCGGTAGTTTCGACGGAATCTAACAAAGGGAGAATGGTGACTTTATGTGGAATGGTCACGCTGAGTCCCCGAATATGGCCCAAAGCCCGGAGGCCCCGAATTGCGTTTTCGAGATCCTGGACGGGAAACGCCAGATAGACAAAATTTAATCCCAATTGACGAAATGCCGCATTGTGAATAGCGGGAGAAAGGGAATGATCGATCGGGTTGCCTAACAGGCCACAGAGTTGGGTTTGTGCATTCATGTCCATAACGGGTGCCCTCGCATTACATGGGGAATAGTGATCGGGAGTTATCACATAACCTGGCTGCAAACTCAACTTGTGCGAATGTGAACATGGGTTGTGGGGTCGAGATGAATGAGGAAGTGAGTGTGGTACTGGGAGAAAGGAAAGTGTAATCCGGGGAGTCCATCCGACTCCCCGGACCTACACAAAGTGATGTCCGAGGGGGGTTATCGTGACGCCTTTTTCTTCCCCGGAGACTTTTTCATTCGCACGGCCGCTTTTTTTGCCGGTTTCTTTTTCGCGACTTTTTTCATGGTTCCACCTCCCTTCCAATAATGTCGTAGGCAATACTATCCACGTTTATCGGTAGGACGATAAAAATCCTGAGGGATTACATGGAATTTTCTGTTGACCTCTGACAAGTCGATGAGAGAAATGGGAATGGTGTTGAAGTATGCAGTCTATGGAGCATTCTTGGGAGTCTTAAATAAAACTAATTTCCAAGAGCATATTGACCTACAGGCACGTTGCATATCAGAGGCCTCGGGGCGGTTCAACAAAGCATGCCCTGAGATTCTATGGTTTATGTCAAGCATTGTGTGATCCGCTCGGGATTAAATGTTGTACGGTACTGGTGAATAGACCAGGCCGCTCGGGCGATTTTTCTGGCGATGATCACCAACGAGGCGGTCGTGCTCCAGCCTTGAGTCCGGTAAGCCTCGTAGATCGGTTTCCAGACTTTGGTTTTGATGGCCGCCATCGCGGCGTTAAAC
>BQIW01000199.1 GCA_021604105.1 Nitrospirales bacterium | reverse complement strand
CATAGAATTTGAAAGCAATTTGAAAGATTCGCAACCCTTGAGGTTTTGTCTTATTGGGAGTGTTGAATAATAAGGATGTTCAAGGGCAAATTTGCGCAGGATGAGATTACGCATTAAAGGCTCCGGGTCGGTTCAAAAAAGTCCGTCCAGCAAGGCCGCAGCCGTTTTTACGCGCGGAGCGTACGCTGAGTACGTGAGCACGGGAAAATGGCGAGAACGCTGCTGGCGGCTTTTTTCAACAGACCCTTATTGAATGTTGTTCGCACAGAATTGAAAGTGGCCCACCTTCTGGGCCGGGACATAACCGCAGGCATACCTCATGAAATCTCAGGATATGGGATGAGAGGGGTTTATCCAGGAATCAATCCGGCAAAAAATGCCAATATTCATGTCAGGCTATGCCTCTCAGAATCCGGCCCATGATGACTCTCGAATACCAATCTACAACCAGGCCTACCGGGTTTGATTGACCACATGACGTATGGCTTCGACAAGTTTTTGGGCCACACTGCCTTTGGTGACATACATAGCGGCCCCGGCTTCGAGCAACATTTTTTCGATGTGTTTATCCTCATGAACCGACAAGCCAATGATCCTCACAGAAGGATGTTCTTGAGTGAGGGATTTTGTCGCCTCGATGCCATTGACCTTTGGCATATTGACATCCATAAGCACAACATCGGGAAGAACCAGCTTGGTGACCTCTAAGACTTCTTCTCCATTTTTCGCTTCTCCCACGATGACAAAATCCTCATGGTTTTCCAACAACGTCCGAATGCCTTCACGAATCAAGGCATGATCATCAACCAGAAGAATTCGAATCGCCTTTCTTTTTAATCGACCTTCCACTGATTGAATGGGAGTTTTCGGAATTTCCTTGGAGTCTGGGTTCGAAACGGTCATAAGCGAAACCGGCTGAAGCGGAACCACCACGGTCGCCTGCACTCCCTTCCCTGGCGCAGATTCAATGTAAAATTTACCGCCCAACGCCTCCGTTCGTTCACGAATACTAAACAGCCCGAATTTTCCAGGCTGGGAGTAGTCTTTTGGATTCGGCGAGGATTGAAACCCTTTCCCAGCATCCTGCACCCTCACCTGCAGCCCCTGATCGGGGTGAGCATCAAGAGAAACGGTCGCTTCGCTCACACCGGAATGCTTGATAATATTAAAAAGCAATTCGCGAACGGCCTGAAACACAAAAATACCCTGATCCTCAGAAAGCTGCATGGCCTGATCAGGGTGCTGCACCTGCACTCGCAGACCATGACGTTCCATCTGCTGAGCTAACCATTTCAGGGCGGGAACGAGCCCTAATTCATATAGAATGCTGGGACTCAGTTCGGCGATCAGGGAGCGCGTATAAGAAAGAGAATCGGACAGGATTTGATCGATTTCCTCCAAATTGGTTTTTAAGGGGAGAACCGTTTCCTCATTGATGACCTGAGTCAGTTTCATCCGACACACGACAAGCAATTGCGCCAGATAATCATGCAGTTCGGTGGACAAACGTCGCCGTTCTCGTTGTTCCGTCACCATCAACTCCGAAGTCATGGCCCGCAGGTTTTTCTGATACACCAACAGATCCCGAGTCCGATCCGCCACCCGTAGCTCCAGAGAATCGTTCAATTCTTGTAGGGCCAGTTCCGCCTGTTTTCTCGCCGTAATATCGGTGGCAATGCCGCATATCGCATTGGGAATTCCTTTGGCATCGTATAAGGGAAATTTCATGGACAGAAACGTATGCACCCCATCCGAGAGTTCTACATACTCCTCAAATTCTTGCGGGATTCGAGAGTTGAGAACCTTTTGGTCATGAGCACGTAGGCGTCGGGCATCAGCCCGGTTCATTAATTCATAATCCGTCTTTCCCAAAATGGCTTCCCGAGGTTTTTGAAAAATGGATTCAATCCGTTTATTAATCAGTTGATATTTCCCATCCAAATCTTTCACAAATTTTGCCGTTGGAGAATTTTCCCATATCGCCTGGTGGCGGCTTTCACTCGTTCGAAGGGCTTCTCCAATTCGTTTTTGCTCGGAAATATCCCGTTCAATCAAGGAGTGGCCAATCAGGATCCCATTGGCATCCAGAATTGGAGAAATCGTCAAGGAAACAGGAAACACCGAACCCTCCTTATTCATTCGGAGGGATTCCTGAAGCGTATCCCCCGTTTGTTTCAAAAGAACGGCTAAGTCTGAAAAGGTGTTCTGTCGTGATTCCGGGAGAAGGAGAAGGGAGAAAGACTGATCCACTATTTCGGAGGCAGCATATCCATACATCTTTTCCGCCCCATGGTTCCAACTGGTGATCATCCCGGCGGTATTGAGGCTATAAATGGCATCCTGAGATGATTCGACAATTGAGGCCAATCGCCTCAAGTTCTCTGAAACCTGTTTTCGCTGTTCAATTTCTTTCTGAGCGGATTGATATAAATGAGCATTATCGATGGCAATGGCAGCCTGCGAGGCAATACCTATGACAATGGCTTCACCCGTTTGGGTAAACATGTTGGGTTGTGAATGCCCGAAAAATAATCCTCCCAGAACTTCTCCGGAGCGGGAAACAACCGGAACCGCCAGATAACTCTTGACGGAAAGATGCCCTGGAGGCATTCCGTAATAAGGAGGCATGTGTCCATACCGAGGGTCGACCGTCACGTCGGCGATTCGAACAACCTCTTCCCCCGAAAATGTCGGAGCGAAAATCGGGGTATTCCTCGGCATGGGAAAGTGATCAAAGGCTTCGCGCGGAACACCGGAAATCGTATACAAAGCGTAGGCCTCTCCCTTTTCTTCAACCATATTATAAAAGAACGCCCCGAATTCCGCTCCCGCTAACTCACGACACGCATCGGTAACGGATTGCACCAGTTTTTCTAAGTTCAATTCCCCTGCCAGCGCATTGCCAATCCGATTCACCACCTCCAGCGCATGCTTTTGGTGCAAAAGCCGTTCTTGGGCTCGCACTTTTTCAATGGCAATGGAGGCCGAATGCGCAAGCAGTTCCACGTACTCTTTTTCTTCAGTGGAAGGTAACCGTGGAACAGGAGCATACAAGGCAAAGGTGCCTAGAACATCCCCATCACTCCCGAAAATCGGCGTGGACCAGCAGGCCTGTATTCCATATCTCCCGGCTAATTCCTTAAAATGCTCCCAATTCGGATGTTCCAAAATGTTTGCCACATACACAGGCTCTTTGAGAAAGGCTGCTGCACCACAGGATCCAACCTCCGGACCAATTTCCACACCATTTATTGCTTGAATGTAGCTCTCGGGTAGAGAGGGAGACGAAGCATGACACAGCCGACATCCATTCTCCAGCAGAAGTATAGAAGCCCGCACACCTGTCTGAAAATACTGTTCAATTTCCAGGCAGAGCTTTTCCAATATAAGAGAAAGAGGTTTGCCGGCAATAATATCTTCCAGCACGTCATTCTGGCGTTTGAGAATATATTCGCTACGCAGAAGTGGCTCGCTGTCACGAAACGTC
>BQIW01000198.1 GCA_021604105.1 Nitrospirales bacterium | reverse complement strand
AACGCTATTGGTTCCGAGTAAGGCCAGGATTAAGTATGGGAAACCCCTGAAATTCCAACAGGAGGTTCGTCCGAGAAAGGAATCCCTTCAATTGTGCACGAAGGAAATTATGAAGCAGATTGAAGTGTTGAGGGAAAGTATCCTCGCGAGTGCATCCTAAGACGAGCTTACCCTGCTGTTCTTGGTTGGGGTGGGCATCTCAACAAATTTCCGTCATACCCGCAGTTGTAAGCGGGTATCCATCTTAAAACCCTGTCTACAATGTTGAAATTTTGCCGGGTTTCGGCCCGGCAGCCGAGCCACTTTTGTTTCGGCAAAAGTAGCCAAAACCATCTTGGCCATGCTGTGGCCCTTCGGGTTCCCTGCGCGGTTCACCGACCCCGGCGTCGCGCAAACTCGCAAGGCTCAAACAATGCGCGCCTTTTCTCCGGGGTCGGCTGCACTGCTCGGCCACATCACAAGGCCAGATTACCCTTCTGAAAGAATGATCCCCTTAATCATAAGGAATCAACTCGAGGAGTTACTCATCAACAAGGACTCACGCCCCCTTTTCTATCCTCTGGTCCTAACCACTTGCATTATTTATCCGGCGACTGGTTAGTGCGAAGCTGGATTCGAGTTAGCCACCGAGAACAATCTCATCACCGTATTTCGGCAGCATTTCAACAAACACTTCACCACAAAATCGACCATAATCAATTGCGCTTGTACCAGAAAATTCCCTGGCGATCGAATATGTAAAAATATCTGCAATGTCTAACATAACTGGTTTCTCTAGCGACGCATGCTCAATCGGCAAATAGGAGGGACCATCTACGTTCTCTACAACCAGTTCCTTTGCTACAGATATCCACTGTAATGACTTCGAAAACCAAGGAATCTTAGTATTTTCCCTATCTAAGTAGATTTTTCGCACCTTCATGCCTGGATCGGTTCTTCGTATCACCATATTCCAATACGGTAAATTCTCAGGTCTAGATGTAATTTTTGGATCGTCCGGTACGATTCTCTCGCAAGGATCCAAAAGGCCTCCGACACGAAAAAATGCCCAAAGCTGTAGCCATTTTTCATTAATTTCATGAACTAAGTCAGAGTGCCCATTTTTCCCCTTGAGTCGAAACTGCTTTGGATAATGTAACTTCGGTACATAACCCATAAGATATTTTGGAGCAAATTCAGACACAGTCTCTAACATTCCCCCACATAAAGATACCGCACCATCGTAGGATAAGTGTGCCCACCCACTTTTGGGGCGAGCATACTCAATGAACAGTTCTCGAGAGTGAACGAGCAAGTTGCTCTTCCCGTTATGACTCAATTTGACTTGTTGAAGCCTCAATTCGATCTCAGCGACTCGGGATTCAGGAATCAGAACCAAACCGTAAAAGGAACCAACTTCCCCGGAACTACCATCTCCGTATGCAACATATGTTTCGGTCAATGGAAATGAAAAATCATACATTAAGCAAGGCTTTTGTTTAGATACGAAATTCCCTCTTATTACCAAATGGAATCTGAGTCTAATTGGCTGACCGTGGGCCAGTCGATTCCAGCGTCAAGTTCAAGTGCGGTCCCACAGAGTACCTCCACCTGGAACAAGTTGTTATGACCCTGCGCACGAGCTGCTTATTTCTTGAAACTCGTTATAGGTGATTGCCTTTCCCCGAATAGTCAGCATATTAAATCTCTTACGGAGCCTATTATCTTCAGTCACCAAATAGTCGGCGTCATGTTGGGCTGCGTCCGCGATCAATGCATCGTTGAACTGCTGAGAGTTTCCGTAATGAGCGTGATACATCTCTCCAGAACCTACGCGATCACCAACCTGTCCGCCTGCACGAAGGACACTTTCGCCGATATAGGCGACTGGTAATGAATTGGCAAGATCTGCGTGTGGGGATTTAAGAATCTCTCCCCAAAGCACAGGATTTACCATTACTGAAAGTCTAAGAGTCCGAATAAGCTGCTTCACGAGCGCCACTGTCTCGTCTGAACTGCTCAGTTTGTCGAAAATATTGCAGTCAAAGATAATTTTCAAATTGCTTTCCATACCACATTATTATAGGAAAATTTATGTAGTGGTGGCTGGATGCCTCCTGATTTCCAGCCTAAAATTCGGTTTTTTCAGGCGGCTGAGGAGCGATTGGAGAAGCCCGGTTTGATCGATCCTACTGCAACTGCCTCACCGCGTCGAATATCCATAGCTTGCCTCATTTTTGCTCCTACCTTGTTCTTCTCTATGAGCTGAGGAACGAGATGAAAAATGCGTAATAAACATGGGCAAAGTCGAGTACTCAATTGTTATATTTCCTATTTTTCTTGATATTCATCTGACCCTTCCACCGAAGTACAGGTAATAACCCCACATAGGTTCCAGAGGAAACGCGAAAAATTCAGCCTGATGGGATTCAACTCCTTTCTTGATAATTTTCGCTTGTGTGAAGGTACTGATAAGGGTGCAGCCATTCAACTTTTTCATTATTGCCATATCATCCATTGTTGCAACTTTGAACACCATTTTTTGGATTGCGGCCTGATCATCTACCAATTTAGCTTCCATATATTTCGTCATAGCATCTGCTGTATAACAAACGGCCACCTTGTCTGGAAACTGAGCTCGATCAAGTTGGTATGTGGCACCTACAATTGGAAATTTCTCTGCGTACACCGGCCCATACACCCCCAAAAATGCAATAAAGAACATTGCAATTTTTTCAATCATAGGATTCTCCTTCATTGTTTAAATTAATCCGGATTAGACTTGGATATAATTATAATACGATTTCTTGGTGTCCCTTAAAATGTACAAGGCAAGAAATAATTTAATATTTAATGAAATATGTCAATATGAAAACGCCACCTCATAGAAACTTCCCTAGGACAAAACCGAACGCTTAAATCCACCTATTCTCTTTTTTAGCATGAACTACATCGTTGGAGTGAGCACAAATTCTTCGCGGAGACTGCCCTGAGAAGAGTCGATGGGGTCAGAATGACAGAGTAGTTGAGAATTCCGACGCCTGCCGCCCGGCCCCATGATCGGACGCTCTTCTTCTTGACGGGCTTGTGTGAGCCCCGCGAGTTAGCCCGTCTCCCCCCTTCGCGTCTGATCAATCTGATGAGACCGGGCGGGGCGTCAATGGTTTTGGCCACTTTTGCCGAAACAAAAGTGGCTCGTGGCGCGGGGGCGAAACCCCGCACTTGTCATTTAAATTGACTAGATGGTTTTTAGAACAGGCTCATTTGGGTGGGGGGATCGGCTGGAGTTTCCTCTTTGGAGGAGGCTTTGGAGGGGGGAAGGGTTGGTGGTGACGCGGTTTGCGGACGGGTGGGGGTTTTGCTCATTTCTTCCAGAACCGTCTTGAGTTTTTGAAAATCTTCCTTGAGAGGAATCCGCAGATTGCCCTGGTGGAGTGCGGCTGCCGGATGAAGGAGTGGGAACACGATGAAGTTGGGCATTCGGATGACCTGCCCGCGTACTTTGGTGATACCGACTTTTCTTTCCAATAA
>BQIW01000197.1 GCA_021604105.1 Nitrospirales bacterium | reverse complement strand
CTTTGCGTTGAGGCAGTCGATCAAATTTTTTCAGCAACCCGACTTCATTGAGGATCTGAAGCGTCGATGGGTGCACGGTATCGCCGCGAAAGTCGCGCAGAAAATCGGCATGCTTTTCCAGAATGACGACAGAGACCCCCGGCCGGGCCACCACCAACAATGCAGCAACGGGTGTTACCTATCGAAAGTGTCATCGTTTCCTATACCATTGGCTGACTTGGCGATTTGTTGGATTACCTTGCCTTCAAACAAATAGAGACCAAAGGTCGCCCACTCAGCAATAGCAGCAGGACTCTCATGCCCCTGTCGTTTTGAGATCAATCCCAGGTTTCAGAGAGGCACGGTCACACTTTGCCAAATTGGCTGCGGCTCCAATGGTTGCAATCACACAATAATATTTTTTTCATCTGCATGCAGGGAAAGATTCTTGGTAAATCATGAATATTAATCAAGGAATAAGTCTTTGAGTTCACGGTTTCAGGATCAAAAAACCCGGAGAATAATTCTATACCGAATCATTTTTTCCTGTAGGATGGAATTGTAATACACATTACCAATCGCCTTCTCCACAATGGCAAAGGTAAAATTCGCCAATTTCCTTCTTTCTTTAAATAATGTCAATGTAGAAATCGCTGACTGAGTTTTGAAGTAGTTCCATAGAATTTCCTAAAATTTTCAGGTAGAAACTCAAAATCCCATGTCATGATGAGCCCATCACTATATACCAGAAGCACTCAACATGATTTCCTCCAGGCGCATTACCCCCACATCAACCTATCTGCCACGGGCAATGCTGATTGCCGTGAGCGCCTTCTGTGTTTCTTGCGATCTTTTGGGGGGCGCCTTCGATCATGAACCCAAGGATTTGGAAAACGAGATTAGCGCCGTGGCCCACTCGCTGGTCGACCAGGCGTTCGAGGGCATACAGGGTGACGCGCTTCGCGACTATCACGTTCATATGTTAGGCATGAACACGGCAGAGAATGGCACATGGGTGAACGAAGAATGGCAATCCCCCTGGAGCGGATTCCTTCATTTTTTCCAGTTTGAAATCTATAAGAGTGCGGCAGGGGTTACCGATGAGCAACAAGCCGACGCCCAATACCTTGCGCGCTTAAAAAACCTCATTCAGTTCATGCCTGAACGGGGAAAGTTCGGTATCATGGCGTTTGATTTCTTTCATGACGAGCAGGGACAGCCTAATCGAGAACTCTCAACGTTTCATGTACCCAATAAATATGTGTTGACCCTTGCCAGGAAATATCCCGAAATCTTTTTCCCTATCATTTCCATTCATCCCTACCGGCAAGATGCCACCACCGCGCTTCGTCACTATGCACAACAAGGCGTTCGGTTTGTGAAATGGCTGCCCAATGCCATGGGTATTGATCCGGCGTCGAACACCATGCAAGACAAACTCCTACCGTATTACCGCATCATGAAAGAGTACGACATGGTACTGATTTCCCATACGGGTGTAGAGGTGGCCGCGGAGGCGGAAGAACACCAGCGGTTTGGAAACCCACTGTTATTAAAAAAACCCTTGGACATCGGAGTGAAAGTGGTGATGACGCATGTCGCCAGTTTGGGGGAATGCGAAAAAGAGGAAAGGCCCATCTGTTCTCCCGGCACGCCCTATATCGATCTGGCCATTCGGATGCTTGAAGATCCCAAGTATGCAGGTTTGGTGTTTGCTGATATTTCGGCCCTGACGCAATACAATCGGCATCACAACCTCGATAAAATCCTGGAGAAACCCTCCATTCATTCCAGACTCATCAATGGGAGCGATTATCCCCTACCCGCAATCAATATCGTGATTCGGACCCGCTCACTCGTGTCGTCCGGTCATATCAACCCTGAAGAACGGGACGCCCTCAATGAAATTTATGACTACAATCCTTTGCTGTTTGACTTTGTCCTGAAGCGGACCCTGCGTCACTCTAAAACCGGAACAAGATTCCCGTCTTCTGTTTTTGTCCAACACCCTGACCTGACCACCAACTAGAACCAAGACCCACGACATCATACGATGAATCAACACAACCCTGTGTAACCGGCAATGGATGGGACCTGTTGGTTGTCTTCCCATGCCATTCTTCCCCCGGGATTGGAGCGCACCTTTTTTTTTGAATTCCACAGCAGGCTGAGTTGATACTGGACAGCCAGGCATCCGATTTAAATCCCTCCTTCCCGCTTTGCAAACGTCGTAACTTTCATTTCACATCTTCCGTTTTCTATAATTTGAAAGGAACCCTGGCGGCGTATTCAAGCACTCCCCAGAATTGGGTCCGGTTTTGATTTAAATTATTGAATCCCATCGGGACAGTTCTCAGATCTAAGACAGGGCTGGTGAGGCAGAGCCGGACGTTCAGGGATTCACCGGCAAACTCCCATTCGAAATACCGCTTTACCTTCCTGAGAGAAAGACCTTTCCGGAAATTTGTGCTAATCTTTCGTTAAAAACGGTACTGCAGCGTTCCCATCTCAACTAAAACAATCATCTCTGTCTTAGATTTCACCATACGACGGCCGATATAATAGCAAAACGGCAATAGTTCGAATCCCCATCCCCCTTTGCCGTGATCCTTTCAACCGAGAGGAGTCCTTTCACAATGCTTTGGTGGCATTGGTCGATAATGGGTTTCATATTAATAGGGCTGGAAATCCTCACCCTTGGAGGCTTGGGCAACTTTTATTTTCTGTTTTTCGGGGTAGCGGCATTGATGGTGAGTGCCCTCACCTGGTTAACCTTAACCGAAGCTACCTGGCTGCAATGGTTGTGTTTCGTGCTCTTCGGCATCCTTTCTCTCTTTGCCATGAAAAAGCCGCTTCAAGGAACAGACTTCATAAGGGAAAAGGATGAGTTTCCGGTAGATTCCATGGTTGGAGAGTTTGCCACTGTTCTGGAAAATCTTGACGCCCAACGAATAGGGAAGGTGGAACTCCATGGAACAAGCTGGACTGCCCGCAATGCCGGAACGTCAACCCTAGGCAAAGGATCACAGGCCAAAGTTATTCGAGTTGAAGGGTTGACGCTGTGGATCCAAGCGAACCCGATGACACAGGAGGAATCCCAAGTCGGGTGAATAACTGGTCATCCTTGTCCTCGCCTTACTGGCGTTTGTTATTCTGTTAAAAACGGTCATCGTGGTCCCTCCACAACACACCTATGTCGTTGAACGATTAGGAAAGTATCCGTCAACCTTCAACGCCGGACTTCACCTCCTTACCCCATTTTTTTGAGATGTCAGTTGACACAAACATCCCTTAAATGAAATGACAGTGGATGTGCCCGAACAAATGTGTATTACCAGGGATAATGTGCAGGTGGGAATGGACGAGGTCTTATATATCAAAGTCTTGGATGCCGAACGCGCTTCCTATGGCATTATCGATTACCGGTTCCCCGTTTCTCAGCTCGCCGAACTACGCTTCGGAGTGAAATGGGAAAAATTGACTCGGAGAATTTGGAGAATTGGCGAAAGCCAGTAACACCCTCGTACCCCCAGCCTCCATGTCCGATGTATGATTGATGATTGCGCTGGGCATGAATGTCATTAATCAAAAACCATCGCCTGCCTTAAAG
>BQIW01000196.1 GCA_021604105.1 Nitrospirales bacterium | reverse complement strand
CCTGACAAATGAAGCTCAGAAGGGAGTGTTGAAAAATGCCGCCAGCGGCGTTCTCGCCCCTAGGCCGTGCTCACGTACTCCTCCGTACGCTCCGCTCGTCCAAGCGGCTGCGGCCTTGCTGGACCGGCCTTTTTGAACACTCCACTATTTTTCTCAGGTGAGCCTCCGTGACTCAGAAGCGAATGAAACGGCTAAAATTTTACAATATTCAACAGTCTCCAGAATTTTACAGTGAAGGCTCGCCGGGGAGTTGGGCAATCGCCAGCTTGACCTTAACCCTCCTCGCTGATTTGTAAAAATCCTATTCCTTTTAGCAGGTGTTGAAGCCTTTCCTGGTTTTTGGGGAGCATGACATTGGTTCGGTGGAATTCCCGGCGGACGGGATAGTGTTTGCGAAGGTCATCAAAGCGACGAGGCCGTTCTTTCTGAGGCAACGCCAGCAGTTGTTGCATGCGATGATAATCGGCCTCCAGGTCATAGATTGTGCTGACCATTTCTTGAATTAACTCTTCATCAGACTGCTCGTGGTAGTCGATCGTTAAAGACGGAACGGGTGGAGGGGGCAGTACCTGGACAGGATTCCATTTGGGGGGGATGCCCAGATGTTTGCACAACGCTGCGTAGATCATGAAGGTGCCATTGGCTTTGCCATCGAGGGAGTGGCCGGCAATATGGGGTGTACCGATCGTAACAGTCTGAAAGAGGTCCCAGTTAATGGCGGGTTCGTCTTCCCACACATCGATGATGGTCGGGCCGATACGATTTTCTGTGATAGCGTCCAGCAGGGCATGGGTCTCCACGACTTCCCCTCGGGCGGCATTGATGAAGACCGCTGATGGATTCAGCCATTTGAATGTCTGCTCATTGAGCATGTGATAGGTCGGGTATGGGCCGTCGGTGGTCAATGGCGTATGGAGTGTCACTACGTCACAACTGAGCGTTTCGGCTAACGAGCGATGTTCGACATGGCCCGTTTCCGCCAGGGGAGGATCATGGAGGACCGGGAGCATTCCCAGTGCCTCTACTTTATCCTTGACCAGTTTGCCGATATTTCCGACGCCGATAATGCCAATGGTTTTCCCTTTGAGGGAAAACCCCTGTTGCCTGCCGAGGAACAACAAGGACGCCAGGACATACTCGGCCACCGAATTGGCATTCGATCCGGCCGCTGAGGTAAAGCCGATATTTCTGGCTGTGAGGTAGTCTTCATCGATGTGGTCCACTCCTGCTGAGGCCGATCCGACAAATTCGACAGGAGTCCCTTCCAATAACGAGTCATCAACCCTCGTGATCGATCGAATGAGGAGAACATTCGTATTGTGCAAATCGCTTGATTTGATGGACCGCCCGGGAAGAAGAGTCAGGTTTCCCAGGCTGGCAAACGCCTCCTTGATATAGGGGATATTTTCCCCGGCTACCATGTTGATCGATTTTTTCATATCTTGTGCCTTTCAGACGATATTTTTACAAAATTGCCGGCTATCGTAACTTGCCGGTAGGCCTTAGCCTTGCTTTCGTGGTTAATTGGACCCGCCCGATGCGAGGGCAGGCAAGAATAATAAGGGAGAGAGGAAAGGGGGCAGGCCTTATTTTTAAGGGGGCGAGTTGAAAAGAAAGGGGTCTGACTTATTCAGTGAGACCCAACCCGCCAGGTTGGTTGATCCAAGTGGATGTTGAGAACACGCTACAGAGATAATAGCTGACTGATCCAATTATTCCAATCAAGGACATGCCCTAATTTCCTTTTTCAGAAATTGGCGAGCAAAGTCCTTACCAGGCCCTGAGATCCATGCCGCATCAATGTGCCGAATGTGTATTGGCGGTCTTTCCATCCTGGTCGCTGAGGATGTCTTGCCTCTCATGAGTTGCCTGGACATCATAGACCGCACCTTCTTTTTCCAGGACCTCGGTGCCAAACCGATAGTTAGAGAACATCGTATTATGGGCCATACGCCGGTCGATCGGGTTCTGGAATTCCATCCTGGTCTTCAATGTTTCGTTGGCTAGGATCACCAGTTCCATTTTGATAAACCCTCCCATGCCCGGATGCCAGGCCAGAAGCGAATAGACTCCTTCGGGGACATCAGGGAGTGTGAAATTGCCTTCCGCATCGGTAATGGCGTAATACGGGTTATCTACCGCAACTCCCCAGCTTTGCATATAGGTGTGAAATCCGCATTCCAAGTAGAGAATTCTGCGGCCTTTTGAGAACTCAACCGTGTCAATCATCGCCTCTCCGGGGTTGTGCTGGTGATCCTTAATTCTGTTTTTGGGATGGAATGGATTGAGTCGGAGTGGGCGATGAAGCATGACTTTTGAGCCGAATGGAGCCGTTTCATAAATTTGCACATCATGAATAATGGGGTCCATGTTGACGATGTGGAGCGGTTGTTCGTTTTGTACAACCGAGACCCAGGGCGTAAAGAGGCAATCCTCCACCGTTACTTTGGCTGCACCTGTTGGGGGAAAGGGTTTGCCTTGAGAAATTCCCTCCAAAAAGACCACGGCATTCTGGAGGCCACCATCCGGCGCCACATGAAATTCATCGACGAGACGCCATCCTGTCCCTGTGGAAATGCGCCCGCAAAAGTCCGTATCCGGATTGGTGATCAGACTGTAGGCCAATGCCGGGGGTTCTTTTCCCGCCAAGGTCACCTTTCCGGTAATGGTGCCTCCATTGGAGACCGTGATTTCTTCATAACTCAACGCCGGAGTGACCAGAATGATGTTGAGACCTAAGGTGAGAACATACGAGATGAATTTCATGAGACGATCCTTTGGTCAAAAACCCAATTACAGGTGAAGGGGGCAAACCCGATTGATAAATTGATCTTAAGAGATACCTTAAGAATATTTCCAGCTCCCCGGAATGAAGATGCACGCTCATGAGGATATGCTGGTTTCATGCCATATGTCGTGGCACACAAGGGTTCTCCGATTCCGTTTGGTTCTGCGTTGTGAATGAGGGAAGAAAAAAGGAGTCCGGTTAGCCGCCATCTTAAGGTTCTGTTGAAAAAAGCCGCCAGCGGCGTTCTCGCCATTTTCCCGTGCTCACATACTCAGCGTACGCTCCGCGCGTACAAACGGCTGCGGCCTTGCTGGCGGACCCTTCGGGAAGACTCAGGGCATGCTTTTTTGAACCGACCCGGAGCCTTTGATGAGTAATCTCATCCTGGGCCAATTTGCCCTTGAACATCCTAATTATTCAACACTCCCCATAAGATTGTCGGTCGATTGCGGCTTGTCTGAGCGTAATGCGGGTATGTCGGACTGAACGATGTATCTGGAAGGTTAGGAGTCGACGACGTGTTATCCCGGATTCCTAAGGCATGGGTGTACAGCCATGTCACGACTTCATCACGTCGACGCACCAGTTCCCCCGAAATTCTTCTATACATTCATGAAGGCCCAAACCTTCAGCCTGTTTGGTTCCGCACGTTACCGGATCTGAGGGAGTCGATGGAAAGTGAAGAAAATCAACGGATTAAGATTCCTTCTGACTCTGGCCTTTCAATTGCTTATCTTTCAATTTATTATCCGAAATGTAATATTATTCTCTGCTCCCCCCTGTTATTTGGAATACAGTCAGTTTACGGTGT
>BQIW01000195.1 GCA_021604105.1 Nitrospirales bacterium | reverse complement strand
TCAAATCCCTTACGCCCACAGCGGATAGAGACCGACCTGTCTCACGACGGTCTGAACCCAGCTCACGTACCGCTTTAATGGGCGAACAGCCCAACCCTTGGGACCTTATCCAGCCCCAGGATGCGATGAGCCGACATCGAGGTGCCGAGCCTGGTCGTCGATGTGAACTCTTGGACCAGACTAGCCTGTTATCCCCGGAGTAGCTTTTATCCGGTAAGCCACGACCCTTCCACTCGGAATCGTGGGATCACTAAGCCCGACTTTCGTCCCTGCGCGACTCGTATGTCTTGCAGTCAAGCTCGCTTGTGCCTTTACACTCTACGGCTGGTTTCCATTCAGCCTGAGCGAACCTTTGGGCGCCTCTGTTACTCTTTCGGAGGCGACCGCCCCAGTCAAACTACCCACCAGGCACTGTTCCCATGCCGGTTAACGGTCACAGGTTAGAGCCAAAACTTAGCCAGGGTGGTATTTCAACGGTGGCTCCACCGACACTAGCGTGCCAGCTTCAAAGCCTCCCACCTATCCTACACAAACTAAGCCCTAACTCAATGCCAAGCTGTAGTAAAGCTTCACGGGGTCTTTTTGTCCAGCTGCGGGTAACGCGCATCTTTACACGTACTTCAATGTTCGCCGAGTCCTTCGTTGAGACAGTGCTTCTCTCATTACGCCATTCGTGCGGGTCGGAACTTACCCGACAAGGAATTTCGCTACCTTAGGACCGTTATAGTTACGGCCGCCGTTCACTGGGGCTTCGGTTCAAAGCTTCGCGCGCCGAAGCGCACTAACCTCTCCCCTTAACCTTCCAGCACTGGGCAGGCGTCAGCCCCTATACATCGTCTTTCGACTTAGCAGAGACCTGTGTTTTTGTTAAACAGTTGAAGAAGCCATTTCTCTGCGGCCTCCGTCAGCTTCGCTTAATTGCTAACCAACAAAGGCCCCCCTTCTCCCGAAGTTACGGGGGTATTTTGCCGAATTCCTTAACGAAGGTTCTCTCGATCCCCTTGGTATACTCTACCCACCTACCAGTGTCGGTTTGCGGTACGGTCACTTAAATATCAACGCTTAGAAGATTTTCTTGGCAGCTTGGCTCAATCACTTCTGGCTCTATAGGCACCGCCATCACGCTTCAGATTCAGGGTACGGATTTTCCTATACCCATCCTTATCCTAGACGTTTAGCACCCCAATCCAATAAGGGGCTGACCTACCAAACTGCGTCCCTCCATCACTCCAAATAAGTGGTTCCGGAATATTAACCGGATATCCATCACCTACGCCTTTCGGCCTCGGCTAAGGACCGACTAACCCGACGCGGATTAACCTTCCGTCGGAAACCTTAGGTTTACGGGGAACATGTTTCTCACATGTTTTACGCTACTCATGCCAGCATTCTCACTTCTGTAAGCCACAGATATCCTCTCGGTTATCCTTGTATCTCTTACAGAACGCTCTCCTACCATCAGCAATTCAAAGAACTGCCAATCCGTGGCTTCGGTACTATGCTTTAGCCCCGTTACATTTTCCGCGCAAAAGCGTTTGACCAGTGAGCTATTACGCACTCTTTAAAGGGTGGCTGCTTCTAAGCCAACCTCCTGGCTGTCTAAACACTCTCACATCGTTTCCCACTTAGCATAGATTTGAGGACCTTAGCCGTCGGTCTGGGTTGTTTCCCTCTCGACTATGAAACTCATCTCACATAGTCCGACTGCCGCGCTATAGAATACAGGTATTCGGAGTTTGGTTGAGGTTGGTAAGCTTGCGCCCCCTTGCTCATCCAGTGCTCTACCCCCTGTACTAAACACGCGACGCTAGCCCTAAAGCTATTTCGGAGAGAACAAGCTATCTCCAAGTTCGTTTGGCATATCACCCCTACCCACACGTCATCCCCTAATTTTGCAACATTAGTGGGTTCGGCCCTCCACGAGAGATTAATCTCGCTTCAGCCTGCACATGGGTAGCTCACTTGGTTTCGTGTCTAATTCCAGCGACTCTATTGCCCTATTCAGACTCGCTTTCGCTGCGGCTCCGTCTGTTTCTGACTTAACCTTGCCACTGAAATTAACTCGCTGGCTCATTCTCCAAAAGGCACGCCGTCACACATTTACGATGCAAGCATCGCACATAGTGCTCCGACCGGTTGTAAGCACACGGTTTCAGGTTCTATTTCACTCCCCTTACCGGGGGTCTTTTCACCTTTCCTTCACAGTACTTGTTCGCTATCGGTTGTCAAATGTATTTAGCCTTGGGAAGTGGGCTTCCCAGATTCCGACAGGGTTAGCGTGCCCCGCCGTACTCAGGAACATTGCGAAAGTTTATTTGGTTTCGTATACAGGACTGTCACCTTCTATGGTCTAACTTTCCAGAAAAGTTTTACTGCCAAATAAATTTATCACTTTCATATGCAAGTCCTACAACCCCGCTGCCATAAAGACAACGGTTTGGGCTGATCCCCTTTCGCTCGCCACTACTCAGGGAATAATCTCTTTTCCTAGGGTTACTAAGATGTTTCAGTTCACCCCGTTCCCTCTGTTACCCTATGTGTTCAGATAACAGTACCAGGGCATCGACCCCTGGTGGGTTTCCCCATTCGGACATCCTCGGATATAGCGTCTGCACACGACTCCCCGAGGCTTATCGCAGTGTACCACGTCCTTCATCGGCATTTGACACCAAGGCATCCACCGTGCGCTCTTAGTAGCTTACACACATGATACGGAGAATTCGACTCTCTCACGTACGTTTTTGTCTTAATGCACATTTTGTAGAAATTTTGCGATTACTATTTAGTTATTAACGAGCAATAGCCAATAAAAAGCTATCTAGAGACTTATGATAAGTTACTAGTTTTTAAGAACAATTTTATCATTCCCAAAAACCAACCACTTATCATCAATTTATTTTATAAAGAAAAAGCCCAGCATTTAGCCGAGCTTCAAAAAGTTAAGAAGGCGACTAAAAATCTATCAGAAAATTAGTAACTGTTTAATCAAAATTAAATGAAGTCCTTCAAATTCTAATAACATAATCATGGAGATGAGGAGGCTCGAACTCCTGACCTCCGCCGTGCAAAGGCGGCGCTCTCCCAACTGAGCTACATCCCCGGAATAGGTGGGCCTGGTTGGACTCGAACCAACGACCTCTCCCTTATCAGAGGAACGCTCTAACCAGCTGAGCTACAGGCCCCTAGTTATTAATCTACGCGGCTTTTAATGTTAGCTAAACTTTAAAAAATTCTATGGTAATGACCTTAACAACTGAAGAGTGATAAAAACAATCGGTAAAAATTGGGTCATCTTGAAATTAACCAAGATGTTTGACCTGGAGTGTGCAAAACCTTTCGGCTTTACAGATACTCCTTAAAAAGGAGGTGATCCAGCCGCAGCTTCCGCTACAGCTACCTTGTTACGACTTCGTCCCAGTTACCGACCCCGCCTTAGGCAGCTGCCTCCCGTAAGGGTTAGCCCACTGACTTTAGGCGTTGCCAACTTCCATGACGTGACGGGCGGTGTGTACAAGACCCGGGAACGTATTCAACGCGCTGTTGCTGACGCACGTTTACTAGCAACTCCAACTTCATGCAGGCGAGTTGCAGCCTACAATCCGAACTG
>BQIW01000194.1 GCA_021604105.1 Nitrospirales bacterium | reverse complement strand
GCGGCGTTGCCCTTGACCCCGAATGGGAAGGTGGATCGTAAGGCCTTACCGGCCCCGGATCGGGCCGGCCAGCGGAGCACGGCCTATGTCCCGCCGCGGACCCCGACGGAGGAGACGCTGGCGCGCATTTGGACCGAAGTGCTAGGGGTAGAGAAGGTTGGGATTCATGATGATTTCTTCGATGCAGGAGGCCATTCCTTGCTCGCTATACAGGTGTTGTCTCGATTACGAAAGGTCTTCAAAGTTGATATTTCATTGCATGATTTCTTTCAAGGATCGACGATTGCTGATGGAGCCGAATGCATCGAACGACGGTTGATTGAAAAACTGGAAGGTCTTTCAGAGAGCGAGGCACAAAGCCTTTTAAGGTGAACATGTCGAGATTGCAGAAACACGGTGACCGACACCTCATTTATGTCGGTGAGTGGGAGAAGGAACTTTATGGGAGAGCTGGAAGGCATGCTTGAAGAAAATGAGATATTACGTGCATCGTCTTCGCTTTCTCCAGCGAAGCAAGCCGTATTGAAAAAATTGCTGAGCGGTGAACTCGCAGATTGCCTCGATGAGGATTCGATCCGTCCACGAACCTTTTCGCTGGATCATCCCCCTCTTTCCTTTGCGCAAGAACGCCTGTGGTTTCTAGACCAGTTTGAACCGAATAGCGCGGTCTACAATATGGGAACTGCCGTGCGCCTGAAGGGGAGGCTCAACGCAGGGGTATTAGAGCAGAGCCTGCAAGAGATCATTCGCCGGCATGAAGTCTTACGGACAACCATTGATTATCATGACGGACAGCCGGTGCAATCCATTGCTTCGGATTGGGATGTCAAATTGACGGTTGTTGATCTGATGCGCCTTGAGCAACCAGAGCGAGAACAAGCGGTTAATCGGCTCACGGCTGAAGAAGAGGGACGGCCGTTTGATTTGAGAGTTGGGCCATTGGTGCGGATGAAGTTATTACAGATTGGCACACAAGAACATGTGCTGATCCTCACAATGCATCACATCATTTCCGACGGCTGGTCCATAGATGTGTTTATTCAAGAAATGAACACGCTGTATGGTGCATTTCTTGCGGGGAACCCCTCTCCGCTGCCAGAGCTTCCAATCCAATTTGCTGACTTTGCAGTGTGGCAGAGACAGTGGCTCTCCGGTGTGGTGTTGGAGGAGCAGCTGTCCTATTGGAAGAAACAACTCCAGGGAGCTCCGAGCGTGCTTTCTCTGCCGACGGATTGGCCTCGCCCGGCGATTCAACAGTTTGCAGGAGCGAGTTATGCTTTTGAACTTTCTGGAGAACTGCTTGCTCAACTGCATGTGTTGCGGAGTAAGGCGGACGTGACCCTTTTTATGCTTCTGCTGGCCGCATTCGAGGTTCTCCTGTCGCGTTACAGTGGACAAGAGGATTTTTGCGTGGGAACACCGGTGGCAAATCGGACCCGATTGGAGACGGAATCGTTGATTGGGTTCTTTGCGAACACACTCGTAATGCGGGCCAACGTGTCTCGTGATCCTTCGACAGGAGAATTGCTTTCGCGGGTGCGTACAGCTGTCCTAGGGGCGCAGGCGCATCAAGACCTGCCCTTCGCAAAGTTGGTTGCAGCCATTCAGCCAGACCGGAACTTCAGTCACAGTCCATTATTCCAGGTGATGTTTGTTATGCAGAATGCTTCCCGGAAGATGGAGAAGAGCCTGGGAGGGTTGACCGTAAATCCAATTGAGGGGATTAAAGATACCACGAAGTTTGATCTGAGCCTGGAGGTGTTCGAAGATCATGAATGTTTGAAGGGAGCGTTTGAGTACAACACCGACTTATTTAAAAAAGCATCAATCGAGCGAATGGCCAATCACTATCGGATGGTCCTGGAAGAGATGGTGGCACAGCCGGAAAGGCGGCTGTCGGAATTGGTGCTCCTCACCGATGCCGAGGCTGCTCGAATGGTCATTGAGTGGAATGCGACAGATCGAGCCTATCCTCAAAAAGGGCTCGTTCATGAACAATTTGAAGAACAAGTCATGAAGACTCCCCAAGCGATTGCTGTGGTGTTTGAGGAAAAGGAGGTGAACTATGAGGACCTCAACCGTCAAGCCAATGCACTTGCTCATTACTTACGGGCTCGGGGAGTCGGTCCCGACACACTGGTCGGGCTATGTGCCGAACGCTCGTTGGAGATGGTGGTCGGACTATTGGGTATTTTGAAAGCTGGTGGAGCCTATGTGCCCCTGGATCCAGAGTATCCGCAGGAACGACTGGGATTCATGGTGACCGATGCCGCCATCACATTGGTGCTGACTCAGGAAGCTCTCCTGTCGCGGTTCCCTGCTCACCCTGCTCCGGTGGTATGCCTCGATACAGATTGGCCTGAAATCAGTCAAGCGTTGACGATCAACCCCGGTGTTTCGGTCGCACCAGAAAACGTGGCCTATACCATCTATACGTCAGGATCGACCGGAAAGCCAAAAGCGGTGGGTTTGCCTCACAGGGGCATTTTGAATCGCTTACAGTGGATGCAGGAAGCCTATGCCCTTACAACCGGGGACCGCGTATTACAGAAAACACCGTTTAATTTTGATGTGTCAGTCTGGGAATTTTTCTGGCCGCTGATGACAGGCGCACGTCTAATCGTGGCTGGGCCAGGGGACCATCGAGACCCCCAACGTTTGAAAGAACTCATTGTCACACAAGGGGTGACCACGCTGCACTTTGTTCCATCCATGTTAGGAGCGTTTCTTGAAACGGGCGGTCTAGAGGCCTGTCACACTCTCCGCCGGATCTTCTGTAGCGGGGAAGTGTTGCCTGGCGAAGTGGCGGGAAAAGTGTTTGAGCGTATGCCGGCCGTGGAGCTCCACAATTTGTATGGACCGACTGAGGCGTCCGTTGATGTGACGGCTTGGCAGTGCGAGAAGAGGGAAACTGACGTTCCGATTGGGCGACCGATTTCGAATACGCAAATCTATGTGCTTGATCAATTTGGAAATCCTGTGCCAGTAGGAGTGGCCGGGGAGCTCCATATTGGGGGGGTAGGCCTTGCGAGGGGCTATTTGCGCCGTCCAGATTTGACGGCAGAGAAATTTATTCCTCATCCCTTCAGTGTCATCTCTGGAGACCGTCTTTACAAAACCGGGGATCTTGTGCGGTATCGGGAGGATGGAACGATCGAGTATATCGGTCGGCTCGACTATCAGGTGAAGATCCGCGGATTTCGCATTGAACTCGGAGAGATCGAGGCAAGTTTGAGGCAAGATCCATGCATCTGTGACGCCGTAGTCGTAGTACGGGAAGACCAATCCGGCGCCAAACGGTTAGTAGGGTATGTCGTGCTCGAGCAAAACGGCAAGAGTGATCTGGTCACGGTGAAAGAAGCACTCAAGGGGAGATTGCCAGAGTACATGGTGCCGTCGGCTATTGTTGAGCTTGATGCCTTGCCTCTTACGTCGAATGGAAAAGTTGATCGAAAGAAACTGCCGGAACCGGATGTGAGTGGGCAAGTGGCTTCGGAATATGTGGCCCCGCGGACGGCGACGGAGGAGATCCTGGCCGGGATCTGGGCGGAGGTGTTGCGCGTCGAGCGGGTGGGGGTTCATGAGAACTTTTTTGAACGGGGCGGGGATTCCATCCTGAGCATTCAGGTGATTGCCCGGGCG
>BQIW01000193.1 GCA_021604105.1 Nitrospirales bacterium | reverse complement strand
CTAAGCGAATGGCATACGGCGGGTTCCAGTCGTTCGTGCTATCACCTAACGGCAACGCCAGATAACAAATCGCTGCAATTACCGCCCCGTAGCAGCCGTTTGGGCCGACCTGAGCCATTCGAGACGTAAACCCGAATGATTGATCGCCCCCTTCTTTCGATGACAGCTCCATGTAATATACCATTGTCCGTCAGATGGCTCTCGACTATCACATCTCAACAGTCCGTGATTTCCTCTCTCTCATAGTTCTCCCCGCAGAGGCGGGTCAACTCCTGCATTTCACAAATTGATTGACAAAGTCAAAAGGCGCATGGTTTTATGCCAAGCGCGTCGTATGACATTTACACTTTCTTGATTTATTTATTCTTGAGAACTGGCGAGAAAGTAGGAGGAAGTTGTTATGGATATGTTTGGGAAGATCCCGTTAATCGAAGTTCCACTCCATATTACCCCAGATCAAAAACAGTGGCTGGATAAGATGGTGGAAGAAGGCCGAATTGCCGTTCCGCCGGGTGGAAGTTTAGAAAAAGGGTCTGTCATCTCTATGTTTCTTCGTATGCTCATCCACAATGCCATGGAAGAGCAAATGCGCCAAGCCGCACTCGAAGAGGATGACGATGATGATGACGACGACGACGATTGACCTCTATAGCGAAACCAAATAACTTCTTGTTGTGTCCTTGTCTACGATTATTGCGGCACTCTGTCCATGTCGAATGGACGGCCAATGTTAAAGATTCTGTAATGTCTGAAGTGTTGATTCAAGGTAGCCAAGACAGCGCAATGACACACTCCATGGCCTTAAAAGTTTATACGAGCGGCTATAGAAACGTGAATTAACGCAGTAATTTCATCACTTTTCCTGCAGCCGTTATTGTCTTGCGAATACTCTCTGGCGAATGGACTGTTGATAAAAAAGCGGCCTCGAACTGCGAAGGGGCCAAGTAGATCCCTTGCCGGAGCATTCCATGGAAAAACTTCCCATATCGCACGGCATCTGACTTTTTCGCACTTGCGTAATCGGTAATAGGTCCTTTAGCAAAAAACCCGCCGAGCATTGAACCCACTCGGGTTTGATAGTAAGGAATCTTTGCTTGCCTTGCGGCCTCTCCTAGTCCATCCGCCAGTTTCTGTGATTTCTTTTCGAGTTTCTCAAACACGTCTGGTTGGCTTAGCATTTTCAAAGTTTCTATTCCAGCTACGACAGCTACCGGATTTCCTGAAAGTGTCCCTGCTTGATACACAGGACCCGCAGGGGCAATCATTTCCATGATGTCTTTTCTTCCTCCGTACGCTCCAATGGGCAATCCGCCGCCGATTATTTTCCCTAAGCAGGTGAGGTCCGGCTTCACCTTTAATAACGCTTGCGCCCCTCCAGGATGTACACGAAACCCGGTCATCACCTCATCAAAAATGAGAAGGATTCCATGTTTTTTGGTCAAATCGCGCAAGGCAGGCAAAAACTCCGGATGTGGAGGAACGACTCCCATATTCCCTGCAATTGGCTCAACAATAATACACGCAATTTTTTTCCCATGTTGTTTCACCAATCGTTCGACGCTGCCAATATCGTTATATCGCGCAGTCAATGTATGTCCGGCGAATGCCTTTGGGACTCCAGGACTGTCCGGCATCCCGAGTGTTGCCACTCCTGACCCCGCCTTCACCAATAAGTGATCGGCATGGCCATGGTAACAACCTTCAAACTTAATGATCGTGTCCCGCTTGGTGTAGGCACGTGCGAGTCGAATAGTACTCATGGTTGCTTCAGTACCGGAATTGACGAAACGCACGCGCTGAATTGACGGCACCATCTTCGTAATGCGTTCCGCAAGTTCGACTTCCTGTTGTGAAGGGGTTCCAAAACTTGTTCCGTTTTTTGCTGTTTCAATAATTGCCTCTAAAACTTGAGGATGCGCATGTCCCAAAATCATCGGCCCCCAGGAAAGCACATAATCAAGATACCGATTCCCATCGACGTCGAATAAATAAGCGCCCTTAGCTTTCTTCATCACGAGAGGAGTCCCGCCAACCGACCCAAATGCTCGAACAGGGCTATTGACCCCGCCAGGGATAAGACGTTGCGCTTTTTTAAACAGTTGTGCAGATTGACTGGTTTTCAATTTGTGCCTCCTCAAACAAGCATGGAATAAAAAGTATAAGATAGTTGGTCAGCATTATATTTCTCAGAAGACGTCCTTGTGCACAATCACTTCTTCATCTATCACACGATTGGACAAGTCCATTTACGTTATCGTCCTATTCACGCAGGTCCGTCTATTACAGATGCTTTGAACAGGGTCGTTCTACATCTACTGCAATTGCAAGGTAACCTTTGTTGATGTTGCACGCCAAATTGCTGAGTTAATGACAGGTGTTCTTGTGCACGGTAAATCCTCCATCTAGCTAGCAACCCTCAAGGCAATCTACATTTGTGCCAGGCTCCAACTGATATATCTATGACCGGTGCGCTTGTGCACGATAGGTCCGCCATCTAGCATGCAACCCTCAAGGCAACCTACATTTGTGCCAGGCTCCAACTGATATATCTATGACAGGTGCACAAGTTAAGGTTTTTATACGACGCACCGATTGAATGTGTATATGGTGAACGTATAACGAATCTGCATATGTTGTAGTTTTTACGCTCTGTTAATCTCAGCGCTGTTCTAGGCATCAATTTCAGAACGTCAATTGAAATGGCTATTGCATCAGTTCCTGAAAGGAGACGTCATGTACATTGACCTACGGCATCAACCGGAAGTCGTTATTCTAGATTGTTGTGGAAGATTTGATGAAACCGATCATGAGCACTTTGTGGAAGCCATTGAAAAATTACAGACCGATGGGAAAAATCATGTTGTTGTCAATCTTACCTCGCTGTATTTTTTAGATCCTAAGGTTATTAGCATTTTGCATTTTGCCTATGAATATTTTCAAGCCAATGCTGGGTCACTTTCCCTCGTCAGTCCACTGAGTACGGTAAGAAATGAACTCAATATTGCGAATGTTCCTGAGAGCATTCCGACATACCCATCAGTGTATGATGCGCTTCATCGACCACATGTTGTCTTGCCCAAAGAAATACCTGCCGCTGCGGCCTCAGCCTGATCACTATAGCGAATTCCTATGCACCAAACGTCGGAAGTTGTTTGAAGCGGCTATAGCTCAAGATATTATCGTCACGAATGTTTCTCTTCTCTGAAATATTTCAATCTAGACGACAAAAAAGAAAGCCTACCATCCAAAGCTTGGATGATAGGCTTTCAAAATAATCTCGGCAACGACCTACTTTCCCACAGCCTCGCAGCTGCAGTATCATGGGCCCAGGAGGGCTTAACTTCCGTGTTCGGGATGGGAACGGGTGGGACCCCTCCGGTATGGTCACCGAGAAATCTTCTATAAGATCGTACAAACTCTTCGTAGACATAAATTGCGAAACCATGTCTATACGATATGTTCGCTACGCCTTATTTTTATTTATGACCATGTCTATCAAGAGCAAAATGATGTTAAGTCTCACGGCCGATTAGTACTGGTTAGCTTCGAGCCTTTCAACTCTTCCACACCCAGCCTATCAAACTCATAGTCTTTGAGTGGCCTTTAGGGAGGTAAACCTCCAGGGTGATCTTATCTTGAGGCTAGCTTCCCGCTTAGATGCTTTCAGCGGTTATCTAAACCGGACATAGCTACCCGGCACT
>BQIW01000192.1 GCA_021604105.1 Nitrospirales bacterium | reverse complement strand
GGATATCCGTGACCCACGTCCAGGAGGCTTCGACTGCATCGCGCCGCATGAACAGCGAGGCATCTCCGGTCATGACATCTAAGAGGAGCCGTTCGTAGGCTTCGGGCGATGGGGCATCGAAGGCATCACCGTATGTAAAGTTCATCTCCACGGGATGTGTTTTGGCTTTGCTGCCAGGCTGTTTTGAAATAATACGCAACGCCATGCCTTCTTCGGGTTGAATGCGCAGAGTGAGTAAGTTTGGAGCCTGCGGAATGTTGGGATTGGCATTAAAAAGAATTTGCGGAATGTCTTTAAACTGCACGGCGATTTCCGATGCTCGTTTGGGCATGGCTTTTCCGGTGCGGATGTAAAAAGGAACACCAGCCCAGCGCCAGTTTTCTACGAAGACTTTTAACGCCACATAGGTCTCCGTGGTCGAGTCAGGGCGGACTCCTTCTTCTCGCCGATAGCCGGGAAACTCTTTGTCGTGTATGGTGCCATGGGCATATTGTGCCCGGACGGTCATGTGTTCAACATCTTTCCCTCGAATTGGCCGAAGGCCTCGCAAGACATCCATTCTCACGTTGCGGACAACATCAGGGTCAAGTGAATATGGCGGTTCCATTGCGATCAGACACAGCAATTGCAAAATGTGGTTTTGGATCATGTCGCGCAACGCTCCGGCTTCTTCATAGTACGAGGCGCGGGTGCCAAGCGTTTCGGCTTCGCTGACGGTGAGTTGGATGTGATCGATGTAACGATGGTTCCAGATTGGTTCAAAAATCGCGTTGGCAAAACGCATGACCATAATGTTCTGAACGGTTTCTTTCCCGAGATAGTGGTCGATACGATAAATCTGTGATTCGTCGAAGACTTGTCCGGTAATCGCGTTGATTTCTTTTGCCGACTCTAAGTCGCGGCCAATGGGTTTTTCGACAATCACACGGGAATAATGTGAGAGGTCGTCGACATCGTAAATGAGTCCCGATTGGTGCAAGCCTTCACAGGCCGGCTTGAATGTTGTCGGGGGGATTGCCAAATAAAAAATACGATGTCCCGGTAAATTGAATGTCGACTCAATGGTTTCCAGTCGGGACTTCATGGTGGCATAGGTCGCCGCATCGTCAATCGGCCCATTCATATAAAATAATCGACGCTGAAAGTCCTTCCATTTTTCTTCGTCTATGGATTGCCGTGAAAATTTCTCGATGCCATCCCGGGCAATATCCCCAAAGGCTTCATCACTCATTTTCGTTCGTCCTCCCAATCCCAGTACGGCATAATTCTCGGGAAGGAGGCCGTCGAGCAGCAGGTTGTAGACCGCCGGTAACAGTTTCCGGCGAGTGAGGTCCCCTGATGCTCCGAAGATGATGAGAGTACACGGCTCGGCAATGACGGATTGAATAGCTTCAGGAGCTGCTGAGGGTTGTTGTCTTGGAGGCGTTGTTGGCATGATGATATACCTTTAAGGTTAAGTGTCTTACGTCACAAATCGCTCATCCCTGCAAGGAATATGTGTGTAAGGGAGAGAGATGAGGCTAGAGCCTGTATGTGTACCCCCATGTTCTTCGCTGAAGGCAGATCTCACGTCACCAATCCAAGGGAGGTTCGTGAGATTCGCCATGTGTTCACCCTAATACGTCAAGGGGCTTCGGTCAATTTCGCCTGTCTTGAGGCTAGCGTTTCACACTATGTCCACCGAACGCATTACGGAGTGCTGCGAGCATTTTTTCAGCGAATGATTCTTCTTGACGTGAACGAAAACGCGTAAATAGCGCAGTTGATAATGTCGGGACGGGGACGTCTTTTTCGATCGCGTCCATGAGCATCCAGCGGCCTTCTCCCGAGTCTTGAACAAAGCCTTTGAGTTTTTCGAGTTTGGGGTCTTCTTTCAGCGCGGTGGCTCCCAGTTCTAAAAGCCATGAGCGAATGACGCTGCCCTGCATCCACAAGTCGGCAATTTGTGGGAGATCGAGGTTGTAAGAACTCTTGGACATGAGTTCAAACCCTTCGGCATAGCTTTGCATCATGCTGTATTCGATGCCGTTATGAACCATTTTGACGTAATGTCCGGCACCATGCCCCCCGACATGTGCCCAGCCGTTTGGCGGCGCGAGTGTGGTGAAAATGGGTTCGAGTCGGTTGACTGGCGCTTTTTCTCCTCCGACCATAAGGCAATAGCCGATCTGTAATCCCCAGATTCCTCCGCTTGTTCCGGCATCAACGTAGTGTAATCCTAAGGATTGCAGATGTGAGGCTCGACGAACATCGTCATGAAATTTCGTGTTTCCGCCATCGATGATGGTGTCGTCACGATCCAAGAGTCCGGATACGGTTTCGATCGTTTCTTCAGTTGGAGTTCCTGAAGGAACCATGACCCAGACGGCACGAGGCGCTGAAAGTTTAGAGACCAGGTCCTCTAACGATGAGGCCCCTATGCACCCTTTTTTTCCTGCTTCTTTGACAAGGTCGGCGGTGCGATCATAGACGACGATGCGGTGATCTTGCTGGCGAAGCCGCGTGACCATATTCATGCCCATTTTCCCTAAGCCGATAAATCCTATTTCCATAGCGTTCCCTCCCTGGAATAGTAGCCAGTCTTCGTTGCTGTCTGGTCTGTCCGGTGAGCCGGTTATTTATTACGGGTACGAGCAGATGACCGGCTTCGTCGAACGACCGTGTGGGTGCCTTTTCGAGAGTTTAATGCCAGATCAAGATTTGATGCTGCTGTGATAAGGCCGAAATGAGTGAATGCTTGAGGAAAGTTCCCGAGTTGTTCTCCTGTATGGGAGACTTCTTCGGCATAAAGACGGAGATGATTCGTATAGCTTAACATTTTTTCAAAAATAAGTCGGGCTTCAGTGAGTCGGCCGGCTCTGGTTAAGGCTTCAACCAGCCAGAAGGTACATAAGCTGAAGGTACCCTCTTCACCTTCCAGTCCGTCAGGTGCGGCTTTTCCGATTTCATACCGATAGACGAGACTTCCAAGGGCCAGTTGTTCTAATGTTCGATCAATGGTTGAGAGCATGCGCGGGTCTGTTGGTGAAACAAAAAAGACCAGCGGCATGATGAGGTTGGACGCATCGAGGGCTTCACTCCCATATGATTGCACAAATGCGCCGACTTGAGGGTTCCAGCCCTTCTCCATGACATCGGTGTAGATGCGGTCGCGTTCCGCCATCCATCGTGCCCGATTCCCTGGGTAGCCTCGGCTATCGGCAAGGCGAATGCCACGATCAAGGGCGACCCAGCACATGACTTTGGAGTAGACGAAATGTTTACGGCCGCCACGCACTTCCCAGATACCTTCATCAGGCTGTTCCCAGTTTGCGCAGACATAGTCCAACAACCGGCAGAGATTCACCCATAAATCGTAGGAGATGGGTGAGCCATGTTTATTATACAGGTAGACGGCATCCATGATGGTGCCATAAATATCTAATTGGAGTTGACTCGCGGCTCCATTGCCAATACGGACCGGACGTGACCCGCGATGCCCGTCGAGGTGATTGAGTTCTTCCTCAGCGAGATCCCGTCGTCCGTCGATCCCATACACGAGTTGGAGAGAGCCATCTGGATTGAGTTCATGACAGCGTGCGTTGAGCCAATCCATAAACCGAGCGGCTTCAACCGTGAACCCCAGACGAAGCAAGCCGTAGAGTGAAAAGGCGGCATCGCGTATCCAGGTGTACCGATAATCCCAATTACGTGGTCCGCCAATGTGTTCAGGA
>BQIW01000191.1 GCA_021604105.1 Nitrospirales bacterium | reverse complement strand
AATCTTCAAACATTTCGCGGTTGGAGCCGCCTTTGACCGCATGATGGTCGATATCGATTATAAAAATGGAAAGCCCAAAGGGTGGGAATTGGACATGTCCTGGAACGGGGGACTGTTCTACGGAGCACTCTATTTTTAATGGAAGAGGTTGATTTTCATGGCTTTTTTCAGCTGACAGATGTGGCTTGAAAAACCTTGTGCACCGTGTGCCAGATATAATCGACCACCATGATGTGCTTCCCTACAAATGAGGCGATCCATAAATTGTTGTCCCTGTCGATGGCGAGATTGTCGGGTACATACACGATCCGGTACACCTCGCGCTCCGGGACCGAGCCGTTCTCAACATCAACACGGAAACGAAGCACGCGATCCATTATCGATTCCGACATGTACATATACTTTTCTGTTTTGTCGAATGTGATCCCGTTCGCAAAGTAGAAGTTGTTGACAACTTCCTCCGCTTTCCCCGCAACTCCTCTCCCGATCCTGGCAATAAAAAAAACAGCACCCATCGGCACGGGCCGGTTCACGGCAGCCCAGAGAGCTTTCTTTCCGTTTTCGTAAGGGAGAAGGTCAAAATTTTACCTTACCTTTGTCACTCGACTACCGGAAAAAATACAGGAAATTCGACATTATGAAGAGGGTTCCAAGTCGTTATGGTTCCCGCGGATGGCTTGGCTTTTTTGTTCTGTATAGTTATCGTCGAAACTGCGGGATAACAATTTGACAACGAAGGGGCACAACCAGACACCATGCGAGAGGTATCCGAATGAAAATTGGTCAAGTGCCGTACCGTCTCTTAGTCAATACCGTCGTCTTGATTTGCGTCCTTGTCACTTCGTCCAATTCACGGGCCTTCGACCTGGAGGAAGCGACAATCACCGACTTGCAAGAAGGGATGCGGATGGGAACTTACACGTCGCGATCAATTGTCGAAATGTATTTGAAACGGGTGGAAGAAATCGACAAAAGGGGGCCGGCGATACGATCATATCTGGAGATCAATCCTGATGCGTTGGCCATCGCGGATCAACTGGATCAACAACGTCGTGACGGACAGATTCGTGGTCCATTACACGGAATTCCGGTTCTGTTGAAGGATAGTATTGATACGGCGGACAAACTGGGTACCACCGGCGGTTCCTATGCGTTGGAAGGCATTCCTGTGCCAAGGGATTCTTTTGTGGCCACACAACTCCGGAAAGCCGGAGCCGTGATTATCGGCAAAGCGAATATGTCGGAGTGGGGTTACATGCGGTCCACTCGTGCCAGCAGCGGGTGGAGCGCCCGGGGAGGTCAAACCAAGAATCCCTATATCTTGACACGGAATCCCTGCGGGTCCAGTTCGGGATCCGGGGCAGCCGTGGCCGCAAACTTAGTAGCTGTGGCCATCGGAGCCGAAGTGGATGGGTCGATTGTCTGTCCGGCATCAGCCAACTCCATTGTGGGGATCAAGCCTACGGTGGGCCTTGTGAGTCGCGCCGGCATAATTCCTGCTGCACCGACCCAGGATACCGCTGGCCCCCTGACTCGAACGGTGGCTGATGCAGCCATTGTGCTCGGCGCGTTGACAGGCATAGATCCCCGTGACTCCCGTACTGAAGAGTCTCGTGGAAAATTCCATTCGGACTATACCCAATTTCTGGACCCCAGGGGATTACATGGAGCACGTATCGGGATTGCCAGAAATTATTTTGGGTATCACGAAAAGCTTGACGCTCTCATCAATACCTCTATCGAGGTTATGAAACAACAGGGAGCCATAATTATCGATCCTGCGAATGTGGAAACAGCAGGACAGTTCGGTGACTCCGAGTTGACGGTGTTGCTCTATGAATTTAAGACTTCTCTGAACCGGTATCTCCGCGCACGTTCCTCGAGCGGGCCCCAATCGATCAAGGATCTCATTGAATTCAATAAGAAACATCGGACCATCGAGATGCCGTATTTTGAACAGGAAATATTTGAGATGGCTGCCCAGAAAGGGCCGTTAACCGACAGAACCTATTTGGATGCCTTAGAGCGAAACCGTCGGCTCGCTGCCACCGAAGGGATTGATGCCACTTTAAAGAAATATCGGCTGGACGCCATCGTGGCTCCCACCTATGGACCGGTTATGCCGATCGACCTCATTCTAGGCGATCATCTTGTTCCGCCCTGGAAGAGCCAAGAGTGGACACCCTCGGCTCCGGCTGTGGCCGGCTATCCGCATATCTCGGTTCCCGCCGGATATATCTTCGGGATTCCGGTCGGCATTTCCTTTATTGGAGGGCCTTACAGCGAACCAATCCTGATTAAGATAGCCTATGCGTATGAGCAGGCCACCAAATATCGCAAACCACCCCGGTTTCTTGCACAAGATTTGGCACGGTGATTGTCTAAGATGTTGCGTCAACTGCAACCGACCAACCAGCAGTGTTTTGGACCGGCACCACAATCATTGAAGCCTTCCCCTTTGAGACAGCCCCGAATTACTTGCAGGATAATCGTGATGGTATCCACAACTGGTCCTTCAGTTGCCATCATCCACTCACACGGTACACTCCATCACTCTGCCGTTTCCCCACTCCATGAACAGGAACTCGCGGCTGTTGGACAAAAAACGTAGACCTGTTCGTAGATCCAGTCGCCCTTGCCCGTGTAGATAATCGGGGCGGAGTAGATTAGTTCGTCGCGTCGGGCCTCGGGAAAAATGTGCTGGGACTTTCTCGCTTCACTAAGGAAAAACCGGGCCGTGGCTTCAGAAACCAGAATGGCATTCGGCGAATGGGGGATATTCGAATAGTCAGAGTTCTGGCTCCATTCGAAGTTGTTCTTCTCCGGATGCCACTGCGTGCCGTAGAATGGATAATCTCGGGCTTCCATGGTGCTCACAAATACCTGACCCGCGGGCGCCTCATTGAACGACAGCATGTCGAAGAACGAATACAGCGAGGGGTTCGACCGGTATTCGCTGACCAGCAGCCCGTGGTCGTGGGAATTGAAGGTCAGCCTCTGGGTTCGGATCGCCCGTAGGAGCTTTGGGGGAAACGACCTAAAGAGCCTACTCTGGCGCGCATCGCGAGTGAACCGCAGGGACAGGGCCAGGTTCGTTGCCACCACATCGAGGCTGATCACATGGCCATTGCCCGTCTCCAGCACCGAAAGCTCTTCGAATCCCAGACACGTCCCCCATATCGGGTAGTAGTCGCCACGATCATTCGCCTCCTTGGCTAAATTCCAAAGGATCTCCCCCTCCTCCGTATAAATGTCCGACGGATCGATCCCCTGATTTCCGCCAGGAAAAAGAATCCCGTTCGTCTGTTCGAAGATTTCATCGTAGTACACGTCTGGCTGATTCAGGAGAATGGGCAGCACCCGTCCACCTGCCTGCCCAACCCATTTCACGTAACTCGCGGGAATCATATACCGGTATCGGGAGAGCTCCGCTTTCACGGCAGGGTCGATCGTGCTTGATCCGGTGATCGTATCGGTCTCCTGACTAAAGACGCCGATCACGGGCCGGAGATTCCGTTCATTGGGGGAATAGAAGTCGACCTCTGCACGGGCAACAGCCCCGGGCAAGGCCATGGCAGACAGAAGCACAGCCAGAAGAACCATGGTGTTATGATGTGCTGACATATGATGATCTCCTCGGGGTCTGTTAAAAAAAAACCCCCTGCGGCGTTCTCGCCATTTTCCCGTGCTCACGTACTCAGCGTACGCTCCGCGCGATAAAACGGCTGCGGCCTTGCTGGACGGACTTTTTTCAACCGACCCGGAGCCTTTGATGAGTAATCTAATCCTGGGCAAATTTGGACT
>BQIW01000190.1 GCA_021604105.1 Nitrospirales bacterium | reverse complement strand
ATTGACGGTCAGCGTGCCTTCATTAAACGGAGGAAGAAACGTCCGTCCAAGCCACGGCACAATGGCCAAAGCCACAAGGAGGAGAAGAGCGGCCAGCCCTAGCATAAGGTTGGGATGTCCCAATACCGCAGTCAGGCTTTTCTGATAATAGTGAAGGAGCGTGTTGACCACCCATCCTTCTTTCGCCTTCTGATCTTGTTGGAATAACAAGGTGCTCAAGACCGGTGTGACGGTTACGGCAACGAGAAGGGACGCAAATACCGCCAAAAGATAAGCATAGCCCAGGGGCCAGAGCAATCGACCCTCTACTCCACCGAGGAAGAAAAGGGGAAGCATCACTAACATAATGATGAAGGTGGCAAAAATAATGGAAGGGGTGACCTCGGCGCAAGCTCCTTGAACCACCATCAACAACGATTGCTGATCTTCTGGAGCTTTGTCTTGTTCCTGCTTTAACCTTCGAACAATATTGTCCACAAAGACAATGGCATCGTCGGCTAACAACCCTACGGCAATCGTCAGACCCCCCAGGGTCATAGTATTGATGGTCACCCCGGCAAGCTTGAGTCCCAGAAGTGCGACCGCTAACGAGAGAGGAATGGCCAGGACTGATATAAATGTGGCCCGGAAATTCAACAAAAAGATGAAAAGTACGATGACGACCAACAGCGCGCCATCTCGAAGCGCACTCATCACGTTCTGGATGGCGACTTGAATAAAATCCGATTGTCGAAACAGAGACCGGTCCAGGGTAAATCCCACAGGTAAACGCGGCTCGATCTCATCGAGGACCCGGTCGATCCGGTGAGTCAGGGTGAGCGTATTAGCTTCAGGCTGTTTCAAAATGGCCATGACCACAGCCGGTTCTCCATTTACCGAGCCTTCACCGCGCTTTAGGGCATTGCCAATCCTCACGTCGGCCACCTGCCCGAGGAGAATAGGCTCGTCTTTTTGAAAGTCCACAACCGTCTGTCTAATGTCATCCAGCGAGTGAATGCGACCGATGCCGCGCACGAGATGTTCCTGACCTGATGACAGAAGAAACCCTCCCGTCACATTCGAATTGGACTGTGTCAGCACACGAGTGATCGTCGATAACGAGAGATGAGCGTCCTGAAGGTGTTGCGGTGAAACCAGTGCATGGTATTGTTTGACATTACCTCCAATCGGAATCACTTGTGCCACGCCGGGAATAGCCAGCAGCCTTCGTCGAATCTCCCAATCGGCCAGAGTTCGAGCTTGACGGAAATCGGGCCCCCGGACCCCCAGAAACAAAATCTCTCCCATAATGGAAGAAATTGGTGCCAGAACGGGTGTTCGAACTTCAGGAGGGAGACGGTCTCCCACAAGTTGCAGTTTTTCACTGATAACTTGTCGTGCCCGATACACATCGGTGCCCCAATCAAATTCGATCCAGACAATGGAAAAGCCTATCGAGGACGCGGAGCGGACGCGGCGCACACCCGTTGCCCCGTTCATGACGGTTTCGATAGGCAAAGTCACAAGGGTTTCCACTTCCTCCGGCGCAAGGGAGGCAGCCTCGGTCAGAACCGTGACGGTGGGCGCGGTCAAGTTGGGGAACACGTCTACAGACATGCTCTGGGCAAGGATGACTCCGGTGACGAGCGTGGCCACGGACAGAGCCAACACCAACAGTCTGTTTTGTAATGACCATTCAATAAGTACGCTCATACTCTATGTCCATCTAGACGTTTAGTTACACACACCCTAATTTTCCTCCAGTCGACTCAACAGGTTAATGCGCATGCGTAGGAATTTCGCCGGACGCTGCTGCCAGTTTGATCGCATAGGCTCCCTGTGTGACCACCCGTTCATCAGCTTCTAGTCCCTCTAAAAT
Organism: Nitrospirales bacterium; assembly: GCA_021604105.1. Classification (GTDB taxonomy): domain Bacteria; phylum Nitrospirota; class Nitrospiria; order Nitrospirales; family UBA8639; genus Nitrospira_E. Next base: position 1,993 of record BQIW01000190.1, on the reverse strand, counting down.
CTGTACCACTTCTTCCCCTTGAAGACTGGTCGCAGAGCCCGTGGCGATGAAACGTTTTTCGAACGTCTCCCCACCGGTTTGGACAAATGCCACCTTTTTTCCGCTTTCTTGTAGCACAGCGGTTGACGGAATGATGAGGCTGTCAGACTGTTCCCCTGTTTCAATAAACACGTCTGCATGCATGCCCACTTTGAGGCGGTGAGTGGAGTTTTCGACTTCAAAAATCACCGGAAGCGTTTTGGTTGCAGAGTCGATGACATTGCCAATGGCGACCAAGTGACTGTTGACGTGCTCAGGGAGGATCAGTTCGGTTATGCCTTGAGGTTGGAATGAAGCCCGGGCGTTGGGGGAAATTTTTGAAACATCGGACCCATAGACCCGGGCTTCGACCCACACGTGATCCATATTGATGAGCGTGAACAATTCTTCTCCAGACTCGATTCGGGATCCCAACGTCAGGTTCGCCTTGACGATAATCCCTTGAATCGGGGCCCGGAGAAGAAAATCCTGAGTCCGGTCGCGTGTGTCGGCACGACCAACTTGTTGAGAAAGAGTTAGGGAGGCTAGACGCTTCTGAGCTTCCGCGTGCTTATTTTTGGCGAGAAGAAAGGTGGTATTCGCTTGCTCGACTTGTTTTTTGGCGAGCACCTTTTCTTCAAATAAGCGTTGCGTACGATGAAGCTCGCGACGGGCCTGCGCTTGTTGTAACGCGGTTTGTGAGACAGCAGATTCCAATTCGGCCCTGCTCGCTGTTGTAAATCCCGGGGTAATCGCCACTAAGATCTCTCCTTGTTCTACCTCCTGACCTATGATGGGAATGCGGGCAGTTTCCGACAATACAACCAGGCCGGTGGCCGGTGCTGTGACCACAACCTTTTGCCCCATTTTTGAGGTAATGACTCCCCGAGCCCTGATGGTGGAAGGCAGCTTCTGATTGCGTGCCGCCTGCGTGGCAAATTCAACTTTCCATTGCTGTTCTTTTAAAAAAGTGACCTCCTCTTGAAGGTCAACTGATTCTGGCGCTGCCGTCCGACGTTCAACTTCCTTCATGCTGGGAAAGACCTCGACGTTGGCAATATGGAAGGTTTCCTTGAGGGCATCGCTCTTGAGTAACAAATCCATCTCATAGGTTCCAGGCTCCGGCAGGGTGACGGAAGGGGTGAAGATACCTGGCAGGAGAGGGGCCGAGGCCAAAAAGCTTAAAGCTGGTTGCCCTTTTGTTGTCATACGAACTTCCAGGGTGCCGGCGATGACAGGTCGAAAATTTCGAAGGTCCGTCAGATGCGCAGCGAAGATAGAGGGGTGCCCCGCCACAAATGGCGGATACTCTAGGAAAAGCTCGGCCTGGTCAGACCACAAGGTCATTGAAATAGGATCTGGTTCCGTTGGAGTTTCCTCTGGAGCTATTGAACCGGTGATGGTATCCAGATGAAATCCTCCTCCGAGAATAGCCGTCACACCCAAGGCAAGCAAAATCAGCAATCCAAAAGCCCAAAAAAACATTCGTGTCATGGTCTGCCTTCCTTCAGATTCAACGCGAGGTCAACTTTTGATACAGAAGACTCGAGAGTCCCAACAACATCTCAGCTTCGATAAGCTGTATGGTTACAACCTTTTGAGGCAGAAAAAGTGCTGCAGCTAATCCACACGTGCGCTAGCCATTAACAAGCAAGCACTTACGTATTAAAGTTGTTGTGAATGGAAACGTATTACAAGGAGAAAAGAGGCGGAGCTCTACCTGAATGGATAGGAAGAAGAAGGTTTGCGGAAGAGGGACCAGAGGTGAATCTGCTCAGCGGACTCCCGCGAACAGGTGACATTGGCTCCCATAAACTTTGATGTAGACCAGGCAACAGTGGGTCATTGGGCGAGGCATCGAGTATGGGCAAGCTGGTGAAAAGGTTGGTGCTCGAACCTGAGGTCAGCGTGATGAGGGAAACATGCTCAAGAAATGGCCCTGGGTCCTGTCTCTGGTGCTCATTAGAAGCTGTAT
>BQIW01000189.1 GCA_021604105.1 Nitrospirales bacterium | reverse complement strand
CAGGGATCGGGTATCGTCCAGATACCTATTTGCCCATTGGCTTTTTGGCCGGGTTTTGCTGTGGTTTGGCAGGGCTGGGGGCGGCCGTAGGTTTTCCGATTGGCATGCCCTTTTTGGGATCTTTTTGATTTGATTGGTTCACAGTCGCACCTCCTTTAAAGGTTAAATAAGCCGTCATGGCTTACTACTCTTAGGATTATCAGCAAAGGTAATGCCAGATTTTGGTCTACCGGGCAGGAGGAATTTCTGGATTTTTTAGAGAAAAGACTTGAAATTTCTCGCAATAGCATTCTGTGGAGAGACATCCTGTCCAATGAAAGAAATCTTGTCCATTTTTCCTAACCATTCTGGTTCAGATTTTGAGTATCTCCGTGCAATATTTCCGGCGTTTCGAGGGAGGTGCGGGAATAGTTTCCGATTGAAAAGCTGAGGCTGGGACCCGCTCTTCCCATTCTGTTGCCGGTGTTGATTGATGCCCGGCAGGTGTGCACAAAGGACCTTTGGCTAGTGCCTGGACCAGGAGGTGCCGTGTGACTCTTATGGTGATTGGCGTTGTAAATATTCCGCCGCGGCATCCAGGGCCCGGCTCAACAGTTCAGGTCCGGACCAGGTTCGGGTGTATTGGCTTTTATAGACTGTGGCCCAGTCCAATGCATAAGGGAGGGGAATGAGACGAACCGGACCCTGGTAACAATCCCTCCAAAGTTTACTCAGGACCGTCCCGATTCGAAACGGGGAAGGAATCAGTTGGATGGGGTTTTGAATTAAATCTTGGCAAAGTTCCGCAGGGGAAGTAACCAGCAATTCCCGGCAGGCGGAGGGTCGCTGTTCATAGATTGAGCAGATTTCGTCTTCCAGAAATGGACAGGGCATTTGGAGCGCATAGTACGCGCGATTAAGAGGCTCCAATTCTTCATCGGTGCCTTGATCTTCAGAAAAAGCCAATCGTTTCAATCCATCCTCCAGGCCGGCGTTACGCAAGGTCCTTTGAGCCGCCTGAAATCGCTCGAGCAATCGCTCCTTTTTGGCGGAAGGAAGGGCTTCAACAACCGCTAGGAGTGCCATGGCCTCCGGAGGGGATACGGGAATCATCATACGACAGCAGGCGGCACAGCCTTTTCGGCAGGAAATAGTGTCACCGGCTTGAGTGGTGTTGTCGGTGGCCAGCTGGTGAGCTTGTTCTCCAAGGGATCGCATGAGGGGGATAATGTCGGTAATGGGAATGAATCCGGTAGGTACCGCAACTGACGCCCTCAGATCTCCGACGGGAGTTTGAATATTCAGGTTGTAGGATTCGTGAGGGGTGGAAGATTCCATGAGACCATCTACCGGAGAGATACTCTGGTCAACGAATGGGAAGAGAGGGTGTGGGACACTGGATTCGACTTTTTCGGGAAAGGAGATTATTAAACCCAAATTGTAGAAGAAATCGTGACAAAAAGAAACGTTGATCGTTTCTGTTTACAATCGTGAGCTGACTAAGCATTTTCCTGTGAGCTGTTTTCTCGAATGCATCCATCCTCTCCTAGGCACTCCTGAGCTTTCAGCCCGATTTGGGGACTGGTTGGCTGCTGGGTATGGTGTAGCGGACTCGTGGTCTCTGCCTCCTTTGGCGATTACCAGAGAAGGCAGAGAAGAAAGAGCCTGCTTGCCATTTCAGCCCGTGCCAAAGCGCTAATGGGGTTTCACCCTGGTCATGATTTTATCGGTCCAGGCTAACAACACGGCTGAGCCTAAAAAGGTCAGATGGATAATGAGTTGCCATTGAATGTGTTCAATGGGCACATTGGCAATGTTGATGAAGGCTTTGAGCAAATGAATGCTGGAAATGCCAATCAACGAGGCTGCTAGTTTCACTTTTATCGTGCCCGGGTCAATATGGCTGAGCCAATCCGGTCGATCAGGATGACTTTCCAGACTTATTTTACTGACAAATGTCGCATATCCTCCGATGACGACCATGTTGAGCAGATTGGCCACCATGGTGATATCCACCAGGGTGAGAATTCCTAACATAAACACGGTTTCGGTGAGGGTGCCAATTTCATGTACCATGTGCCACAGTTCGGTCAAAAATTTCCATGCATAGAGTAGAGTACTTCAGCGAGGATCAATCCACCATATAAGGGTGCTTGTATCCACCGGCTGGCAAAAATCCACATTTCGAATACGTGTTCGATCCAATGGGGAATGTCTTCCGGTGTGGAACCGATAGGAGAATCAGGTGAAGTCGGGGACTGGGACATAGGTACCTCCTTAGAGAAAAGTGTTAATTAAATCGCCGGGATCTGCCGGCAAGCTTGGGGCATGGTCGTATTCGACTCCATGCAGGAAAACACATTTTAGGTTTTAGATTAGTTTCCGTTGACCTTGGATGTGACGACCGAGAATGAAAAAGAACTCATCATTCCAAGTTGGTTAACTGCTGTTGAGCGGGGAGAAGGAACGTTCACGAGTGTGCAGGAATGAGCACGGTTATGGCGAGTAATGGGAAAGCAGGTAGATTTACAAGAATCGACTGGAATTGCCATCTTGGTATGGCAAATATAGTGGGAGAGTTTTCTGCAGATTTAGCCTGATTGAAGAAATCTCCGGAAGGCCGTCCTTTCACGAGACATGCCTGAAAATGGACGAGATACCTGTTCTTCTTTTACACACAGGTTTTCTGGGGACGGGGAAGCGGATGGGGCTCAAAACCTCTTTACCGGGAGGAAAGGGGCTTCAGTTTAAGGGCAAAATCAACTTTTCGTGGAGAATAGCTGAGGACATTTAGGGCGAATTTCTGAAAATCATAGGTGGCGAGGCGATCCGTAAACTCTTGCGGGCTATTGGTGATAGTAAATTGGAGTTTGGCCACCTGTCCCTGAAAACTTTTCTGTTGGATATCGGTCAAATCGGGAAACCGGCTTGTTTCTCTGAGGATTTTTTTGAGATAAGCCAGTTGCTCATACGTGATCCCACTAATAGAAATTAAAAGCGTGGATGCAGACGTTCCTAATTGGTGCCGAAAATCATCCAGGAGCATCCTGAGGGCTTTTTGCGTGGCTTCCTCCACCGCTTTTTGCGAACCCGTTAACATATTAATGTGTGGATAGGAACCGTCCCCGATGGCTGAAGCGAAAATTTCTCCGGAGTCGGCATGCAGTGCCTGTAAAGTGACATTGGCTCCATGAACCTGCATGGGACCTGATTTCAGTGCCGATTTGGTCACCATCGCTCTTCCGGTAATTACGATACCTGCCCCATATTGGATTGCCATAGCTGCTGCCGCTTTCTGATTCCCTCTTAACAGACTTTGAACAGCCTGATCATGTTTGATGCTTCGTTGAATGGTTTCTTCGTCAACCAAGGAAAACCCCTCATCAAGTAAACTCTTTGTCAACAGAGTCCTACAAAAGGAGGGACGATGTTCCTTCCCGTTGATTTCCTCCCCGACCAGGACCATGATGAGAGGCAATTCTTTCCGTTTCTGTTTCTCTATTCGTTCCGCGAGAATCCCCACTTGTCCCAGGTATCGTGTCAATGCTTCGGTCTTGATTTGAATCTCCACCGACACCGTTAACAGCTTGCCCTCCATGGTTGACTTCATAATTTTTTGGTTCACGAGGTAGGGGTAAGGTTCTTTTAATAGATCATTTTTTTTAACCTGATATTGCAGCTCTTCCTTTGTACCTTTTTGGATTTCACTTTCTATAGCCTGGGAAATCGCTTTTCTTAAAGCCGATTGGTGGGCCAGTTCTTGGGCACGCGATTGATTGCCCTCAATCACTATAGCGGACCCCTTTCCGGAAAATGTCGTGAAAGTTTCAGCGAGTACGGTAGGTGGAAAAAGGTATGGGAAGGTACACCACAACATCAACACAACGTACAACAAGGCATGTATGGGTTTTCTA
>BQIW01000188.1 GCA_021604105.1 Nitrospirales bacterium | reverse complement strand
TGAGACTCTGGCATATAGTAGAAGAAAGCAAGAACAGACCCCACACTAATCGATATACCCAGGAACATTTTTTTGCGCCTTGCCAGTCGGGAAAATGAAAGTGGCAATAAAATGACCAACCAATAACCAAAAGACCATATTTGCAACTATCCTTCCATCTACTACTTGAAAGTTTCTTTCAATCGATAACTCAACTCCAGCATACTCCAGGTTAGGCTATAGCTTCTTTTACGCAGATGGCAATTTCTATTTTTCTGTATTGGAAATCCAGAAAACTTTACCCTGATCCGTCACTAGTACGGTATACCTATAGTCTAAATCACCTCGCCAAACATACTTATAACCTCTGTCAATTCGATCTATTTTTGGCTCTTGTTCTAAGAGATTGCATACTGATTCAACCGCACAATAATCTTCATATTTATCAATAGCTATTCGGAGGAGCTGTTCTTCATTCAATGGAGAGAACAAAAAGTATCCGAAGCCAGCCAATAGCAGTAACGGGACACCAACGAATAGCAATACCAGTATAAATCTCCCCTTGTTCATTCTATTCGCGCACGTCCAGTGTATGTAATATCAAAAGGTATCCACTAGGTTCTATACCATACCACCATTCACCAAGAGACGTAGCAGCGTTCCTAGTAGCCAATTCAAGAACACCTATTGAATCAGGAGAATACGCGTTAGGATGCGTCGTGAATGAATGGGGTTCCCAATCGAAGGTGTTTTTTAAACCAGGAATAGCTTCTATGGTATTGCTGTTAACCACATTGACATAAAATCTTCCATGAACGGGGTAATCACTACCTGATGCAGATATCAGCATGTGACCTCCGATATTTTGACTCAGCTGATCAGGGCTAACCTCTGAGAAGTCTACACTGGACAAGTTCATCGCAACCAATCCACCAACACCATTGTTGTATCTCTCGATGGCTTTATCCATTGTCAGACTCGTATTCCACGCACCCCCACCCTGTCTTTCCAAGCCACTCGGGTCGATGAAGTTGACCTTGGCTGGGTCATACATCTCGGTAATTAAAAATGCCTTTTCTGCATTATTATCTATAAAGTAATGCGGCATCTTTCTCCAATGTGATTAATAATCATCAACCGACCTAGAACAAAGAGGAGATAAAAAGTGCTCCTCGAAATTACCAATTTTAATTTTGAATTTTTTATAAGGAACAGAATTAATTATTTTGTCATACCCACTAGTCAAACTAATATTAAACATGTTTATCTTTCTAACTAAGCTCATGCCCTCTCCAATGTTCCATAAAATATAAAAACTTAGATTCATTGATTTCCACGCCTATTGAATTCTTCGTGTAACACCAGACTCTACTTTTTTGTAAATGTACACTACAACCTATGCGAAGCTGCTACCTAGACTTTCTAGTTAATCGAAAGTATATCCACAGGCTCAACGTAACGGCTGATAGAATTAGAAATAACTGCAATGTAATCAATCTTATCAAAACCATAAAAAATGGACCTATAAGAATTAAAAAATCACTATTGTTGGATTTTTGACGAAATAAAAAGTAGTACACTGCACCCCATGTAATGCTCAGAGGAATATTTAAACCATTCAATTGCTTTAGTCTTGCAGATTTGATTTTACTCGGTCTAATTTGTTTTTTCATTTGCTCCAAGTTGAACTCATTCCTCTCCTCAATCAGAGATCGGTACCTTTTATTTTCTACTGAATTTAGCGCTCCTTTGCTTGATAGACTAGTAAACTCTTCTTCAAAGGGAAATATATCTAAGGGGGTGGTTTCAATTTCCACCGGGGGAGAAAATATCGCTATTACAACCACCATCAAAACACTACTTAAAACAGAGAACCCTAGGTGACCAATATTCTTCACTAGAAGCAACCTTTTCCTGCAATTAGACAAACTTGATTGTCTGTGGATATTTGATAAGTGCTGGGCTGTACAATTTCGTAAGGAGTTCCACTACGCGGATTGTGCCTGAACCCTGACGCCTCAACATAATTACCGTTTGTATTAATCCCATAATAGGTATCATAGATGGTTGTGCTGAATACATTCACTTGATACTGAGTTGTAACGACGGTGTTAGTAATTAATATATCGGCCGCATCTATTGCATTTCCTATAGTTACAGCAGCAGGATAATTTAATACAGTTCCACCAAACTGCAACAACGTTGCAAAGATATCTCCTACAACATAGCCCGGATAAACATTTTGTTCTTTCTTCCATTTGGTACCAAGGTAAGTTTCTTCATGGGCTTGTCCAAAATGCGTAGCCTTGATTTTACTTGACCCCCCACCCTGTTTTTCCAAGCCACTCGGGTCGATGAAGTTGATGGGATTCCCGCCAACGTAGGCATAGCCATTGATGCCGCCGGCCAGACCGATGGGGTCTTCCTTGATGAATCGGCCGGTTTCCGGATCGTAGTATCTCGCCCGCATGTAGTACAGGCCACTCGGCTCTTCCATCACCCCCTGCTGGCCAACAAAGGTGAAGGGTTGGTCGATGGCCTCCGTTTGTCCCAGTATCCTGCCATAGGGATGATAGCGATATTGATTGACGATCATCTGATCGTCATCGGTGATCGCCACGGTGTTGCCGCTGTGATCAAAGTGATAGACATAACTCTTGCCCCCTTCGATCAGGGCGCTGAGTCCCTTGGCATAGACATAGTAGCGGGTGATCTCAAGGTTAGCGTTCGCTTCGGCCAGGAGTTGACCCGCTGCACCATAGATGTAGTGGCGCTGGCCGTCTTCGCGGCTGACCCGAAGTCGATTGCCCGCGCCGTCGTAGTCAAAGCGGTTTATGGCGCCCACCTGGGTATGCTGAACCAGTCGATGCTCTGCATCGAACGCGTACTGCGAGACCCCGTCCTGATCCATCAGTTGGCCTTCGTCGTCATAGGTGAAGTGCCGGGTCCAGTCTCCGCTGGTACTCAGCAGTCGATTGCGCACCGGGTTGTAGTGATACTCAAGGGTATGGTCTACCGACCGGGTCGGGGCCTGGGGCAATTCCCGTTCTTCATGAACGATGTTGCCATTGGCATCAAGGCTGTAGGCATGCCGATTGATGGTGGTGTTCCCGGCCCGGTTGTCCAGTCCAACCAGCCGATTCGCCACATCGTAGGTGTAGTCCGAGGTGGTGCCGTTAAAGTGGCTGACCCCGGTCAGGCGGCTGGCGGCATCGTAGTCATAGGTAGCGGTGTCTCCCAGCCAATGGGTCGCGCGGGTTAATCGACCCAGAGCATCGTAGTGGTAGGAGACTTTGCGAACGATGCCATCAGTCGATGGGTAGGTGAGTTCCACCAGGTTGCCGTCGGCGTCGTAGGCATAGCCAACGCTGAAGCCATAGGGGTTGGTTTCGAGGATCAATCGGCCGGCGGCATCGTATTCATATTCACTCACCCCGAGGCGATCTGCCATGGTGGTGAGGCGATCGTTGAGGTCGTAGCGGAAGTTGATCGCCTGGGCATCCGGGTAGTGGATGGTCTCGACCTTGCCGGTGGGGGTGTAGCTGTACTGTATTTCTGCCTGGTTGCGGTCGGTTCTTGCGGTTAACTGCCCCATGTCATCGTATTGCAGGACGACATCGCGTTCGAGTGGATCGGTGATGCGGGTGGTGAGCCCCCGGTCATCGTATTCGAACCGATGCACGCCGCCGACCTGATTGGTCAAGACGCGTTGTTAGCCGCGATTGTCGTAGACCGTGAGCACCGGGGGATGTCCGGCAGTCTGGGTCTGGCTGGGATCGCCCTGACTGTCGTAGTCCTGTGTGGTGGTGATGCCGTTGCCGTTGGTGCTTGAGGCCAACAGCCCTGATGGGTGATAGCTGGCCTCATTCGAGTACAGGGGCGTGGTTACCGCTATCTGATGGTGGTGGTCATCGTAGCGGTAGTGCACCGGGTTGCGTAGCGCATCGGTGGCGAGGACCGGCCGCTGCTGGCTGTCGTAATCGAGATGCGATTCATTGCCGAGGGCATCGGTTACCTTGATGGGG
>BQIW01000187.1 GCA_021604105.1 Nitrospirales bacterium | reverse complement strand
GACATACAGATGATACCGCCCCCGCGCCGCAGGAAATCCTGAACTACCATCATCAGTCACCCATTCCCGAAATGCATCATCTTGCCGTGTAAAAGCGCCTTCACTTGATTGTTCGTCAGGAAATTGCGGTTTTTTGTTCATGACATTTTCACTTCACAAACAGGATGATTGAAATGCTGAACGGTTTAGGCGTTTCCGTCCTGATTGTTGTTGGGAACAGGAAAACCCAGTATCTTTAAATTTTCCTTCACTTTACCATAAGAGAACAGCACCATCATCTTATTGTATTAAAAGGTTGGAGCTCTCCCTCTTGTAGGAGCAAGAGCGGTTTGAAGAAATCGCGTTGGACTGAATTGGTGGGATTGTCCTTTGTACCGATATATGGGACAGCTGCACTGATCCAGCGATATTAATGTGGCCCATTATTAAACGGTTCGCCGGAAATTTCCTGGGAGAAAATGAACGTCAATTGGAAAATGCTAATCCCAGTCATTACAAATAAGAGGAAAAACAGGAGGATAAGATATCCACTTTCCAGGGACGAAAAGGCTATCACTGCGAAGGGTTACCTAAGAGCTTCCGCAGATAATGGTTTCAAAAGAACCATGTGGTTTTGTCGGTTTTTACTTGTCTACCATCCCTATGGTCCATTTCTCGATAGACTTCGGTTGCAATCTCCTGGTGCTTCATCCCGGGGAGGCTTTGTTCCGCCAAAAAAGAGCATTTTCAATTGACCGCTGTGGCATTTGGATATCTCTTGTAGCGCCATGACACAACTTTCCAAGTTCGGATGACAGCAAATGTATAGTCCGTTGGATTCATCTTACTCGGGCATTCTCTCGAATCTATTGCTCCCAATCGTTCCAGATGATGCTTGATTCAACTATCTTTCCTATGGTTTGCTTCTTTACTGCGGTACGTCATTTTTAGCTGGATTTGGCCCGGCAGGTTTGGTCCACCAATAGGATACACCGTCTTTTCCCGATAATGCACTTTTTGTGAATACCTCATGAAAAGGTTCTCAGAAATCATAAAGAGGCGAAGTTTTAAAAAGTAATTCAAGATAGTTGCGTTTGCAAAAAAATAAAAATAGACCATTTCAAAAAATTTAAACTGCATTATTAATCACCTGATAGTTTTATCCTATGTCTGATCAACCAATTTCTACTCGCCTGGCTTATCGAAAAATTAATCTACAAAATGGCAAAGAAGAGGTCTGGCTTGACCGAGATGGGCCCAATGTGGTCTTGCACGCTGGCGGTAGTAGTAGTTGGAAGTGTTGCGAGACTGAAGGTTGTAATGGAGACGCAGTTGCTAGGGATTCGAAGTGCTTCTTACACACGAGTGATGATGCAAAAAAACAATATTTGGCTTCGGTCCTTAAACGGAAGAGTTGCCTTTCTTTTCGTGGGGTGAAGGTTAATCAGGAGTTGATTGAAGCTTTAATGAATTCTCCAGTTGTTATGGAAAAAACTTTTTTAGTTCCCCTAACGTTTGCCGGTGCAGAAATTGAGGGAGTACTTGACCTTAAGGGTTATACTTTTAATCGTATCTTGGTACTAAATGGTGCCGTAATTCGTAATTATATTTCTTTCGATCAAACCACATTTAAAGAACAATTCCTGGCCCATCACTTACTTATTGGACTGCCACCGAGTTTTAACGGAACAACTTTTTTTGATGAGGTGGACTTTTCATATGCTGAGGCAGGAATTGGGGGCGGTACCCTTCAATTTTCAAACTCTACTTTTCATCGGGCGGTCTCTGCAAAAGGAATGGTTGGTCCTCTCTGGCTGGAGCGTTGCAAGTTTGAAGGAGACCTCCTAATGCAAGGAGCAAATGCTTCGATTATCAACATTAAAAATTGCTCTGTTGCCGGAGAGTTAGATTTAAAGGGTATGCACTGTGCTGCATTCCGTAGTAACCACCTGCAAGCTGTTGGCACCCACCAAATAGGACCAATCACTGTTGAGAACGACTGCTCATTTAATCATGCCACTTTCGGAGCGAGGGTGCAATTGGAAGTTCGTGCTAAGAGTTTGAATCTTTCTGGGGCTCAATTTAGAGAGGGGGGCTACATAAAGGCAGAGGAAGCTAGGATATATCTCAGTCATGTGACCACGGGCCGTCATCTGCGTATAGCCGGTGGAATGATCAAGTCTGAAGAGCCTGTTATTATGAGCCTGCAAGATGCCGATGCTGGATCAATGTCATTCGCGCATGTGGACATGAGCCGTTGCATGTTTTACGGGTCACATGATCTTGGTGAAATTGTCATTAACGCTTCTGCCCGATTTGCCTTAACGCCGCCTGGGCATCTGAAGCGGCGGTGCATTGCCGATGAGTTTGCCTGGCGTTTACATACAAAAGCATCTAAATCTACAAAATGGAATCTTTTAGGGACTGAGGTAGTCGGGGATTTCCAAGCGCAAAATGAGCATGAGGATATAGTTTCTCTACCACCGCTTCAGGCCTCACAGGTTGCGGATGTTTATCGAGATTTACGACGAAGCTTTGAGGGCAAGGGAAATGGCCCTGGTGCGGCAGATTTCTACTATGGCGAAATGGAAATGCGGCGGCATGATCCAGAAAGGCCTCTCTCAGAACGATTAATATTATTTTTCTATTGGATTTTGTCGGGTTATGGGCTCAGGGCTTCCTTTGCTATTTTATGGCTGATTCCCTTGATGATTGTGGGAGGGATCCTAATGAGTGCATTTGGTTTTCAAAATAACTGTCAACCATTTGTGGATGGATTTGTTTTCACACTTCGCTCAATTTTCCCAGGATTGTCGCACACAACCGATCTTACATTGATAGGTAAAGTTATTGAAATGGGAACAAAGGTATTGGGAACTATGTTGTTGGCATTAGCTGTACTAGCAATTCGTGCCCGTGTGAAGCGATAACTCTATCACAGCGGCGCATTCTCCCTCCCAATAGTTCGATGAAATTCCTCACCGCCTGGATATTGAATTTTTTTTGATCTTTAAACAAAATGGTCGAAAATTATTCTCTGTCAGTCCGATTTGTTGCCATTACGTTCGAGTTTATCTCCCGCTGTTTGTGTGTGCCAAGTTGCTCCGGCTCATTTCGTTGATCTGAGTTGTTTCCTCTCAGGTAATGGGAGTCAGAGGCCTTAGTTTTCCTTATTAATAGATTTAAGCCACTTTCCATAATGAGATTGGCATGAGACGCGCGATAGTCCCGTCATCAATCTGCGAAAGAATTGATGCGTTCGGGAATTTGGAGGTTGGTTGGAGAGCCAATAAGTTGATAGGTGAATTCCGGCCAGGTGGCATCACCGTGGATGGCTCCAGATTCGGTTACCCCGACTTTCATGGGTGACTGAAATTTGGTGATGCCGGAAATCTCGGTGCATCTGCCGGTTCTTCACATCCAGGGAATTCCTCATTGCATGTCTCCGCCAAGCTCTTGCAGGACCACCAAGATTGGATGATTTCGTGTGTGTTCTGGAGGGAAATGGTTCACGTTCCAAATGAATCCCGGGCTTTGGTCTTGGAATCAATATTCATCGATACCTGGCAACGGATCTATGCCCGATTGAAAAGCCCTTGTGATTCCTGCAAAGGAGTACGCTCTTCAAGGATATCGTTTACTTCACCATGGAAAAATTTCCGGTAGTTTTTAAATTCAAACATATTGCCATTACCGGACCAGTGAGCAATCACATACCCTCCGACAATCGTCGCACTCCAACCCGATTCAGCGAATCCGAGGAATTTGAGTAGGCTGACGCAACTAAATTTCTAGTACGACCTGCTTAATTCCAATCCAGTTCTCACTGAAAAACCCGCAGGCAGATATTGCAGTCCATAGGACGGAAGCTGAACCAGACGAATGGTGAATGTCCGCAGGTAAGAGGCACAAAAATGTCAGATATATGTGTAGTGAAGTAGTGAAGTTCATAAGGATTTGTGCCCCCCAAATTAACTAGATCTAGATCCCTACCATTAGGGTCTGACAAAAGAAATTAATTGCATCGACGCTATTTGGAAGAAAACCAGGGTTTTATAGAGTTCCCATTTTTGAATTTTAACCTTATTAAAAAAGAAAAAGGGCAGAATCTAATTGGGGGATTGATTGGAAAGGCAG
>BQIW01000186.1 GCA_021604105.1 Nitrospirales bacterium | reverse complement strand
AGCCCGACGGTGATGAAGATATAGCCACCGGGAGCGGCAAAGGCATTCTGTTCCTGACTGTTCAGAATGGCGAAATGGTAGTTCAGGGTTGGCCGGTCCGAGACTTCCGCCACCGTCTTTCCCACCAGATTGATATAGCGTGTCCAGGCTGGATTGGAATATTCCCCGCCGAAACGGCTAAAGGCTTCCACCGCGACCGCTTCCCCCAACGTGATTTCCTCTTCTTCTCCGATAGGCTCCATCGCTTGAACGACCCCGACGCCTTTTTTCAGAAGGTCGATTTTCTGTTGTTTCATGCCAAGGGCCGCTCCGATACCTCCAATGAGATCCGTTTGTTGTGACGATTGCCCGGATTGTGATCCACCGCATCCCATGGTAGACAAGAGGAGACTCAGAATGCTGACACTTGCTAAAACTTTGCCGGTATTCATTGGACACCTCCCGAAAATTCTCCTAAGTTCCCCGCTTTTTTAAACTGCATCAATTCATCCGGCGCAATGGAAAAGGCTTCCATGCGATCTACGGCATCACGGTCTTCTTTTTTAATATTTTTGGCCTTGGCATATTGTTCGGTGGATTCCTTGAGGCCTCGAATGCTGCCTCCTGCCCGTGACTCTCGCGCGGCAATGGTTTTCCGTCCCGTGAGGCCGGAGAGGCTAAGTCCGCCGCCACCGGTGGACGGCTTCTCTTTTGCCAGCCGGAATTTAAACACCCAGCCGGTTTTTCCTGTATTCGTTTTGACTTTGGCCAGTCGACCTTCTTCGGATAGCACGGTGACGGCATCTCCCAGCGCCAAAGTGGCGATAACCGCCGAGGTGGGAGATTTTTCAGCCGTGACTTTCACCTCATTCTGCTTGGCGTAAAGGGTGGCCGCCCAATTGGATGAGGGAAACATCCAGGCAACTATAGTGAGGAAGACAATTCCGAAGATAACCCGAGAGATACGGTCTGGCATGAGGCCCCCTTTCAGCTTGAGACTAGGGCGTGATTATTCAAAATTTTCACGAGTTTTAATCATTGCGATATCATTTATATATCAAGGGACCTAAAGAAGGGGTGTTCAAAAAGGCCGTCCAGTCCTGTCTTGAGGCCCCTCGAAGAGAAGGCCGCAGCCTCTTTGGCACGCGGAACGTACATGGGAGTACGTGAGCATGACAAAGGGGCGAGAACGCCGCTGGCGGGCTTTTTCAACACACCCATTATTGATAGTCTCCGATTAAACTAAACCCGGCCCAATAGGACGGGTGAGGAAAATCTTTTTTGACGATGAGTTGCGCTTGCCGCAAACTTTTCGCTTTATTCGCTGTCACATAATTCCGGTAAAAATGTTTCATGAGCACCGAGGTAGAGAGATCATCTACCCGCCACAAGGCGGACACCAGGGCATGTGTGCCGGCATAGACAAATGCGCGATTCAGGCCGATGAGCTCTCCGGCTTCCAGTTTTCCCAGGCCCGTTTGGCAGGCGCTTAACGTCACCAGGTCTGCGTTCAATTCCAAACCGAAAATCTCCTTGACGGTCAGTCGGCGGTTTTCGGGGTTTTCTGAAGCCAACCAGAGTGAAGACAGGAGCGGATTGCCCTCATCGAATTCCCCATGGGCCGCTAAATGGATGATGCCATATCGGGAGATATTCTTCACCACCCATTCTTTCGTGGCTTTCGTTCCGGTCAGAATATCCATATTGGGATAATTCCATTTGATGCTTTTGGCCTCTAATTCGGCCAGCGGAAGATCGTAATTAAAATTTCCCAAATCCGGATTTCCGATCGCAAGGACTTTGTCATTCTTCACGGCCTGCCGTTTGGCAAAGGTGAATTGAAAGACACTGGCCGAGGGTGCGTAAAAGAGCGGGATCTCATCCACCAGATAGGCCGGACCATGTTTGAGTGCGGCAAAAGAGAGAAAGTGTAACGGTCCATCGGGGATAATTCCCAGATACTCCAGGTTTGTGATGTCGGCTTCAACCGGTTGAATCAGAGACCCATAGAGTTTCTGTAATTCATCATCAACGGGTTCCAGATGCTGGACGAGTTGCCGGTAGCGGGTCACCAGGCGGGTGAGATCTTCTTCCTTCGCTGAAACCGTTCTAAAGATGGCCCGTTCTTTAGTAATGAGCCACAGGTAGAGCCGGTCTGTTGTCAAAAAGTAGGTGAGCAGTCCCACCCGAGGCGCCAGGAGCTGTTGCACGCCCTCCAGATTGAGTGGATCCACGGATACAAAACTACTGAGGGCCGGATTCTCCTGTTTGACCTCCAGGATAGCTTCTTCATACAGCGCCTTCGTATGGCGATACCGATCCTGAAGGTCGGCAGGAGGCTCATCATACGATCCCAATTCCGATTTAAGTGAATCCACCGTGGAAGCCAGCCTGTTGATTTTTGTCCAGGTTTCCTGGTCGCCCTGGTTTTTGAATGCGAGTTTTTGATTGCCCAACAGGTCGATAAAACTTCGGGATCGGGAGCGTTCGAGAAAATTAAAGGCGTCATCAGTCCGGTTCATCGTGATGAGCAGGGTGATGATGTCCCGGTATAGATCCAGTTTGTTCGTCTGGAAGCTATTGCGGAGCTCATCAATTTTCAGCGTCGCCCGCATGCCTTCCACCACCTCAACCCCTTTGGTAAACCAGGTCAGTGCGTCCGGAAGTTTTCCTTCCTCCCGCAACAGGGTGGCTTTGCCAGCTGCGGCCCGCCATTCCACTTCCTTGATCCCGTATCGCTGGGATAGCTCATGCGCCCGCTCGTAATAGCCAAGGGCCTGTTCGGGTCGGATCAGCGCTTTATTGACATTGCCCAGTTCCAGCAAAGCCTTGACCCAATTGATGACATTGTTGATTCCGGCGCTGATCTCCTCGGCTTTGATGAAATGCCCTTCGGCCTCTTCCAACTGTCCAAGGGCCAGTAAGGTGATGCCGATATTCCGATGATCGTATCCTAACCCCCATTGGCTCTTGAGGGACTCGTCAAGCGTTTTCGCCTGTTGAAAATAGTCCAGCGCGTTGGCATGGTCGCCCCGTTGCCGGTAAATCAAGCCAAGATTGTTCAGTGAAGAGGCTAATTCGGTTTGAATATTGGACGACCGGCTGAGTGTGACCGCATCCTGTAAATGAACGAGTCCTTTGTCGGTGTCATTCAGTGTCCAGTAAATCAGCCCGCGGGTATTTTTGACCATAATGCGTAATTGCGGGTCATTGGCCTGTTCGGCCTTTTTGTCGGCCTGGGTTAAAAGTTGAAAGGCCGCTTGATAATTCCCCTGGAACCAGGCCACATTGGCGAGGTAGAGATCGCCCGTCGAGAGGAGCTTGGGGTCCTCCAGTTCTTTCGCAATCGAGAGGGCCTGGTGGTAGCGTTCCGCGGCCTGGTCGAACAGACCGACTTTTTCATAGGTCAATCCCACTTCATAGAGCGCTTCGGCTTCTCCCTGGGGATCGCCTTGTTCCTGATAGAGCTTGAGCGCGGCCAGAAAGTTGTCACGGGCTTTCTCATACCGGCCCAATCGAAGGTAATAAATACGACCGATTCGACGGTATTGAAAGGCCGTGTGGCCCATTTCCCCGATTTCCTGATACAGGGAGTACGACTGGTTGAATTGGTCCAGGGCTTCCGTATAGGCACCCATATTTTCACGGACAATTCCCAATGTCGCCATGCCTTCCGCGAGTCGATCAAGCTGTTCGCCCTGTTCCCAGATCTGGTTGGCCTGCTCGAGGTGTTGTACGGCGAGGTCGAAATGTTCGAGACGGGAATGCAGGATGCCGAGGCGATATTCCGCCTCAGCCCGTTCGTTGGCCGGTGTTTCCGGCGTGAGCGCATCCAGAAGTTTCTGTTGAAAGAACAGACCCTTTTCATAATCACTGACTTCAAACGCGGTTTCGACAGCCAGGGTGGTGAGTTCTTTGAAGTCCTGCCGTTTTTTTGCATGCTCGATAAGGGCGAGTGCATGTTCGATATGCAGGAGGGAGGCGGGAAAGTCTTTGGTCTCAAATGCGTAAATGGCTTCTGCCACTTCCTGGTCATATATGGAGGCGGCATATTCCTGGCGTTCGTCCGGACCCATGCCGGCAAAGCCGTAGTGACGGAAGGGGTATTTCCCCGTGTCCGATCCCCAGAGATCCTTCGACGCGGCCATGACGGCTTCATCGGGAGGAAGGGTATTGAGATGCGTAAGATAGTGATTCAGAAATTTGGTGGCGGTTTGGGAGTCGAGC
>BQIW01000185.1 GCA_021604105.1 Nitrospirales bacterium | reverse complement strand
ACCAATGGGGTGGGCCACACCAACGTAAGCTTGCGTTCAAATCGGCGGTCAGGAGTCCTGCCGCAAGATTCTTCATCGACGTTGAGGATGTGGATGGGAGAAGTCTCAAACCGTCTGTCCAGTAACTGGCAGATGCGCAGCGATGTCCCTCCACCCCCGACCCCTCGGAGCTTCTCAAGAATGACAAGAAAAGACCATACAAGCGCAGCGAGTTGGGCTGCCTCTTAAGACTTGCGTCCGCCCTATCCGATTTGGCCAGGGAGGGCGTCATTGGTTTTGGCTACTTTTGCCGAAACAAAAGTGGCTCGGCTGCCGGGACGAAACCCGGCAACGCTCGTCCATTGCAATCATTCCAGTCGATAAAATCGTGTGCTCGAACATGTCGGAAAATATCATGAGCTTTTCGTTGCCAACTATGGAGTGAGCTTCTACACTCCCTGTTATGTCCATCTCCACGGAACAGTTCCCTTCAGCGGATCCGGGGGCGCCGGTTTTTCGGCCTGGAGCGTTCAAGGGCCGTGAGGGATTAGTCCGCAATATGTTGCGGCGGTTGGAACGAGGGGAATCTTTGAGTCTTGTTGGGGGGCCAAAGTTAGGGAAAACCTCCTTGCTGCTTCACCTTGCCTGGCAACTGAATCATGCGGGCCCTTCTGCCAAGTCCACTAGGCCGTCAGCGTTGTATGTGGATGTTGCCGACGAGGGTGATTGGAAACGATTCCATTCCCGCCCGCCAAATCCTTACACGATTCTTCTCCTTGATAACTGTGACCGGCTGGTTGAAGGGGAGGCTCGTTCGCTTTCAGACATTGATCTGTTGCCCGGAGGGTCCACGGTCTTTGCCGGAGGACGGGCATGGCGTGAGGTGGTGAGAGGAGGCGATTTGCCACACACACTAAAGTTAATCCCGTTGGCGGTATTTTTGGAAAAAGAGGCCCAGCAGTTATTCAGTCCGGACCTTTCCACAGAACAACAGACCACTGTCCTCACCTATGCAGGAACCCATCCCTATATCTTCAAACTTTTCCTGACTGCATTCCTGAGTGAAGGACCCAATGTCCGGATGGAACAGATTGTCAGGAATTTGAAATTAACCCTCTCTTCTTTTTTTCAAGATTGTGTCAATCAATTGCGGGAACCTCTCGAACATCAGGTGCTGACCTATGTGATTGAAGCGGAGAAACCGGTGAACCCAAGAGAGGTGGCGCGGGCTGTTGGACTGCCGACGATCAAGCCTGTTGCGGATACGCTGTGTGCGTTGGGGATGGTCAGCCGTTGGATTCGGGATGAAGAAGCCACGCTTTCAGCAGGGAGCCGGTTGTTTAATGAGTGGTATTGGGAAACGGTGGCTTCCTAAGATAGAAATAGGATGGTCCCATCCTGTTGATGGGCCATGCAAGATGGGCGTCATTTGCTCAGTAAGTCAGTAAATAAAAAAGAGGAACTCTTCGTGGGAGCGTTTAAAATATTTTCTGCTGAATTCAAGGCGAGTTGCGGGACGGTTGAGCAATTTCTGAAACCGACACTTCCGGAAGTGGCCATCGTCGGCCGTTCCAATGTCGGGAAATCGTCGGCCATTAATTGTTTGGTGAATCACAAAGGGTTGGCCAAGGTCGGCAAGACCCCAGGAAAAACGCAAACCATTAATTTTTTTGAGATTGTCACGAACGGTCCCCGGTTCATGTTGGTCGATTTGCCCGGATATGGATTTGCCAAAGTGCCTGAACGGATTCGAGAGCTCTGGGGTCCCCTGATTGAAAAATATTTGCGGACACGCAAGAACTTACAGGGTGTGGTGGTGCTGGTGGATTCCCGCCGGGTGCAGGAATCGGATCACGCGATGGTTGAGTGGCTCATGAGGTTGAAGATACCCGTGATGGTAGTGGCCACCAAGGCGGACAAGGTCACAAGGGGTCACCGCCAGGCCGCGCTACGTGAATTGCGGAAGGGTTTGGGCATGGAGGAGGACCCGCTTTTCCTGTCTGCCTACACCGGGGAAGGCAAGCAAATACTGCTTGACCAGTTGCGGGAGGTGCTTACCCTGGACGCTCCTCTTCCCTAAAAGGGAGTGTTGAAAAAGGTCGCCAGCGGCGTTCTCGCCGCGTGGTCGTGCTCACGTACTCCTCCGTACGCTCCGCTCGCCCAAACGGCTGCGGCCTTCCCTTCCTCATGACTCAGGACAGGAGTGGGCGGACATTTTTGAACACTCCCTTGTTTTTCCACGTGCGAGGTTCTGTTAAAGAATCTAAAGATGAAAAGGCAAAGCCCGGGGAATATTCAACAGCCTTCGAATGACATTCTTTTTGAATTCATCCCATAATCCTTCATTCCTGGTTTCATTGGGAAGTTGAAGAACTTCCCTGAGATCTCCTATTCTGACGGGTCTCTCAATTTTTTCATGTTGTTTATTCATGCATGGCCGGCAAATGGAATAGCCGGCTCTCTCTGTGTATTTATTCATTTCTCAATATGAAGGAAAGCCATGCCACTGTTTGGTGATACGAATACACCCATGACCTTCAATCCTCCCTCCCGACTTGATCGGATCGGGCCATCGCAAATTCGCGAAAATATGCGTATTGCCATGGAGCATGAGGCGATTAATCTGGCTCAAGGCCGTCCCGACTTTCCCACCGCACCTGTGGTGAAGCAAGCCGCAATCGATGCCATTACCCATGATCACAATCAATATTCGGTGACCTGGGGATTGGCGGAGTTACGGGAAGCCATTGCCAGACATGTGCACGAACGCCACGGTCTCACCTTTGACCCCGAGACAGAGATCACTATTACCTGTGGTGTGACGGAAGCGATTGTGGCGGCCATGCTGGCCTTGGTCGAGAGTGGCGATGAGGTCATCATCATCGAACCCGCCCACGAAAACTATGTTCCGGCTGTGTACTTTGCAAGCGGGGCGCCACGGTTTGTTACGCTTCGTCCGCCTGATTACGCGGTACCTCTGGATGAACTGCGATCTGCCATCAACCCTCGCACCAGGGCCATTATTCTGAATACTCCCCATAATCCCTCCGGCCATGTGTTCACGCGGGATGAACTGAACGCCATCCTGGCTCTGGCCGATCAGCAGGGGATCTATGTGGTGACGGATGAAATCTATGATCATCTGTACTACGAACCCTATCGGCATATTGCCCCGGCGACCCTGGCGCCCGACTGGGAAGGCCTGGTCATCACGGGAGGGCTGTCAAAAATCTACGCCGCAACGGGATGGCGTCTCGGCTATGTCCTGGCTTCAAAGGATGTGACGACGGCGATTCGGACGGTCCATGATTACCTCACGATCTGTGCGCCCACGCCCTTTCAATATGCGGCGGTCACGGCTTTGGCCTTACCCGAGACCTACTACGCTGACCTTCGAGCGAGATTCCTTCGGCGTCGGGAGCTGACCATGCAGATGCTGACCGACAGTGGGTTTGAGCCCTATGTTCCTCAAGGGGCCTATTACCTGTTAGCCGGCTATGGACGTTGGGAACATCAGGGTGATTCCCAATCGTTTGCCACACGATTGATCACTGAGGCGAAGGTGGCGGTGGTTCCAGGCAGCGCGTTTTATTACCAGGCGACAGATCTGGGACAACACCTCGTCCGTTTTGCCTTTGCTAAAACAAGCCAGGTGCTCAAACAAGCCGGGGAGAATCTCACAAAGGCCTTTCACAATCGTTGAGGGAGAAGTCAGGTGCGCGGGTCTTTGACTTCACAGAATGACCCTTGCATGTTACTACCCCAAACTCCTGGTTACGCGAAGGGGTCTGTTGAAAAAAGCCGCCAGCGGCGTTCTCGCCATTTTCCCGTGCTCACGTACTACGCGTACGCTCCGCGCGTACAAACGGCTGCGGCCTTGCTGGACGGACCCTTCGGGAAGACTCAGGGCATGCTTTTTTGAACCGACCCGTAACCTTTGATGAGTAATCGAATCCTGCGCAAATTTGCCCTTGAACATCCTTATTATTCAAGACTCCCCGAAGGGAAGGATGTTTGGCCTCTTCAACATCCTAAAGCATCCTTAAAAACAGGATTATTCTTTTGATGTTGCATTCTTGTTTCGAAAATATTGTTTGTTGATTCGGTAGGTCTTGAGCTTGCGCAGGAGTGTGCGTCGACTTATTCCGGCCTGATTGGCCGACTCGGCAATACGACCACTATTTTCCGACAGCACGTTTTCCAAATACTCCTTCTCGAGCGTGATGAGGTG
>BQIW01000184.1 GCA_021604105.1 Nitrospirales bacterium | reverse complement strand
ACTCAAGGGGTCGATGAAGTAATGGGCTTGCCTGCAATTATTTCTGCCTGCTCTGGTGCGGAAACCACCCTATTTATTTAATTCCCTCTCTGGTTTTTCCCTGCAGCGTGTTGGCAGGCTTTGATTGTTCACTCCAGTTTTCTGAAGGGTTTAATTCTTGACAAAACTTAAGATCGGGTGCTAGGTCCTTGGGGTGGTTCCTGTCATGAATAAAATCGACATCCCTGGCAAAGCGGCGTCCACATGGACCGGTCCGGCTCGGGAGCAGGCCGTCCAGCGAATGTTCACGGCCATTGCCAAATTTTATGACCTGAATAATTCTCTCCTAAGTTTTGGTCTGCACCATTCCTGGAAACGCAAGGCGATTTCCTACATTCCTGACACCCCTGGGACACGAGCTTTAGATTTGGGTGCGGGAACCTGCGACCTCGCTATCTTAGTGGATCAGCATCTCCGCTCTACGAGCCAAATTATCGCAGCGGATTTGAATTTAGCCATGTTGCGTGTGGGCCAGGATAAAGTCCGCTCCCAGAGCCTGGCCAACCGTATTACCTGTTTGCAGATGAATGCCGAGCATCTCACCTTTCCGCCCGCCACATTTGATACGGTGACGGCCGGATTTTGTATTCGCAATGTCGGCAATCTTCCCCAAGCTCTCTCGGAAATCTGCCGGGTATTGCAACCGGGGGGTCGCTTTGTGTGCTTGGAATTTTCCCGTCCGGTTTCAGCCGGCCTGCGCAAGCTTTACGACTGGTACTCTTTTCATCTGCTCCCCTGGATCGGCACCAAGGTGGCTCGCGATGGTACGGGGGTGTATGAATATTTACCGGCGTCAATACGCAATTTCCCAGACCAAAACCGGCTCGCCCAATTTCTGAAGGAAGCCGGGTTTCAATCCGTGGACTATCACAATCTGACCGGTGGAATTGTGGCCATTCATGTGGCGGTGAAATAGCTCGATGAACTCCGTCCTCTACGTCTTTCTCCCCTGTAAAAAGGTCTATCCCACCGGGATTACCTACCTGGCTGACTTCATTCACCGGCGCCGGCCGGATGTGCGTCAGCAGATTTTGGATCTCTCCTTATTTCCTCCGGATCAGCGTCAAGCACAATTACGGGAAGTGACCAAGGCTTTTCAGCCGGAATTAGTGTGTTTCTCATGGCGGGATATCCAAATTTTTTCTCCGCATGAAGGCGATGCCTCGCTCGAACATGCGTTTAATTTTTATTACGCGAGCAATCCCTTAAAGCGAGTCGTGGCCTCCTTCCAAGGCCTGCAGAACCTGTACCGCTATTACACGGATATCCGGAGTAACCTTTCGTATCCCTGGCTGATTCAGAAGGAATTTCCCTCAATCGGAATGATGATCGGCGGCGGAGCGTTCACGGCCTTTGCGGATCAGCTTATTGAAAAATTGCCGGAAGGCATTATGGGTATTCTGGGAGAAGGGGAGGACGCCATTCTCAAAGTTTTGAACGGCGAGCCTCTTGGTGAGGAACGGTTCATCATCAAAGAGCAGGGAAAGATATCCAAGGGCACCAAAAATACCCCGGCCCTGTTGGATGCGCTCTCCGTGGATATTCCATATCTCACGTCAATCTTTCCACAATACCGTGAATATATCGGCGAATGTATCGGCGTGCAAAGCAAACGCGGATGCCCGTATGATTGCGCCTTTTGTCTCTATCCTTATATTGAAGGCAAACGGGTGCGCTATCGCCCGGCGGAAAATGTGGTGAAGGACATTGCTCAGTATTACCATCAATGGGGAGCCAGACGGTTTTGGTTTACCGACGCGCAGTTCATCACCGGCAAGGATGCGTATCCCCAATGTACGGAAATCCTGGAACGAATCATCTCTCAGCAATTACAAATTGAATGGTCGGGATACGTCCGGACCTCCCTGATTAATCCGACGTTGGCCAAGTTGATGGTGCAATCAGGAGTGGGAGATTTAGAGGTGGCGATCACGGCGGGCTCGCAAAAAGTTTTGAACAGCATGCATATGGGCTTCAAGCTTGAACATTTGTATGACGGATGCCGGTATCTCAAGGAAGCGGGATTCAACGGGCGGGTTATTCTTAATTATTCCTTGAATTCCCCTGACGAAACAGAAGAGACGCTCCTCCAAAGTATCGAGTCGTACAAAATAGTGGCCTCAATATTGGGAGAAGACCGGGTGTTTCCCTTGATGTTTTTCCTGGGAATCCAGCCTAATACGGATTTGGAGCAACGATTATTGTCGGAAGGGTATTTAGCAAAGGGCTACAACCCGCTCAGTTTGACGCCCTGGAATATCAAAAAGATGTTATACAATCCGGCACCGCTTAACAAGATTATCGCCAGGGCTTGTCTGGCGGCCTGGGGCCGGAAGCATGGGTCGCAGGACCCCCGCCCCTGGTCTGGCAGCTTGAGCCAGAGCGCCACGCAGCAACAGGGTCACACCTATGCGGACACAAGTCTATCGAAAGGGTTTGAAACCAATTCCGGCCGTGATGCCCTGCTCACGCTGGAAGAAATCCTCCGTTCCCGCCGTCCATCCGATTCCCAGCCGCTTTCTCCTGACCCCGCACCCAATCCCTCTCGTTGATTCTTCTGGGTCTGTTGAAAAAAGCCGCCTGCGGCGTTCTCGCCATTTTCCCGTGCTCACGTACCAAGCGTACGCTCCGCGCATAAAAACGGCTGCGGCCTTGCTGGACGGACCCTTCGGGAAGCCTCAGGGCATGCTTTTTTGAACCGACCCGTAGCCTTTGATGAGGAATCTCATCCTGCGCAAATTTGCCCTTGAACATCCTTATTATTCAACACTCCCCCTTCTGTAAATTTGTGGAGTGCGAAACCGACAGGCCTGAAGGAAGATTAGGCTGGATCCCCCCATCTTCACGGGCGATTATGTGTGGAAACGAGTATGTTACAAACGGAGGGAGGAGGTATTTCCTATAAAATGGATACCCAGGAACAAGTGGAAACATTCTGAGGGTCTTTGGTTTACCCTTTGATCGTAAATTCCATGGTGCCGATAACGTTGACGGCATGCAGCGCCTGGCCTGGTGAACCATAAAAAATCTTGACCTGATACTTTCCCGGTTTCCATCCCTCTTCCGGCTTTGAAATAAGAAAGTATCCGGATCGCTGATTCATTTCCAGTTCGATCACGTCTTTTCCGACGGGCGTATTCGACGTCACTTGCCCATCGTTCATTCGAAACCACGCAGCTGCGAATTGGCCAGGGGCGTCTAAGGGTTGTGCCTCGAAGACGATGTAAAACTGCTGCGTGTCTAAGGGGAATTCTGAAACGCCTGGGTTAACGGGCTCAACATATGCATCCCCCGTCGTCATCCATCCTGGCCGTCCAAGGGAATCCCAAGGTGTGTCGTAACCCGTGGCCATGGTAATCCACGTAAAGACGCCCTGTGGTCGTTTCCAGTTGACCTGGTCAAACGCCATCTCTCTCATCGTATCGTCTTTATTGGGGGCCAGGGTCGAGCTGCCAAATGGATCGTCGGCCCAACTCACGTTACTGACCAGGAACAGGAGAGTGAAGGCTGCAGCAGGAAGAGCGAAGCAAGAACCATTGACATACTTGCGAATTAAAGTGGTGAAAAATTTCTGTGCTGTGTACATGTTCCACCTCCTGGTGGGAAGGGCGCTTTTGTTATGAGCCATTTAACTCCTTTTACCTTACTCGACCGAAAATACCTTATGCAATGAAATACTCGAGAACAAGGAATGAGGGAGGCCGGGGATAGGATAAAGAATAATTATGGAAGAGGGGCGGGAACGCGGGAGCCTTCAACGCTTTGGCGTCGACTATCTACCATGCGATCGGCAACCTCGGTAATGTGCTTTTCGAGAATCAAACGCAAATGGCTACCTGGTCGATAGTCCGCCGGCGCCATGAAATGGACCCGGTTGGCATGCCGCGTAAGCTGATAGCATTTTTCAAAGGATCTTCGGGTTTGGTCCTCAGGATTGTAAACCGCCAAGGCAAAGCCGTCGTTTTTCTTCATGAGGGTGAAACAGGGAACGTCCGTGGGTCCGTCCCCCACATACACCATTTGAGGAAATGGCACTCGGCGGCTCTCTTCCGGCATGTGATCATTCACGTCCTGGTCGAGATTGAGTAGGCCCTTATTCACTCGAAAGAGAAACTGGGTTTTCTGGGTATGACTGATGGTGCGTTTGGGAAAACTGATATGGCCGTTTTCTTCATCAAACTCGCATCCGAAAATGGCTTTGACATGGGTAGC
>BQIW01000183.1 GCA_021604105.1 Nitrospirales bacterium | reverse complement strand
AACCTACCGATTGATTTTTTATCTTGAGATGATCTGTCGATTAATTGATCGTGAACAGACCGATAAAAATCTAAATGTGATGCATTATATCCAACAATATATGGAGGCTTTTAATCTTTACGAAGAATTGTGTGCCGGTGAAAACGAATGACATAGCAGAAATTTACGCCAAACAATGTAGTTGCATCGTCGACAATCACCTTGAAATTCTGTTCCTTTGAGAGAATAGGATAGGACATGTGTGGGATAGCTGGAGAATTACGATTCAATCAGGCAGTGGGACCGAAGGCCGATTGGGAAAAAATTAGTGCATTGATGGCACGTCGGGGACCCAATGACCAAGGAATCTGGACCGATCATAGGACGTGTACATTGGTCTTCCGCCGTTTGGCTATCATTGATTTAAGTATGAATGCCCATCAACCTATGACCGTTCAAAATGGTCGCTTTACGCTGGTCTTTAATGGGGAGATATATAATTTTCAGCATTTACGAAATGAATTAGAAGGCCGTGGAGTACGATTCCGGTCAACAAGTGACACCGAAGTTGTGCTGTATGCCCTAATGGAATGGGGAGTCACCGCATTGGATCGTTTTAACGGGATGTTTGCCTTGGGGTTTTTTGATTCCGTGGAAAAGCGATTGCTATTGGCTCGGGATCATGCTGGCATGAAACCGTTATATTATCTTAAGAAGTCTGAAGGGATGGTATTTGCGTCTCAATATAACCAAATACTGGCGCATCCCTTGGGGCATAATCTTGAGGTCTCGCCGGAAGCACTTGGTCTCTATTTGCGGTTGGCCTATATTCCTGCTCCTTATGCCCTGATGCAGGATTCCAATATGCTTGAGCCTGGTTCATGGGTCAAATTTACGGCGGATGGACAGGTAGAAAAGGGGCAATACTTTAAATTTCCGAAGTACAAATCGCCGAAATTGAAAGGGCAGGAGGCTCTGGAAGCGGTGGATTCGGCGATCACCGCGGCTGTGAAACGGCATATGATCAGTGATGTTCCCGTCGGAGCATTTCTTTCCGGTGGCATCGACTCACCGCTGGTCGTCGCAAAAATGAGATCGGTGAGTGCCGTGCCCATTGAGGTCTTTACAATCGGAACCGGTGAATTAGCCACGGATGAAACACAGGATGCCATGGCATATGCGCAAGACTTTGGGGTTGAGCATAGGATTGAATCTATGGATCCTGCCAAAGCGCTTGATTTTTTGGAGGATGTAATCGAAAGCTGTGGAGAGCCGTTTGGAGATTATTCTATATTCCCCACTATGATGGTCTCCCGCCTGGCCAGTCAAAATTACAGGGTTATGCTTTCCGGTGATGGCGGTGATGAATTGTTTTGGGGCTATACGAGCCGCTTTGGTTCATTGGTGAAAAAAGCAGGTGATTTTCGGTACCCATTCTGGTGGCGTTGGGTATGGCGAGGATTGAAGAGAGTTCTCCAATATGGAAATTATAGTCATCTCAATCAACCTTCCCTCGGAAGCTATCATCGACTTATGCTCACCCATCTTCCTGAAAAATGGTTGAAACAAATTTTTCCTTCATTGCCAGTTTGGCCAAATGCCTATAAAGCCTTTGAATATCATAGTTGCGATCCAGATCGTGCAGCACAATATTCCCGAATTGCCGAATTTGAATGTCATTTGCCTTATGTGTTGATGAAAGTGGATCGGGCAAGCATGTTTCATTCATTAGAAGTTCGGGTGCCGTTCCTGGATAAGGAAGTTATTGAAATGTCGGCACAAACCGACTGGCACCAGTGCCTTGATGTGGAGCAAAAAATGGGGAAGATGGTGTTACGTCAGGTCTTATCGAAATATACGAAACAACAGACTCAGGGAAAGCGGGGTTTTGAGGTACCTATGGGAGCATGGTTACGTACTTCACTCCGGGAAATGGTTGAGGAAAGTCTCCTAAAACGAGATGAAATGTTAGGGTTGGAGGTAAACAAGAAAGCTCTTCGACGGCTGTATGATCTGCACCTCGATGGTCGGAGCGATTATTCATGGGGACTATGGCCCTTGCTCAGTTTATCCCTATGGACGAATAAACATTACCAGTAGACAAAAATACAATTGCCAAAAAGCAAAGAAAAATCCCCATAGTGAAACGACATAATTGGCTAGACTGTTATCCTGCGCCATCCACAAGTGATCAGCCTGGCATGAAAGGAGTGTCATCCTGAGTGGAACGAAGGATCTAGCCGAGCCTTGAAATTTCCAATAAAGGCGCAACGCCCTCAGGATTCAATCCGGATTATCTGAAACATGGATTTCATGCTTTTACCCATATAAGGGAAAAAAGCCACACTTTGGCAAGTCAATCTTTCAAGAAATTCTTTTCTGAAAACCTTTGAAGAGGTCCAATATGCTCCATCAGGAAAAGCCCCTCGTTACGATTGCCATCCCAACCTACAATCGAGCCGGCACGTACCTGAAGCACACTCTGCGTAGCGCGATAGACCAATCCTATGAAAATTTAGAAATTATCGTTTCAGATAATTGTTCAACTGATCATACTGAACAAGTGGTGAACGAATCCAACGATTCTCGCATTCGATATGAAAAGCACAGTCAAAATATCGGGCATTTCAATAATTTTAAATTTTGTATAGAACAAGCCCGGGGAGATTATTTCTTACTGTTACAGGATGATGATCTTGTTGATGAAGATTTTGTTGATGCATGTATGAGAACCGTTAACTATTCCCTTGTGGATATTGGGGTAATCCGAACAGGAACTCGCTATATTGATCCAGATGGCAAGTGTTTAGGGGAATGGCCCAATAAAGTGGGAGGGTTTTCAACAGAAGATTTTCTTTTGGCGTATTTATCCTTTAAGACAGGTATTTATCTCTGCAGCACCCTATGGAATACGAAACGATTGAAGGAAATGGGTGGCATGCATTCCAAACATAATTTATTCTTGGATGTCATGGCAGTCGCAAAAGTGTCTTTTCGGTATGGCCGAAATGATATTCAAGAAAGTAAAGCCAGTAACCGGAAGCATTCCAATGAATTATCTGGCTCCGTGAAAATGAAAGAGTGGTGTGAAGAATCGACACTGTTAGTTGAGACGATCTGTCAATTGGCACCTGAAGCACATATGGCGACCAAATTAAGACGAGCAGGAAGGGATTTTATCTTTAGGCATAATTTTAATTTGGCCAAAAAAGAGAAGGACTCAGCTAAGCGTCTTAAGGCCTTTGCGCTGATTAGCAGGAGCTGCGGGTATCTATTTTTTCTAGGTCGGTTTGTGAAATATACCGTCCTTGATAGATGGAAGACCGTAAAAAGAAAAATCAAACAACTCATGTTCCCTTTAGGATATCAGAACTAAAAACAGTCCCAATGATGCCTTTCTCTTGAATTCGCCTGTCAAAAAGGAGCGAGATGAGTTTACGAAGTACAGCATATCCAGCGGATATTTTTTTTGGGAAAGCTGACAAAGGGGAATATCTTTTTCAAGCCCCTGATTTCGTACGCACGGAATATCGTCTGGATGAATACTGTTCAAAATTGGTGGATGTTCATATACAACACAAAATGGAAATCCACTTTCTGCAAGTTTCTTCAGCAGAGGGACCTGCCCGCATTACATTTTCAAGCGCAGGTAGAGTCTTGAAGGTTTTTAATGGGAACGAATTCGGAATGCTATTAATTATTGAATATGCAAAAAAACGCTATACGGTCTGGCTTCCCTCTGCGGGTATGAAATTGCACTTCGATCAATTTCAACGGTTACAATGCCCGGAAGATGCCTGGGTTCCCTGGCAGTGGGTGGTGGATTCAGGCATTCGGCTGGAGCTCTTACTTTCAGGGATACCGGGAGAACGCGCCATTGTTCCCTATATGCTGATTGAGGATAATAATGCCGAATATATTGAGGAAATCCGGTTGTTACAAACTGTCGAGCGAGATCTGTATCGAAAATCGGATTGGTTTTTTGCTAACAAACCCTCAGATATCTGGAAGTATTTGATCAACGGAAGTATTTATGATCCTCGTGGTCATAAAGGCATGAATAAGCGATATAAATGCCAGCAGTGCGCATATACATGGTGGAGTTATTTCGGGTTTTTGAAAATGGAAACCGGTAAAAAATTGTATGACACCATGCAGGATGTCATGGCCTATTCCGTACTAATAGACCTGTCGCCACATGGAGAATGGAGGCATGGGTTTTGGACTGATGACATGGAAATCCATGCCCGGTTTCAACTGGACGGCATTCATCTGCTCATTTCACAATATGAAAAAACCGGGAATTCTTTATGGGTAAAAGCCGCAGAACGTGCCATGGGTTATGTCGCCGAACATCTCATGGATCATTTTGACGACGGCAGCCTGTGGTTTTTGCATGATACGACGGA
>BQIW01000182.1 GCA_021604105.1 Nitrospirales bacterium | reverse complement strand
GAATAGATCTTGAAAGAGGAATGTGATGATTGTTCTCTCAAATATTCACAAGCTCTATGATGGGACGTCCGCAACAACTCGGTCTATTCACGAACGAGTTGATGTGTGGATAGATGAGGGAACCATCAAGGCCGTTTCTCCTCATAACCCCACTCGTCCCCAAGGCTCCGATGTTCATCGGATCGACTGCGCGAACTATACCGTCACCCCGGGACTTATCGACTGTCATGGGCATGTGACCCTTTGGGGAGTGGGAAGTACTGAACTGGACCGAATGAATTCCCCAGAGGCTCCGTTTTGGGCGGAACGGATCTTATATCGCACCTTAGTCCATGGAGGGGTGACGACCCTGAGGGATGTGGGTGGAGCTACATCTGTTCTGAAGCGGCTCGTGGATCAGGGGATAGTGTTGGGCCCACGTCTCAAGTTGGCGATTTGTATGCTCTCCACTACTGGCGGGCATGCAGATTTTCGAGGGCCGGATCGGTGTTGTGGAGAACTTTCCCGCTTGTGGCCTGCTGGGCCCGGTCGACCGTCCAGTATCGTGGATGGTCCGTGGGAATGTCGAAAGCGGGTAAGAGAGATTGCCGCCTGCGGTGGTGATCTGGTGAAAATTTGTGCCAGCCCGGGGGTGGTGTCTCCTACCGACCATTTGGAGCATCGGGATTTTACCCTTGAGGAAATTGAGGCGATTTGTGACGAAGCGGCTGGACGGGGGATGTATGTAGCAGCCCATGCCCATAGTCGAAATGGCATCCAGTTGGCCATTCAGGCTGGAGTGAAAGATATCCAACATATTTCATTTATGAATGAGGACCTGGCCGAACGGGCCTATGCAAAGGGGTGTGTGGTGACTCCAACTTCATGGGTGGGGCAGAGATTAGTCCAGTCAGAGGGATTTAATGCGTTCATTCGCGCCAAAGTCCAACAGGTGGCCGAGAGCCATGCTCATGCAGTTAAAACTGCGCAAGCCAGCGGGCTTAAGCTGTTGGCTGGCACTGATCCGGTATTACCCGATATGCATGGCCGGAATTACATGGAGTTGGTGGCATTGATCGCAGAGGGCCTACCGCCTCTGACAGCATGGTTCGGGGCAACAGGGTTGGCGGCGGAGCAACTTGGCCAAACTGATACAGGAACACTCGTGGAGGGGAAACGCGCTGATATCCTGGTCTGTCGGGAGGATGTGGTGGAGGACCCGTTGCGATTTGAAAACGGAGCCCTCGTGGAAGTCTTGAAAGATGGCTGGGGCTATCGCAACGGACTTCCGGATATGAGGCAACAAACCTTTACAGATTGCGTGGACTTGGCCCTCGGATCAAGCTCTTCTTAATTCTTCTTCAGAACAAAATTGAACGAGAACGAATCTTAGGCCAATGTTTGGGTATCAGTCTTGGGTGTAGGCGCTATATCATCCCCAGTTTCAGCGACTTCTTCCAAATCCACAATGAGTTCGCCCTTCGGAGAATAAAATCCCTGTCCGTCGATTTGCACAATGCCATTGCAGTTTTCTTGAAAAAATTCCAGAATCCATCCGTTAAAATCATAGCCCTCATCAGTCATATCTTTTTTCACCATTTGGGTGGTGGCAATGAAGCGGGCTTTTGAAATACATTCCCGGGCAATCTCGGCCTCGACATCATCAAAGACAGATATGCGGTTGAAAAATGAGGTTTTTTCTCCCTCAAATACGTCCTGATAGGTACCCCGGTCGCGCACGCAAAATAAGCGGATGGGCTTCCTCTCCCGGCTATAACCAAGGGACACATGGAGCCAATCCCAATCTTCCAGGGCGGCCGGATCCATTTTGGGAATGAGTGGAACCTGATTTTTGGATTTGAGAAAGTCCAGAAGCAGCTTCAGAGGGGGGCTATCCTCCCGCGTGCAAAACACCCTGGAATATATCAATTCTTCTTGTTCTGAGGATTCTGATTGTTTGGGGAAGGGGACAACAGGTAATTCTTTTGCCATGATCAGTGCCTCGTGTGTGTTGTGCCAATTGCACGAATGACTAAAGTAAGTAAAATGTATACTTTGGTTACTTTACCGTGACAAAAGCTGAGGCAGCAAGGCAGAAAAATATTGGGAAGCGTATGGCAAAAGAATATTCGCCGCGCTGGGCTTGTTTTTTGTTGACAGTTTTTAAGGCATTCGGTAGACTCTGGCGCCGTTGTGACAGAGGGGAAAGGTGTTCCCGCGTTCAACCCTTCTTCCAAAATGACAGACAAGGCAATCCTTCCTTGGAATTTTAGAATCAACAAATGGTGTCTCTTACTAAACAATTCAAATGAGGAGGAAATGTGTATGGGAAAGGCTATGACAAAGTCGCAGATTGCCGATCACCTGGCTAAAAAAGCGGATGTTACCAAGAAAATTGCCACGCAAATTCTTGATGATTTTGCCGCCTTGGCCTACAAGGAAGCCAAAAATGCGT
The DNA here is from genome assembly GCA_021604105.1 of Nitrospirales bacterium. Taxonomy (GTDB): domain Bacteria; phylum Nitrospirota; class Nitrospiria; order Nitrospirales; family UBA8639; genus Nitrospira_E. Next base: position 1,984 of record BQIW01000182.1, on the reverse strand, counting down.
TTGTGGTACCGGGGATTGGCAAGTTGGTCCTTGCACACCGAAAAGCCAGAATGGGCAGAAATCCCCAAACTGGAGCTGCGATAAAAATCCCAGCCAAACGGGTCGTGAAATTCCGTGTAGCCAAAGCGGCTAAAGATGCCATCTTGGGGGTGAAAAAGTAACGGTACCCTTCTCAAGGCATTATGCTGTCGGCTTTCCCCTTTCTCTAAGCCGGTCGGTCTGAATGAATGAAAAGGAAGGGCCATACCTTTCCATTCAAGAAATCTCATAACAGCCGAGTCCAGATGTTTGGACTCGGCTGTTGTGTTTCTCGGCCGAGTGGGTTCTCTGGAGGTTAAAGGAGATGGAAACCCTTTTAGGCTGAATATCCCAACTGTCCTTTTGATACGGTGATGTCTTTCTGCACTTGGTCAGAGGAAAGGTGCAATCTTGTTAAGGCGCACCGACGTGTCTAAGTTTTCATGTAAGAGAATGTCTAGGGAATCGGTCCGGGTGTCTGTTTTCCCAACTCTCGTCTGAGAACTCAACAATTGTTACGGGATTTTCTTTGACATCATGGCCAGTTCTGCTTCTCGTCTCGGCGAAATATTCTTACATCGTGGCGATCTGTCAAAAGCACGTCAGTGCTATGAACAGGCCACTGAAGAGGCACGACAACTGGGATCACCCAAGGCCTTGTCAGAGGCTTTGGGCAATCTGGGAAATGTCTGTGCTTTACTAGAACACTATGAACAAGCCGAGGCGTGTTATCGAGAAGTTTTGGAAATTCAGCGAACCCTGCAAGAAGGGCATGCCATCGGGGAAACCCTGGTGAATTTAGGAAGTCTCAAAGCCGACAGGGGTGAGCCGGAAACGGCCCACGCATTTTATTTGGAAGCAATAGACTGTTTGACCCCCTTAGGCCATGACCGGGCTTTGGGAATTTTATATAGCAATCTGGCCCTGCAAGAATTGCAGTTACATCGGTCCGAACCTGCCATTCAAGCCTTTCACACGGCTTTGGACTTTCACCGCAAGGTCGGGAATGAAGACGGTCTGGCGACCACCTACGGGCAACTTGGGAAAACCTTTCTTAACCTGGGCAATCTTAAACGGGCCGAAGCCTGTCTCAATAATGCCACTGAACATTTCATCAAACTGGGACATAGTGCGGGAGAGGCAGGAGCTTTGCGATTACTAGCTGACGTCTATATGGAGCGAAAAGACCACCTCTCAGCGATGCGCTGCCTGGAGCGTGTGGTGCAAATCGATCTCACTTATCATCTCCCACAATATGAGGACGATCGCCAGCGATTGGTCCGGTTGCGCGGTTCCTAAGCGGATTCCCATAAAAAGGGTCTCATGTTGAGGAGAGGTGCATTGCCTAAAACACCAGGTTTGTCACGAGTTTTTAGAGATAAAGGCTCTTCTCGTAAAAACAAAATTCTGTTTTGACTTTCCTATTGTACTTGGGATCCCGCATTTCAATCCTGAGACTTTTTACTCCGGCTAAGGGTGAGCGATCATTTCTTCTAGGGAGTGTTGAATAATAAGGATGTTCAAGGGCAAATTTGCGCAGGATGAGATTCCTCCTCAAAGGCTCCGGGTCGGTTCAAAAAAGTCCGTCCAGCAAGGCCGCAGCCGTTTTGACGCGGGGAGCGTACGCGTAGTCCGTGAGCACGGGAAAATGGCGAGACCGCCGCTGGCGGCTTTTTTCAACGGACCCATAATTCACATGGATACCCACCCATGGATATCCAATGACCAAGCTAAAGGTCAAACATGTCAGAAATTTTGTTGGTTCGAAGGGATGATCGTCAAAACATTGAGGGGTATTCGATAATCCACTTGCGATATATGGTTATGTGTCTAGAATGCTTCATGTGAACTGTGTTTTTGGATCAGTACAGCGGCTGCACGCTTCGCAATTTTGGCTGCGTCAGGTTTTTGAGACACTTGGGCGGTCACAATGGCGCCTTCCAATAAGAGCGCGAGTTCCTCGGCC
>BQIW01000181.1 GCA_021604105.1 Nitrospirales bacterium | reverse complement strand
TTCATGGATATTTTTCGCCTGAGATGAATGGATACATTCCTGCCCGCAGGTTGGAGCCCCATTGTTGTGCAAAAATTCCGTGCAGGTGATGGCCTCCACACCCCCATGCGTTACTCCACGGAAGACATTCACTTCAAAATTAACTTCACATTTCCTTTTGGAGTTTGGACATTCTAAGTTTGTCGTGGCGTGAGGCGCTTTTCCATTCATTGGTTCATTCCTTTTCAATTAAAAAGTAAGGTGAAAGCCCGTGAGCCCTTCACTGACGGTCCATCCATAGCTGTTTATTGTTTTGTATTTCCCCGAGAATTCACAGATATAGGGAAACGACCCGTCACATATAGGATATCTGCAGGAGAGGGTAACTCATATCCCTCATCGACGTGGAAGGAACTTTCCGGCCAAAGAAGCCCTACACCAGATAAGCCATCAAAGGTTATGTCCAATTGTTTTATCGGAATAGAAGGAAAAAACTTAAAGGGGTGAAATGGGGCGAAACTGAAGACTATTCTCCACGCCCAAAGGCTAGTGAAAAAAGTTCAAATCTCGGCAATACGCCATACCATGGTGAATACCATGCTCACCCTGTCCCAAATGGGCCATGTGTTGGCGATTCGTGCGGAGCGGGAATCATGTATTCAGCGGGGACTGTCGACCAATCTCTGGTTATTAGGAGTCGTGCTCCTCACCTTTGTGCTTCAGATGGTCGCGGTCTATATGCCGTTCCTCAATCCCATCGTTCATACGATGCCTTTAACCCTGGACCAATTAGCCCTCTGTCTTCTTCTCTCAACCGTCGTGGTTTTTGCCATAGAACTTGAAAAATGAGTCAAGCGTCACGGTTGGTTGGCCCGGCCATAACCACAGGGGCTAGATTTTCAATAATGTATGTGGGTTTTCCTCGCGCTGGTAAAAAGCGGACAAGGGTGAGTGGGGGGAAAGATTTATTGGAAAGAGAACCCGAAGTAGGCCGTGCGTTCCGTGGTTGCTCCTCAGTTACTCTCTGGTATAGTCCCCAGGGAGGAAGGACGTATGGCTACTATTGCAGAACGTATTACTGTGAACGTTGACCAATGCGGTGGCCGTCCCTGTATCCGGGGAATGCGGATTCGTGTGACAGATGTCCTTGACCTCTTGGGGAACGGGCTCCCCCCTCAACAAGTCCTAGAAGAATTGCCCGATTTGGAAACGGAAGATATTCAAGCCTGTCTTAAGTTTGCCAGTATGCGTGTGAACCATCCCATGGTTACCTCTTGATTCTGTGGATCGACGCTCAACTGTCTCCTCAGCTGGCACCCTGGCCCACTGCTACCATTTCTATTCCCGCTCAATCTGTCTCCTCTCTCCGCCTTAGAGATGCCAGTGATCTGGAAATATTCCAATCCGCTCGAAATGCCTGTGCCACCATCATGAGTAAAGATCAGGATTTTGTGAATTTGGTGGCGGTGCATGGTGCCTCACCGAAATCATTTGGGTCACTTGTGGGAACACGTCAAACGCCTATCTTTGCACCTTCTCCAACAAACGTTCCCAACTCTACTGACGCTTCTGCAATCCGGTGAGCCCCTGGTTGAGTTATCGGAAACCCTCTAAGGCTTGAGAGCCTGGCGACAGAGATTTTCCCAACGTTGGCAAAGAAGGACTAAAGGAGATTTCTTTACCGCAATTCCTGAAAAGTGAGGAGGCCATGAAAAAGAGCAAAGCCTATCAACCAGACCTGATTGAAAGCCTGCGTGATGCGAGTGAAGCCGAAGGTTATTTGAACGCGACATTGGAGGAAGACGATCCTGAATTATTTTTAGTGGCGCTAAGAAATGTAGCCGAAACTCAAGAGGGCGTGGCACAACTCGCCGAGAAGTCCAAACTCAATCGCGAAAGCCTATATAAGGATCACGGCCGTGGGCACAGAAATCCCTTGATGTAACATTGCAAGACCTGACCCCCAAACCCAGACGGAGAACTCTCGCTTAACCACAGCATGAATCATTTTCGAGTGACGTACAAAGCCGGCGATAGGTAGTCTGGAATAAGCCTTTGGGGTAGGCCCTTCATTTTGGCAATTTACAAATTTGAAGCTGAGGGTCTGACAGAGGCATCGATAATTTCGGTAGTAATAATGAATCCATTTTCTTGCTGAATTGACTCAGCAATTTGCTTAAGCTTTGCGATCATCTCTACTTTAGTACGCTTTGGTGGCTTCTTGAAAAATTTCTCTTCACTATCTTTAAACCACATTGCCAAATATATACCGTGAGTAGATTTATTAGCAGTAAGGTAGGCTGGCAATTGCGTTTTTAAGCCGTGCTCAATATCTTTGTGATGTGCCAACTTAAATTCAACCATTACACTTAAAGGCGTACCCTCTTTTGTAGTATATAAACATTTGAAATCAAGCAGGCCAACCCCCTCATTAGTTTCTCGTTCTACGTGGATTCCAAGACGGATTAATGTCATAGACAGCAATATAGATAAAGTTGGTTGTATGGACGGCTCTTTTTTTGGTTGTTTTGGGATAGTTCTCCTTGCCCCCGCCACATTAATTTTATGCGATTCATTCCAGAATGGCTCTATCCAGTGCCGATTTTCTACATGATGCTTGATTACCTCAATTATGGCTTCCATTACCACTTCATGTAAATCGGCTTCGGTATTTATGTCTGTACCTTTTCTTTTCGAGACAAATCCAGAAACATGCACCCATAGATCATCGCCTAGATAATCTATGATAGATTCCTCAAAAGCATTTCTTGAGTCTAGTAGAGTAAGATGCTGATAAACGGGGGTTGTTGGTGGATCACCCTTCCGAAAGTACTGTTCGACAAAACTTGTTATATCCTCGTATTGGAGTGGGGACACGTCTGCTGGATAATTATTGCTTGAGAAAAAATCATTTAGCACTTTTAAAGCCAAGAATTTGTCTTTGCTAAATATACCAGTTAATTTTTTTTGGGCTATTTCCTCTTGACTCGGCCTGCGCCAATCATCCAACCGCATTGGAAAGACTATCACAGCATAAAAACAAGGGTATTTGCCACGATTATCTGCGAAGATAGAAAAAGGCAAATTTTGGAGTTGCATATTTGCCCCAAATTGGAAATTATTTCCTAATTGAAATATTGGATCCTCCGATGAATTCTCTATTTGGTAGAGGCTGATTTCCAAAGGCGAATCCCAATCAGAATAAGTCGCTCGGTAGTTACCTGGCACGAATTCAGCATCGTCAATAGGGAGTATCAACCGCATCACGGTGACGTATTCTTCATTTTGGCCTTCGGATATTAGTTTAGAGTTTCCATCCATTCGCTCAAATGGACCTAGGGATATTATAGGGAGGTGAATTCCCCTTCTGTTACTTCTAGGCATTCTTAGATTACCTCCGTGGAGTTGCCGACATCATTCTTTTATTGTAAGGCGCAACAATAATTAGATGGAAAAGCAAATGCGGTTAGCTTCTAAAGGCTTCCGTACCATCTATTTGAGTGGCTGGTGTCTGAAGAATTTCCCGGTCTCAGCCTTAATGAGCGTGCTTCTGCCTTCCGCCTGATCACTGACAATATTCCAATAGGGGCCTTCGCTTTTGGTGCCTTGGAGCATGGCGTGGAGGGTCATCATGGCTCTGCGCTTCCCTTTGAGCCCTTTCTTTTTCGCTTCGGCCAGCGCCTGATCACTATCAATAAAGTCTCCAGCCACCGCATCGGTGAAACTCGGAGACACTTCAGTTGTTTGGTCAATCTTGCTGCCCTTCACGTCCACCCTGAAACTCTTTTTGGCCTGACGTGAATGGAAGAGAAAGCTCCATTTCTCCGCAGTGCCGTCCATATTTCCTGATACGGTGATGATTTGGACCAGAACCGAGTCCGCCTGCCATTTGACAGCAGACGCTTGCGCTTGCCCGAGCCCGGCCTTTGCCGTTTCCGCACCCGCAAAGGCCGGAGACGAACCAAGAAACAAGGCGATTAGGGTCAGAAGCGGGAACAGGATGCATGGTTTCGGTTTCATAGGAGTTTCTCCTTCAAGGGCCTTGCTGAGAACACCGTTAAGACCTTCTCGCCATTCCCTCACACCGTTACTTCAGTCGAGGGCTGCCCCAGTATCGCGTTAAAGCGTAGACACGTCGCTTCACAGGACGCCCGATGATGACCCTCTGCGATATCTATCATCGTTCCATCCTGAATCGGGACGCGAGCGTGAAAGTATGGGGCACCTTCATCGTCAGTTGATTCGACCACTGTTGCGGGAGCAATGTTGTTACGCGCCACAATTCTTTCTTCCTTCCTGAACGGGAAGGGCCATATAATGAAGATATGTGAATCTGATTGGAAGGTGACACGAAGGCAATGTTTGCTCGCGGAATATACGGTGAAACCCACCGCACCGATCCACAAGAGCGCCATCGCGCCAGTGACGATGATAGGAGAAAAGCCGAATGGTGCCCCGTCGCGGAAAAACACAAATGTCATAACCGCAACAAGCGCCAGGAAAATTGCCGAAAAGCCCCAAAGAAACGCGGCGATGTTGTTGCGAAAGGTCATAGCGAGGCTGACTCCCAATTCAAGCCTTCACCTGTCTGGGCCGCCACCGGAGGCCGTGTAGGGAGCTCATGGTGCGAGCGCCACGACCAGCTCCGGCATTCGGGTCAGCCCCTGCTTTCCTTTCCCTCTTGCGGACCTGACTGGGTCATCACGGGTCCATGCACCGCTTCCCGGTATTGAGGAAGACGAAAGGAAAAACAAGCCCCCTGACCTACCACGCTCTCACACCAAATCTCGCCCCCTACCTTGTCGATCAGTTCCTTGGCG
>BQIW01000180.1 GCA_021604105.1 Nitrospirales bacterium | reverse complement strand
AGCGTCCCTCCCTGGGGCCAGCCGGCAGGCGTCGGTCCCTAGGAGACGAACTTTTCAGAAATTTGCATAAAAGAGAGAGGACGGAAGGAAGTGCGGAAACGAGAAAGGGGGATGCTGGTGGTGCGAGAGCTGTGGACTATTTCACTGGGCTTCGCGTTTGCCAGTAACCAGGCTGTCGGTGTAAATGCATGACCGCTATGATTTCGACGTGCTCAGATCGTACACGAAAAATAATGCCATAGGGGAAACGCGGTAGCCTGCATCGGCGGATGTCTTTTTCGATCGCTTGATACATGTGAGGACGTCGTTTGATCCGCCGAAGGGCATCTTCTAAAATTTCTAGAAATCGTTATTTAAGTCCCTGTTGTTTCTCTTGATAAAACCCCGCAATCGCATCGACTTCTTCTACTGCATCTGGCTGCCAGCGAATTGTCATGAAGGGTATTTTTTACGGAGCTGAGAAAGCACCTTCTTTCCCTCGATTAAGGCTGCTTGCCCACTGTCTATCTCTTCGCATCGTCTTCGGATTTCGTGCTTCCATTCCTTAGATAATGAAAAGTCTTCCTCAAAATCCAAACTTTGTAAGAGAGATTCGGCAACGAAGGCCCGACTCTCGGGTTCTAATTGCATGGCGTCTTCAATGATTTTCTGTGGACTGGGTTCCATACATTACTCCTTTGTTGTTATTACCCCTTATAGCAGAATGAGTGCATTGCGCCATGTGGGTTTCAACAAGATTTATACAATTCTCAATTCTTGGGAACCTTCACAAGGCAAGTTGGCTCACAATGCTGATTGCTCCCAAACTTTTTAGGTGTCATGTCCATATTGTACTTGAAGGTTTTCCAATGATCTATGAGCATGTATTGGGAAATCTGAGGAGAGAGCCTGCTACATATCTATTAAAGGGGAAGCCAGGGTATTCGGATATTTTCCGCGCTGTTAAAGGCCGCAGGTATGTGTTGTCTCGGCTCTCCATTTTTTCAGGATATTCCGGGGTTTCGTCCCCGAACGACGAGCCACTTTTGTTTCGGCAAAAGTAGCCAAAACCATTGACCCCCCGTCTGGCCTTTTTGGAGGGGAGGGACGCTAACCGGAGAAGAGCGGCCCAACTCGCTCCGCTCAGACAAGGTCCGCGACGGATAAGAGCGTCCCTCCCTGGGGCCAGCCGGCAGGCGTCGGGTCAATGGGCTGCATTTCATTTATTGATGAAAGGGCTCGGTTACCTTCGCGCCCTGGCTGTCCTTAAGCTGGCTTTCCTGTTTTATGACGGAGATGGTGTTTGCGCATCTCCTTTTCCAGTCCGGAGCCGGCTGAATGTTTCCTTCCCCAAGTACCGCTCCAGCTTTTCACTGAGATCAGGTGAAAGATGTTCCATGGCGGCGATACGTTGGAGTTGAGTCTCCATGTGGGTTTGTAAATCCATCCGGTGCTGCCTGAATTTTTCAAATGCCCCGATCATTCTTGAGGCCACTTGGGAGTTTTTGGCATCCAGTTTCATGAGAAAGTCCGCGACAAAGGCATACCCTGATCCGTCTTCTGTATGAAAACCTTTGGGGTTGGCTTGCGAGAAAGTCCCATACAACGCTCGCATTCTGTTCGGAGAGGGATGTGTGAAGGCGTCATGTTGTGTGAGGGATTTCAGGATTGGTAACACATCATCCGCCTGGGATCTGGCAAAGGCTCCGACCCATTTATCCACGACTAAGGCATCATGTTTGAATTGATCGTAAAAGTGTTGGGCCACGTCTTCCCGATCTGGTTGCGCCTCATCCATATTGATGATGATATTGAGGGCCGCATACCGGTCCGTCATATTGTTGGCCTGGCGGTATTGCCGGACGGCCAACTTGGCTACTTCCACATCTGCTGAATGCGATAAATACCCGAGCGCGATATTTTGTAGACTGCGGCGACCGGCATCGGCAGGATCATACGGTTTGCCGGGATCATAATGGGTGTTGTACATCACGAGAAACTCATCGTGCAGTTGACGCCCGAGCGTTTCTAAGAAGGCCTTCCGAACCGCGATGATGGCATGCGGATCAATGACCTCTCGCTGCGGCGCGATTTCCTGGTAGGCAGGCAGACTTAAGGCGAGGCTCTTGAGTTCCCGGTCCATGTCAGCGCGTTGCAGGATCCGACGAAACGAATCCAGAACCTCGTCGTCCACGCGGATGACTTGTCCGTGTTCATAGCGATCCACCTGCGCCATGAGGTTCGTGGTCAGGAATCGGTTTCCGGCCTCCCACTGATTGAATCCGTCCCGGTCATGGACCATCAGATGTCGCAAGTGGTCGTCGGTATACGGAGCCTCCAGTTTGACCGGGGCGGAAAAATGCCGGAACAGCGAAGGGACAGAGTGCGGCGGGACATCCTCAAAGGTAAAGGTGTGCGTCGCTTGCGTGAGCTCAAGGACACCCTGAACCACATCCTGTCCATCAGGACCCACCAATCCGAATGTCACGGGGATGTGTCTGGGTTGCCCGTTTGACTGATTGGTGATCGTGGGGACATCCTGCTCGAGCGTGAGTGTGAAGTTTTTGGTCCCCTGATCATGCGACCACCGGGCTGTGACCTTGGGCGTTCCCGCTTGCGTATACCACAGCATGAACTGGGTGAGGTCCCGACCGGACGCCTCCTCCATGCAGCGTACCCAGTCTTCCACGGTGACGGCTTGCCCGTCGAACCGTTCAAAATAGATATCCGATGCTTTGCGAAAATCTTCCTTTCCCAATAGGGCATACAACATCCTATTGAGCTCAGCCCCCTTACTATAGACGGTGGCGGTGTAAAAGTTATTGATTGTGACAAACTGATCCGGTCTCGGTGGGTGCGCCATCGGCCCCGCATCTTCTGGAAATTGACTCATGCGCAAACCTCTGACGTTGTCGATGCGATTGACCGCTTGTGATCCCATGTCACCGGAAAATTCCTGATCTCGAAAGACGGTCAACCCTTCTTTTAAACATAATTGAAACCAATCCCGGCAGGTCACCCGGTTGCCGGTCCAGTTGTGAAAATATTCATGCGCCACGACACCTTCCACGCCCTCATAATCGGCATCGGTGGCCGTATCGGGATGCGCCAGCACATATTTCGTGTTGAAGATATTCAGCGATTTGTTTTCCATGGCGCCCATATTGAAATCGTCCACGGCGACAATATTGAACAGGTCGAGATCATATTCACGACCATATACATCTTCGTCCCATTTCATGGCTTGTTTCAGGGAGGCCATGGCGTGCTCGAGTTTATCGAGATCTTTAGGTGCGGCATAAATACACAACATGACCTGACGACCACTTGCGGTCACGTACGTATCATCCAGGCAGGCGAGATCCCCTGCGACCAGGGCAAACAAATAACTGGGCTTCGGATAGGGATCTTCCCACACCGTATAATGCCGTCCATTGTCGAGTTGCCCCTGATCGATGAGGTTACCGTTAGAAAGCAGGACCGGGGCCGCTATTTGATCAGCAATAATTCTGGTGCTGTAGGTCGCCATATTGTCCGGGCGGTCAGGGAAGAAGGTGATCCGCCGAAACCCTTCCGCTTCGCATTGCGTACACCAGTTGCCTCCTGATTTATACAGGCCTTCCAGTGCCGTGTTTTGTTCAGGATGAATTCTGACCAGCGTTTCGATGGTAAAGGCATCATGCGCGGGCTGGAGCGAAAGGGATGTGCGATCAACCACGTAGCCTTCGGCCGGATTGGTCCCCTTCGCGACCGGTAGATTATTCTGTTTGACTTCCAGCAATTCCAGTTCTTCGCCATCGAGAACCAGCGGGTTTGCATGATTCCCATTTTTTTTCACCTGTAAGACGGCGCGGACCAACGTCTCTCCCTCGCGTAAATCCACCGTCAGGTCCACATGCGTTACCCGGTAATCCGGTTGTTGATAATCTTTCAGGTATGTCACGGTATTGACTTCAGACACGGCATCATCTCCATTGGATTGTGAACAAAAATATTACGATCGCGTTTGGATACCATTCGTCGGGAATGATTGAGAGGAGGTTTGAGGAATCCTCATTGACCATTCACGTCTTTTCCCGGCCCCTTTTAGATTATACCCCCAAGAACCTCTCTTGCGTCGAACCGACTGAGGCATCATCCCATCCGGAAATTTTGAGGCCGTGGGATGCGTGTTGAGGGAATCGGTTTGCATGATGAAGTCGACATCGGCCATCCGATCTCTCGAATATGGGGAGCCACTTTTCAGTGAGCCTTCGCTTCATGTTGTAACCTTTTATATGCTCTCCCGTCATACATTGGCACTTCCCGGCGTCCAGTTGGTCATGCTCATGCCCGCCAGGGCATTGCCGTGTCGAACACGTTCTCCCGCCAAAAATTTAAGCCGGGCCGCAGCCCGCAATGTGTAGCTAGGGGATGGTGGGATGTGTGGCTTCCAGAGATACGGACATTTGCTTGATCGCTTTGCCGATGATTTCTCAATCACGATACCGTGCCCCTTTTCTTCGATCAAGGCCAAACAAAGGACAATGGGCCGTCGCACCCTGCAGTATAACCCCACATCCACTCCAATAGTTGAAAACGGAAGGAAGAGCTTGGGGTGTGAGGCGAAGGGGGGCGTGGGTAGGTTTTTTGCTGGAAGTTTGGTTAAAGCCGGGATTCGGCCCGGGAGCTTAGCGTTTGGTGGATGCGTCACTTTTTTTTCAGGGCCTCCGGGGTTTCGCCCCCGGACGACGAGGTCCTTTTGTTTCGGCAAAAGGACCCAAAACCATTTCCGCCCCGTCTGGCCTTTTTGGAGGGGAGGGACGCTAACTTTTTGAAGAGCGGCCCAACTCGCCGGGCTCAAACACGGGCCG
>BQIW01000179.1 GCA_021604105.1 Nitrospirales bacterium | reverse complement strand
CTATCATACTTACTCCGCAAGTAAAAAGGCGGCACTCAATGCCCTTCATCGAGTCTATGCATGGGCATTGCAACAGTCGATCAATCCCATATACGTCTCTGAATATATTCAGAAAGTTCATGATTTCAATCACATTGTCATTGCAAAAGTTGGCGCTTCTTGGAACATTCGTGGAACCACTCACTTAAAAGAACTTCGGATTCCACAGGCATTGGGTTATCCGGATATGCAGAAGAGTCAGGGCATTTCCGGATTTTCTGATCATGAAACACATCGGTATCTTCATGTCGCTGACCAGTCTGCAGTCACTCTGAAGTTGAGGCCGACAAGGCCAAATCTTCCATATTTACATAACACGAATGGGCAATTACTGAATTGGGTACAGAAGGAGAACACCCTGCAGATGACTCTGAAAAGCTACCAACCGCTTATCGTTTCGGTGGGAAATGCAACAAAGTGTGCAGTAACGGCTCATGTTGGACACGTTGAGAACCGACAAGAAGGGAAGCTATTAAACCTTTTTGTCACACAACAACGTGAAAAACCCATCAGCATCACATGTTCTTAGACGCTCAGACCGTCAAACCAGGGAACGTTTGTTTTCTCTCTGGTCGATCTCGTTATTTGCTGTTGGGATCGTTTTAGTGTTGATGGTGTTGTTTCCGAAGCAACGGATCTTTAATCAAGTTGCTCAAGCCAGCCAAGCATCGACAGTCAGTACATTTTTCCTCCTCAATCTTCTGAAAGCCAAACCCGAGGATACTGATCTTCGCTTTATGCTTGCTCAACATCAGTTTGCGATAGGCAACATGACACATGCCCAAGAAACTGTCACTCCATTACTCACGAACGACAACGCACATGTGCGGATGAATGCGCAGCTATTTGATCTACATATGCTCAAAACTCAAACATTTTCATTCCCAGAAACCTCATTAGCCCGTCGTCAGGGCATACGGCAAATTGGACAATATCTGACGCGGCTAGCAGAAACATCCCAGGACTATGACAGTAAAACACTCTCGCAATTTGCAGAATTTGCGTTGATGATTGGCGATCAGCATCTCGCACAATCCATGTATGAACAGCTCGGACAGCAAGCAACCCCTCAGACTGCACAGTGGTATGCCAAAGCCGCCGAATTGGCGTTAGGGCAGGGGGCGTATCAAAAAGCTGCAACCTTGTATTTTTCTGCTCAGAGTCAGGCGGCTCGTCAGGTGCAGAAGCGTGACAATTTCTCGCAGCACTGAACGCGTTACAGTCTGGAAATTTACTCACACAAGCCATCAAGCAAGCTGATCAACATCTGGGCGACTTACGGCACGATGAAACAACCTTGTTATTTTTGGTCTCACTTGGCCGTGCCGCTGGAGATGGAGACTTTGCTCAAAAATATGTCAAGGATTTATTGCAGGTGGCTTCGACTCGTCCTATCTTTCCAAATCTTCAAGTCCATGCAGCTCTTGAAGATTACAAAAATGAGTTCACATTCGTCTTCGCTCCGGTACTTGCGAAGATCACAGATTTTGACTATGTCCCAAGTTGGTCCTCAACGAACAACTTCTCCCGCTACCGGACTATCGCCACTCAACCCCAATCGTCCAAGAACACACTGCCGGAAAGGCAGAGAAAATTTCGAAAATTTGATGATCAGATGTATCAGCTTGGCTATGCGGTCTTCTTAGAAAATCAGAATTTACACGATGCTTATCAATTAGCCAAAGCCGCCGTCCAACAAGCTCCTCATCGATTAGCATGGAGAAAAAAATTCGCTCAAGTCGCTGAGTGGACTGGCCGTCAACAGGTGGCACTCACACAATGGCGAACGATTGCGGAGAAGAAACCGAGCCGAGAGTCTTTTGAACAGATACTGCGATTAGCCCCAGGTGCCTATGATGACGAGAATATCGTGTTCGCCCTGCTTGGCCTAGGGAAACTACGTGCCTTATCGGAGTCAGAATGGCGTGCACTGTCGGATGGATTTGAACGGATCGGTAAACCGGAAGAGGCTGTTGCCTATTTGACTCACCTTCATCAGCGTCGACCGAATCAAGCCTATCTTGAACATATTGCCCACCTCTACCAACGAATGGGCCAAGTCACAAAAGCCTATCGCTATTATCGAGAGCTCGAAGAACAATACGGGTCACAACTAACCTGGGCGACCCAGCAGGCACACCTCTTATCAGCCCGTGGTGATTTAGAGAATGCCTATGCCACTTTGCAAAGTGTGAAAGACCACGCGAAAGAAGACGATGACGACTATTGGAAATTTATGGGACATTTAGCCTGGATATTCGAAGATGATCAAGAAGCTGAACAGGCCTATCAGCAATTGCGCGCTCGGCAACAACTTACAAGTGAAGCTCAGGAACGCCTCATCCTGCTTTTACGTCACACACAACCATCAGAAGCTATTCAAGTCAGTCTTGCAGGATGGAAGACGTTTCATAGTCCAAAGTTTTTGATGCACGCATTGAATCTCCAACTCCAAGAAGAACAATTTGCACAGGTGCAATCGACCTTAGAAGGGCTCTTGCCATGGGAAGAGGACCTCGTTGTTCATCAGGAACGGTATTGGATCATTCGTGCAGAAGTCATGTGGAAAATCGGCCAACCGTCTCAAGCCCTTCGCGCCTATGAACAAGCCCTGTCTATCAATCCGGAATCGAACGAAACGAAAGAAGCGGTGTTGTGGTTTTTGGTCGAACAACAGAATCGAACGGCACTGAAATACTATCTTGATACATGGCAGACTGCCATTGAGTCTGATTCGAGACTATGGGGTCCCGTTGCAGTCGCGTATGTCGTCCTGGATCAGCATCGACAAGCCCTCCCATACTTCGTTCGGCAACTGAAGACTCGACAGCAGGATTACCTCTGGCTCTTGAACTACGCGTCAGCTCTTGAAGCGTCCTCCCAAACCGTGTTGGCTTGGCAGGTTCGCCAACATGCATGGACCGTCATTCGCCAGTCACTTTTGTCTCACCCGTCTCAAGCCCATTCTTCTATAACAATTGAGGCGCTCGCCACATTGACGCAAAGAAAAGATCCCGGGGACACACTCCTTTCCCTTCTACGAAATGTACGAACTCAGTTGACATCACCAGCCATGAAAGAACTGGTCGTCGCATGGTTTCTCTCTCAAGAGGCCCTCGACGCGGCCAAACGTTGGCTCTGGAATGCCTATGCCCAACAATTTCATGAACCGGGTTGGGCAAAACTTGCTATTGCACTTGCAGACAATGACTGGGTGAAGATCGAAGCTATCGCTCATCATTATACAGACACGTTATCGACATCCGATCGTATCGAAGCCGCGAACAGGCTTGACCGGAAGACGATTGCGCAAGAGCTGGCCTTTGATTCATTGACACGCCGCCCAGACCAGGATGCCACACAGATTCAATTCCAAGAAGCCATCATGAACGCCGCAGATGACGTCACGTCACGCGTGATGTTCGAACAACGGCGGCCTCTTTCGAGCTATGTCTCAAAAACTGCAATGGCGATTCAATTAGGACGCGTTGAAGTCAAACCAGAAGCGTCTATCGCCTGGCAAAAAAGTGTCGATTCAAAAGGGTTAACCGGAGTTCCGCGAGTCGACCGTCAACTCGGACTATCGCTGGGCTATCAATGGCCGACAGGAACCGTACGTATAGCAGGGTTTCACCGAAACGCACTTTCCAATGTCTTTGGATTGAACATCGACTATGAACAAAATTGGAACGAACATTTGTCGACGACGGTCACCATGGGACGAAATCAAAAGGCTGACGATTCTATTGTACTGCAAATCGGAGGTGTGAAGGATTTTATCAGAGGACAAGGTCTCTACTATTTTTCAAAACGTCAGTTCATGTCTTTCCAATTAGATTCGCCTTGGTTTTTCAGCCAAACGCGTGATGATCTTGGCCGTGGACTCGGAGTCGAAGGCGTCATTGGCCATCATATTCGACGAGAATATCCAGATGTGACGGTTCGTTTGGTTGGAACCGTACAACGCTACTGGCGTGTCAATACCGTACCGGGAAGTATGAGCCGTCTTATTCCGCATACGGATGAAGTGCCGACTCCTCTTCAAGTAATTCCTCAAAATTTCTCGCAGGGCGGAATCAATCTAAGTCTTGGGGATTCCATACGCAACATCTACACCAAAGGTATCCGTCCCTTCGGCCTCCTTGGCGTGAATTACAACAGCGCCACAGGAATTGGGCATAGTCTTGAAGCAGGTATGGCCGCCCGATTATTCGGTCAGGATCGACTTTCACTGTCTGGCAGCAATATCCGGGGTGGATTTGGGCAGAATGCCACAACCACACGAATCAATCTTCAATATCAACGTTGGTTTTAATTCAATAGGTGACACAATGAAAAAACTATTCTTGATGATGATGGGAATAAGCCTGTTCATGACATATGGCTGCACGGTCATTGATCATTCTCGCGATCCGATCATCGAGCCGCATGCCTCATGGGCCTTACTACCGATCGTGAATCATACCGAAACCCCACAAGCCGGTCGTCGCGCTGAGGCGATCACCGAAGCCTTGCTCTACAGTCAAGGTCTTACCCATTTACTCCGCTATCCGTCGACTCTCCAGGATGAGTCGTTGTTATTAGGTACCGACAATAAATTGTATGAGTCGGCGTTGCGCTGGGCGAAAGAACAAAAGATTCACTATGCCATGACCGGGACCGTCGACGAGTGGCGGTATAAAGTGGGGATCGACGGGGAGCCGGCCGTTGGCGTGAGTCTACAGCTTCTCGATCTCAATACGAATCAAGTCGTGTGGAGTGCTGTGGGGGGCCAAACCGGATGGAGCCGCGAAGCGGTAAGCGCGGTGGCC
>BQIW01000178.1 GCA_021604105.1 Nitrospirales bacterium | reverse complement strand
TGTCGCGGGTTTGTTGCTGGCATAAGAATTCTTGACCTTTTCCCTATTGGATTTTTCGAGCATCCGTGCACAAAAAACAACCGGAATATTTTCGTAATCTGGCTGAGACGGCCTGCTACGATCGAGTGATTCAAGATCTGACCGCTTATTCCGGTTTCTAAGGACATACCTCCCTGCAATTCACAATTGTCCATGGCATTTATGACTTGGGAAAAGAATGAAAGGGGGTGTATTTTAAACTTGACATTAAGTAATTTTAAAATTACATTGTGCCCGAATCCCTTGCGCACACGTTCTCATTGTTTTTCGATCAGTTTAACGCCTCAGGAAGGATGTGTCGTAATGAGAAAAAGGCAAGTCATGTGAAAATCTGGTTGATGGCTGGATTAGGAATGGCCCTGTTGATTTCTTGCACGGTGGTTTTGGGGGCCGAGCCGGCCTCTTCGAATTCCTCTTCCTTAGCCCTTGAAAAGGGGTCGGCTTATGGAGAGTTTTTTGCACAGATTAAGGATCGGGCGGAAGCACAGAATGGAAAAAATTGGAAGGAAACGGCTGATGCCGTCCTTATTCGAGACAAAGAGACTCAATGGAATCGGTATCTGAAAGCGGCTTTGGGTCTGCCGGATTCCGTTGACTTAGGGATTGAAAACCGCACGCGGTTTGAAAGTGTCAGTCATCCCTGGCGATCCACGGCAGCAGTTGGAGGCGGGCGAACGGATTCTCAGGGGCTCCTCCGGTCCAGGGTTCGCTTCGGAATGGGGAATGGCCCTCTCCGGTTTCTCTTTGAAGGACAGGACTCTCGCGAATACGGAGCCCAGGCCGGGGGGTTTGTCAATACTACAACCGTCGATGAATGGGATATTTTACAGTTGTTCGGTTCATTGACCTTAGACAATGTTGCAGGAAGCGGGTTGCGAACCGACCTGCATTTCGGTCGCATGACCCTGGACTTGGGAAGCCGTCGGTATGTCGCCCGCAATAACTTCCGAAATACTTCAAATGCCTTTGACGGGTTCCATTGGCAGATTGAGAAACCAGATACTTGGCGATTCCGGACTTTTATCACTGAACCGGTCATCCGGGACGAGGTCCAACCCGACGAGCAAAATAATAAGTTTTTATTTTGGGGTGCGTATGTGGAAAATCTTCAGATCCCCTGGATGAATATCAATGTTTTTTATTATGGATTAAATGATCAACGCCAGAAAGATACAAATCTCCATCGTACCTATGGGACCTATGGATTGCGCCTCTTTAAGAATCCTGCAATTGGTGAATTCGATTATGAATTGGAGGGGGCGGTTCAAGTCGGACAATTAGGGCAGGTCGATCATTTTGCCTATAATTCCAATGCCCAGGTTGGCTATACGTTTGATAGGCCCTGGACTCCTCAATTCCTTGTTCAGTATACCTATGCCAGCGGCACCCGCACCCCGGGAGGAAGTCAGAGCGGAACCTTTGATGTGTTGTTCGGGGCACGGCGGTGGGATTTGATGCCGACGGGAATTTTCGGGCCGTTTCTCCGGTCCAACATCAGTTCTCCAGGGTGGAGGCTGGTGGTGAAGCCTGCTGAAAGCGTGACGATGCAACTCAAGCAGCGGTTCTGGTACTTGGCTCAAGGCAGTGCGGAGAATGGAGGGATTCTTTTAGAAGATCCCACAGGAGGGGCAGGAAATTATTTAGGGCATGACCTGGAATTACGCGTATCTTGGACTGTCAGCCAAAATCTGGACTTCGATGCCGGGTACGATCATTGGTTTAAAGGATCGTATTTCGATCGGCTTCCTGCTTCGGCGAATCTCCCTCAAGGAGGGAACAAGGATACGGATTATTTCTACCTTTCCATGCGCATTAGATTGTGAACAGGCTCGAAGAGGTCCTTAATCAGGTTTTAGCCCGTTCTTGATAATGAGTCATCAGGCGACATTCATTGGGAGGTGCATGATGTTTCTCCGTGTCCCGACTTTTGTCTTCATGTTCATTTTTTTTGTATGTGTAACGACTGCTGCCGCCGAGGAAGTCAGAGTGGCGGTTGCCGCGAATTTTTTGGGGACTCTTAAAGAAATTATCACGCATTTTCAGGCAAACACGAGTCACACGATACTGGTCAGTTCCGGATCGAGCGGAAAGCTGTATGCACAAATTAAAAACGGTGCACCGTTCGATGCTTTCTTTTCAGCAGATGCCGAGCGGCCACAATTGTTGGAAAAAGAAGGTTTGGCAGTCAAGGGAAGCCGATTTGTTTACTCGGTGGGGCGTCTGACGTTATGGAGTCCGGATTCAAATGTGATTCAAGGGGAGGTACCCCACATTCTATCAGAGGGCCACTTCGATTATCTGGCCATTGCCAATCCGAAGACCGCGCCTTATGGCAGGGCTGCCGAACAAACACTCAAAAAGATGGGTCTCTGGGAATCTCTGCAAGGTCGGATCGTTCAGGGGGAAAACATCGGACAGGCGTTTCAATTTGTGTATTCGAAAAACGCTCAGCTCGGATTTGTGGCCCTTTCCCAAGTGTTGGATCCCAAAATCAACGGGAGCGGCAGCCGGTGGGATGTGCCTATTTCCTTTCACCATTCACTTGCACACGAAGCGGTCCTGTTAGTGACGGGACAGAATCATGCAGGTGCCAGAGCATTTCTTGATTTTGTCAAAGGAGATAAAAGTGTGGCCATTATTAAGCAATTTGGCTATGAGCTGCCATAACCAACCACATAGCGACGGATGAGAAAAGTACTTTCATTCGATAGGCGATAATGCTACATAGGAAGCCATGACACCATCTGAGGTGGATTTAGGACCGCTCTGGTTGACCTTGCGCCTGGCCGGGGTGACGGTGATAGTGCTTCTCATCATTGGAACTCCGCTTGCCTGGTGGCTTGCACATACCCGATCCCGAGCCCGGACCGCAATTGAGGCAATTGTGGCCATGCCTCTCGTCCTGCCGCCCACCGTGCTCGGATTTTATTTACTGGTCCTGTTGGGTCCCTATGGATGGATTGGGAGCGCTTCGCAGGCGATAACCGGATCGGCGCTTTCGTTCACATTTACCGGACTTGTCATGGCTTCCGCGTTATATTCCCTTCCTTTCGTCGTTCAACCCTTGCATAGCGCTTTTGAATCAATCGGGCGAAAGCCATTAGAGGCGGCGTGGTCTCTTAGGGCCTCAAAGCTCGACACCTTTCTTACCATTGTTTCTCCCATGGCCTCTCGCGGCTATCTCACGGCGATTGTCCTTGGATTCGCACATACCCTTGGCGAATTTGGTGTGGTTTTGATGGTGGGAGGGAATATTCCAGGAAGAACAAAGGTCCTCTCCATCGCCATCTACGATCATGTGGAAGTGTTGGAATATACCCAGGCTCATATCCTGTCGGCAGGGCTTCTCATCTTTTCATTTCTGGTCCTTCTGATGGTCTATACGGTGAACCGCCGGTTGCCTATCCACGTCTCATGAGCGAGTTGACCGCTAGGTTCAACGTGGTCTTTCCCTCATTTCACCTAAAGGTGAAGGCGAGTGTACCCGCCGAAGGGATCACGGTCGTATTCGGTCCTTCCGGATGTGGCAAGACCACCCTCTTGCGCTGTCTCGCCGGGTTGGAACGAGCACCGGATGGATTTCTCGCTCTGGGAGAACAGGTTTGGCAGGATGAAGCCCATAATATATTTCTTCCACTCTCCCATCGTCCGGTTGGCTATGTGTTTCAAGAGTCCCGTTTGTTTCCTCACCAGAGCGTCCGATCGAATCTACTGTATGGATGGAAGCGGATTCCGAAATCGGAGCGCCGTATTTCACTTGATCAGGTCGTCGGGATCCTGGGTCTAGACTCGTTGTTGGAGCGCCGGCCGACCCACCTGTCTGGCGGGGAACAACAACGAGTGGCCATTGGCCGTGCGTTATTAACCAGCCCGCGCCTGCTTCTCATGGATGAACCGCTCAGCTCCCTTGATGTTCAACGAAAGCGGGAAATCATGACATTTATTCAACGGCTTGATAAGGAATTCAGGATTCCCATTATCTACGTGAGTCATGCTCTTCATGAAGTGGTGCAACTCGCCAGGACTCTCATCCTGCTGAAGGAGGGGAGTGTGGCCGCTATTGGTCCTCTTGCTGAAGTTTTTTCTCAGGTAGGCAGTCGCCGCGTCATCCCGGACAGCCACATTGGTGCAGTTATTGACACTCGTGTGGCGGGACATGATGTGGAATTCGGGCTCACCACACTCACATTTTCCGGCGGACACTTGTCCGTGCCCCATCAACATTCATCCATAGGAGAATCATTACGAGTGCAGATTCTCGCCCGCGATGTGAGCCTTGTCGCCAGCCCACCCGCCTTTCAAACCAGCGTGTTGAATGTCCTGGTGGCCACCGTCATGGAAATCGGACCCATTGAGCCTGATCAACCCTTTGTCGATATCAAGTTGGATATAGGTTGTCCCTTGTTGGCCACCATTACCAGAAAATCGTTAGCGATTCTCCAACTCCATCCCGGACAGAAAGTTCATGCTCAAATCAAAGCTGTAGCCCTTACGCACGATTCCCTGGATTAACTGTGGGTTCCACGGGAAAATTTCTATTACGAATGATTTTCACGATGAAAAACAAGACGATATCAGATTGTCCTTCTCTTGGATTGACCTCTCTATAAATTCCACTAGAGTTTGATAACCCTCTGGCCCTCTGATGCGTTGATTGCAGCGTGTGCGAGGGGATTATTCTTTCTCCACAAAAGCCACATCGGTGACCTTATTTTCATCATCGACAAAGAGTGTAAGTTCTTGTCCTGAAGAAAGGTTTTTAAACTTATCTTGGATCAGGGGACGCACTTCATACTGTTGGTCTTTTTCCCCGTTCAGC
>BQIW01000177.1 GCA_021604105.1 Nitrospirales bacterium | reverse complement strand
GGTACGTCAAGCTTCCGAGCAGCTTTATCAGAACCTTTCTCAAAACGGCATAGAGGTGTTACTTGACGACCGTGAGGAACGAGGTGGAGTGAAGTTTAATGATGCGGATTTGCTAGGCATTCCTTTCCATATTATCCTTGGGGATAAGGGCCTGGCACAGAACACCATTGAAATTAAGGACCGTAAAACTGGGGAAAAATATCACATTTCCCAAGAGGAGGCATGTGAGTGGATAACTGCCACAGTCAAAGCGAAACTTGAAATTCAGGCCTGAAGAGGAAATAAAACAAACACAGATTGGTTACCGATGCCCTCTGATGCGTGGTATAATATTTTGAAATTATCATGCTCTAAATTTTGAGGACGACTGATGGCGAAATCTTATTCCAGAGCGTGCGAAGATGGACAAGCCCTTATTTTAATTGACAATACATCTTATTGAGTGCTATTTTTCAAGGTTTGATTTTCAAGAAAAACACACATCATTAATTATATGACTGGCCTATCGCATGTTAAATCAAATGAACGTGAGGGGTCTCTTATTTGACCCTTACAACAATGCCTATATTGTCATCCTAAGAGATGAACAAAATTCGGACATGCTTCCAATTTGGGTGGGAAAAGCCGAAGCCAGCGCAATTAGCTTTGCCCTAGAGCGGATAGCTCCTCCAAGGCCTATGACCCATGATCTCATGAAAACGGTGCTTGATAATATGGACGCGAAGGTCATCAGTACGGTTATTACGGATCTAAAAGATAACACGTACTTCGCCAAAATCCATCTTCTGTTTGGAGATTCAGAGTTCACCGTTGACTCCCGGCCCAGTGATGCGATTGCCGTGGCCCTTCGCACGGATGCTCCTATTTTTGCTTCAGGAGAAGTGCTCCATAAACAAAACTCAGAAGAATTGGAACGATGGCTGGAAAATCTCAAGCCTGAAGATTTTGGGAAATCAGATGTCTAGCTGTTGTTCATGTGGCTACTTGAAATGATTCCGATTAATAGTGAGTGTACGGGTGATGACTGAAATAAACACATTAATTCCGTTAAAAGTCCATGGAGTCCTAGTCGATCCGAATACCGACACGCAAATCGTGGTCTTACGAGATGAAAAAAACTCAGAGGTTCTTCCCATATGGGTCGGAACCGCCGAAGGAACGTCCATTCGACTGGCCTTGGAGAACGTCATTCCGCCCCGTCCCATGAGCCATGACCTAATTTGCAGCTTTGCCTCGCACCTTGGGTTTACCCTAAACAAAGTCGTGATCACGGAAGTCAAAAATAATACATACTTTTCAACGCTGTTTTTATCTAAAGATGATTTGGAAAAATCGATCGATTCAAGGCCTAGTGATGCGATTGCCCTGGCTCTCCGCTGTCAAAGTCCAATCTACGTCACCCCTGAGGTGCTGGAACGTCGCGGTGGGGAAGATTTGGATACATGGCTTTCCAAGCTCGATCAAAAAGGATTAAAACAGACCGATATTTAGAAAAGTAATCTAGTAGAGGAAAGGAACTCAGACACTCATGCGATCCTATCAAGCTAAACCGCTGGAAGTTGAACGACAATGGTTTTTAGTCGACGCCAAAGGGAAAACCGTTGGACGCCTGGCCGCGAAGGTTGCCTCTATCCTTCGTGGAAAGCATAAGCCAACGTTCACCCCGAATGTCGATACCGGCGATCATGTCGTCATCATAAATTCCAGCGAAATTCAATTCACCAGGAATAAATTTCGTTCAAAGATCTATTATCATCACACCGGTTACCCTGGAGGAATCAAAGCCATTACCGCTGAGCACCTTCATGCAAAGAAACCAACTGAAGTCCTTTCCAAAGCCATTCGTGGAATGCTTCCAAAATGTACGTTAGGAAAACAAATGGCCAGAAAGCTCAAAATTTACCCTGGTGCCGAGCATCTGCATCAAGCGCAAACCCCAACCCTACTGAATCTCTAAATTTAATCAGTTACCGTTCCAAACGAAAAAAGGAGACCTATTCTCACATGGTCGATACCATTCAATACGCAACCGGAAAAAGGAAAAATGCGATTGCCCGAGCGTGGGTAGAACCAGGCCAAGGCGATATCCTCATCAACGCACGATCAGTAGATTCATATTTTCCACGATTGACGCATCAAATCCAAATACAAACCCCATTCGAGGTCACCAAAACGGGCGGGCAATTCAATGTTAAAGCCACATTGACAGGTGGAGGCGTTTCAGGTCAGGCGGGAGCTCTTCGCCATGCGATTGCTAAGGCTTTGGCCTTATATAATCCTTCGCTGCGCGATCCCCTGAAAAAAAATGGATTGCTCACCAGAGATAGCCGGGTGAAAGAACGGAAAAAATACGGACAAAAAGGCGCCAGAGCCAGGTTCCAATACTCCAAACGATAATTGGCCGGTTCACCATTCACGCAGAACTATGGGGGAGGCCTTCCAGCCTCCCCTTTTTTTATCCGACCACTTCTAATGCCGTTGCCCACTCCCAAAAAACTGTTCACAAATGATCATTTGGCAACAAGATAAATGATTTCCTCATACGTATCGTACTCAACCTCTCACCCCCTCAATCAATTTTCATGAAATAACCCATGGATAACAAAATTCGTGTCGCTGTAATCGGAGCCAGTGGCTATACAGGTGGTGAATTACTTCGATTACTCACCCTCCATCCTCAGGTCACACTGACACGTGTGGTGGCATCTGAAAAATCTGAGGGCCGCGCTGTCGCTTCGCTGCTTCCTCATCTTACGAAGATTTATGACTGTTCATTGTCTTCGTTGAATATCGACTCGATCGCCAAGGAAGTGGATGTGGTTTTTCTCGCGCTTCCTCATACGCAATCCTTGCAGCCGGTAGCCGATTTTCTCTCACAGGGGAAACATGTCATTGACTTGAGTGCCGATTATCGTCTGCAAGACCCGAAGATATATGAGCAATGGTATCAAACTGCCCATACCTTTCCTCACCTGCTCAAAAGTGCAGTCTATGGCCTACCGGAATTCAATCGCGGGGCTATCGCCAAGGCCCGTCTTGTGGCAGTGGCTGGGTGTTACCCCACCGTCGCCATTTTGCAACTCGCGCCACTTATAGCCCAAGATCTCATTGAGCAAAACTCAATTATCATTGACGCAAAGTCGGGAATTTCAGGAGCCGGTCGCACACCTGCACTGGGAACCCATTTCCCTGAATCCCATGAAGCCATTCACGCCTATAAAATCGGCAAACACCGCCATGTACCTGAAATCGAACAGGAATTGACACGACTGGCTCCTGCTTCATCCTCCAAAACAACTTCCTCCAGTCCCTCCATTATTTTTACGCCCCACCTGATACCCATTAATCGAGGTATTCTGAGCACGGCCTATGCCAAATTGAAACCTGGCATTGAGCAAACCCATCTGGATGCAGCTTATTCCGGTCGATATCAAAACGAACATTTTATAAGACTCTTTTCCAGTTCAGAAATGGTAAATCCAAAAAATCTGCGAGGATCAAATTTTTGTGACCTCAGTTGCACTTATGACCCTCGAACAGGGTATCTCATCACCACCGGTTCGCTGGACAATCTCGTAAAAGGCGCAGCCGGACAAGCGATTCAATGTATGAATCTTATGTTAGGACTTCCCGAAACACTCGGATTGACCGCGCCAGGCCTCTTTCCCTAGACCATTGTTCACCAGTTTCTCCTGACGAGAAGGGGATATTTTTATGTCTAAACGTATAAAAGGCGGGATCACTGCCCCCAAAGGATTCCTAGCCGCAGGGATTCATTCAGGAATTAAAAAGACCAAGCAGCTTGATCTGACCTTGATCGTGTCAGAGAAGCCTGGACCTATCGCCGGGGTGTTCACCTCCAACAGGCTCCCGGCCGCTCCCGTGATTCTCGACCGGCTTCACCTCAAGAGAGGTACAGGTCAAGCATTCATTATTAATAGCGGCAATGCGAACGCATTTACCGGACCGGAAGGATTGGTCCATGCCAGGGAAATGGGCCGGAGAGTTGCCGACCAACTCACAATTCCCCTTCACCATGTGTTTGTCGGATCCACTGGTGTCATTGGTGTACCGCTACCGATGCAGGCAGTACGAAACAGCATTCCCATTTTAATTTCACGTCTACGCAAGGCTGGTCACCAGGAAGCTGCCCAGGCGATCCTGACGACAGACACCTGTCCTAAAGAAATCGCGGTTCAAGACCGAATTGGCGGAAAAATAGTAACAATAGGCGGAATCGCCAAAGGTTCAGGAATGATCCACCCTGACATGGCGACCATGTTGGCCTATGTCACGACAGATGCAGCCATTGATAAAAAAACCCTGCAAACGATTTTCCGAGCGGTCACCAACCAAACATTTAACTGTATTTCTGTGGATGGGGAAACCAGCACCAATGACACCGCATTATGTCTGGCCAACGGGGAAGCCGGAAACGTAACCATCAAAACCGGAACGACGGCATATGGCAAATTTGAGGCGCTCTTATTTCAGGTCTGTCACTATCTGGCCATGGAAATTGTTCGGGATGGCGAAGGCGCCACCAAAATCATTGAATTTCAGATAACCCAGGCTTCCAGTGACCGAGCAGCCAAACAAGTTGCCAATACTGTAGCCACCTCCCCTTTAGTCAAAACCGCTATCTTTGGTATGGATCCCAACTGGGGGAGAATTGTAGCTGCATTAGGCCGGGCCGGTGTTCCAGTTAAAGCGGAGAAACTTCTCATCGGCTTCAATAAGATTCCCATTGTCAAAAATGGGAAAGGACTGGGGCCTCAGGTAGAACGACGGATTAAACAGGAGATGAAGAAGCCATTCCTAACGATCTCCATTTCACTCGGAATGGGTAAAGGATCCTCAAAGATCTGGACCACGGACCTGACCTATGATTACGTGAAAATCAACGCATCCTATCGATCATAACTCGTTCCATCTATTCAATCTCGGAAATTGGGATCCCTTAATGCCGAAGGCAGTTATTTTTTTAT
>BQIW01000176.1 GCA_021604105.1 Nitrospirales bacterium | reverse complement strand
TCTTTCTCCACAAAAGCCACATCGGTGACCTTATTTTCATCATCGACAAAGAGTGTAAGTTCTTGTCCTGAAGAAAGGTTTTTAAACTTATCTTGGATCAGGGGACGCACTTCATACTGTTGGTCTTTTTCCCCGTTCAGCTGCACGGAAACCATGTTGTTTTTCAGGGGTCGTTTCAGAATTCCTGAAACCTTTTTGAAATTACCTTAAAGAGGGGATTTTTTGGTCCCAAGATGTTGGGCCTTATCCACTTCTGTCTGGTTCTGAAATGTCACGTCCACAATCTGGTCCATTTCATCAATGAGGAATGTGGCTTCGGCGCCAACCGGGATAGAGGCCACTTTGCTTCTGGCCATCGAACTGATCTTATGTGATTCCTCCTGTCCCTTTTTCGACTGACGGCCTTGTCGTGTCCGGTGACCAGTGGGTGGGCCAACACACCCTGTACGATTCGATGATGGGACTCTTCACCTGCCGGATGAACATCCACAATGAGATTTTGATCGTTGACGGTTATTTCAACGCGATCCCCCTTTTTCAGAGCGGGGAGCCCTTTCTCTTCACGGAGATTCATGGGTAGGTAGCGAGGTTGACCTTCCTCTGTGCTGACCTTTGCCTGTTCTCCTCTGATTTCTTCTACGGTTCCACTAATGACCCGTTCTCCTGAGAGGGATTCCCTTCCTTTCACGTTGGGTCCTTCATGAGCTATCGCCATAGTGGAAATCACCAGACATCCAGTCAGGCAGCACAGTCCATACAGACCTAAGCGTCTCATGGAACTTTCAGCGAGGGGAATCCGTGATAGTTTCTGTTGGAAAATGGTTGTGAAAGACATGGATACCTCCTTTGGCTCATTAATATTGAGAGAAATGGCACGGACATGTGAACGAATCCAATGAATCTTCAGGGGAGACCTGAAACAAACCCTGGAGTTGCTATTCACGTGTTATTGATAAAGGGGGAAAGGGGGAGGAAAAATCTGGGGAGATTCTGCTTTATGAAGTCCGTGTTTCGATCGGCGTCCTGGTAGATTTGGATAAAAGGAGTAGGCCGATACAGGCAGATAGGCAGGAGGCGAATAAAATGGCTAATTTGGCTGCTTGTAAATCGGAAGGGTCGTGGAAAGCCAACGTCGCAATGAAAATGGCCATGGTAAACCCAATTCCCCCCATAAATCCCAATCCAATAATTTGTGGCCAGTGAAGATGTGGTGGAAGTTCAGAGCTGCCGAATCGGACCACAATCCAGGCTCCAAGACCTATGCCCAAGGGTTTGCCCAATAATAATCCCAGCCCAATTCCGAGTGAGAGGGTATTGCCGGCGAGTGAGGAAAAGTCGGTGGAAATGGCCACTCCCGCATTGGCCAGAGCAAATATAGGCATGATGGCAAATGTGACCCAGGGGTATAGAACGTGTTCGAGTTTTTGAAGGGGAGGTTGAATCAAGTCGTTGGCGGTTTCAAGCGCATGGACCGCTTCTGCCTGCTCTTTATTTTCTAAAACTGAAACACCTGGAACCTCAGCCCTTTGGAATTCCTGACTGAATTTTTCGCTTTTTTGTGCAAATTCCTTTTTAGTCATGGCCGAAGTGGCTGGAATTGTAAAAGCTGCTAGCACACCGGCAATTGTGGGATGAAGGCCCGAAAAAAGAAACGCCGACCAAAGGCCGCCAATTCCGAATAGGCCATAAATAAATGGAGAACGGATTCCCAACCGGTTTGCACTCATTAAAATGATTAAAAAACCTAAGCCGGTCCCAAGACTGATCCATGAAATATCCGAGGTATAAAAAAAGGCAATAACGAGAACAGCTCCGAGATCGTCAACGATAGCCAGAGTCGTCAAGAACAGTTTAGCTGAGAAGGGAACCTTTGACCCCAAGAGACCCAGCAAACCTATGGCAAACGCAATATCGGTGGCCATGGGAATTCCCCAACCTGAGGTGTAGGGCGTATGGAAATTCAGCAGGAGGTATGCCACTGCCGGAAGAACCATTCCGCCAAATGCCGCCGCAATGGGAAGAATAGCTTGACGGGGTTCGGATAATTCTCCGACCAACAGTTCCCGTTTGATTTCGAGTCCAATGACAAAAAAGAAAATGGCCATTAATCCGTCATTGATCCATAGTAATAAGGGCTTTTCTAAGAGATAGGTGCCAATGCCAATGGTAAAAGGGAGTTCCCAGAATGAGGAATACAGATCGCCGTAATCTGAGTTGGCTAGAAACAAAGCAATTGCAGTGCAAACCAATAGAACGATACCACCGGAGGAATTTTGCTCGGTGAAATCCTCCAACGGCGAAAGAACCCTTTCCACCGGTCGGGTTTTAACGGTTTGTTTCGCTTCTTTGACAAGATCCATGAAATCAAAATCCAAAAATAGGATTGCTCAAGATTCGGATGCATTCGTGCAGGCCATAATATTTGCCTACTCACTCTTCCTTTAAGAGTCGTTGAGAGATTTTGCCATCATTCTGTTGATTGTTAACTTCGGACCGATTTTGGGGTGTTGTGAAGTGGCCTCGTCGCAGAATCTGGTGAGGCCACGGATCACAACCCGGATGCCACAATCTAAAGATTATCAAGGAACAATTTGGAACGCTATGTATGATACATGCCACTCAAATTGAAATCTCAGACAAAAGTTGGAGGTCAGAATCTGTTTTGTCTCTTGAGATCTACTTACTCCCATCCATTAGGATGGGTATACATTCCCGGCATATACGAACGAATTGACAATTTCCTTTTGTGGTTATGGCGTGGGTGTCGACCATGTTGATCGTCATCTAAATTTTTCTAAGCATTGCGGAGGTGATGGGATTGTTGGTGGGGTGCCAGTTTACTAAATGTCGAACAACCGGAGGATATGTGGAATAATTCCGATGAAAGGAAACGTCAAAGTACTTCCCCAATACCTTGAGAAAGAATTTCATGGAGAGGGCGACCACGGCTGGAATTTCACATGATTACCCGGAGAAAAAAATCATGGATGGTTCGCACCCTTGTCTTATCATTAGGGATACTGGGATTGGCCATTCTTGTGGTGGGGGTGGGGTCATTTTTCGTTGATGAACCGTTGCGAAGGAATATCGAAACCAACCTCAATGAAAAGCTCATGGGATATACGGTGACATTAGAAACCGTGGATTTTCATCCGTTGGGGTTCTCGATTGATTTTGAAAATTTGACGTTAAGACAGAAAGCCAATCCTGACCCACCTCTGCTCATCGTTCCATTCTGGAATGCCAGTATCCAGTGGGCAGGATTATTCAAATTAAACATTGTCAGTGATCACATCATTAAAAATGCTGAAATAAAATTTCTTTATCCTCATGCCGAAAAAGAAGTAAAGGATAAAACAGATGTTGAAGAGAAAGGTTGGCAAGAGGCCGTATATGCCTTATACCCGGTCACCATTAATACCTTTCGAATTGAAGATAGCACTTTTTCATATCGGGACCAGGCTGACCATCCTCCGCTGGAAATGACAAATCTCCAAATACACCTGGAAAATATACAGAACATCCGTTCCCCGAAGGCGGAATATCCATCAAACATTCATTTGGAAGGATCCCTTCACCAATCCGGAGTGGTGAGTATTACGGGAAAAGCGAATTTCTTAGCCGATCCGTTTCCGGGGATGTCCGTAGATTATGAGATGAAAAACGTTCAACTGCAACCGTTTATTCCAGTAACCGCTCTTTTTAATGTTGAAATGCATGCCGGAATGCTGAACAGCCAGGGACATGTGGAATATTCCCCTTGGACAAACCGTGCTCACATTTCCATGTTGGAAATCCAAAATCCACAAATAAACTACGTGAACAAACGCGCATTAGGGAAAGCCCAAAAAGCCAAGCAGATTTCCCAACCACAAGGCGAAGGTGATTCCCAAAAATCCGAAGACCCATTCAGGGTCGTGGTGGACTCGGCATCGGTAAAGAATGGCGAATTTGGATACCTGAACCAAACCACGAACCATCCG
Source organism: Nitrospirales bacterium (assembly GCA_021604105.1). GTDB lineage: Bacteria > Nitrospirota > Nitrospiria > Nitrospirales > UBA8639 > Nitrospira_E. The sequence goes on along the minus strand of BQIW01000176.1, from coordinate 1,048 downwards.
TATAAGATGTATTTTAACCATGTGGATGGCCAGGTAACGGGGATGGGCATTCCAAGCATCACCCAAAAAGGGGAGTTGAAAGTTTCCGGAAAATTCATGGGAAAGGGCAAAACCTTAATTGAAGGAGGATTCCGGCCACAAGTCCAATATCCCGATTTTGATGTGAAGGTCAAAATTGAAAAAACAGATATGACAGCATTAAACGATGCATTTAAAGCCTTTGGAGGATTTGAAGTTAAAAGCGGACAATTTTCCTTAACTTCCGAATTACATACTGAGAAGGGCCGTGTGCAGGGGTATATAAAACCTTTTTTTGATCAACCTGAAATTTTCGATCTCTCACAGGACAAAACCGACAATATTTTTCAACAAATGTATGAAGGTGTTGTCGGTGCGGTTGCTGAAATATTAGAAAATACTTCAAGGGATCAGGTGGCAACGAAAACCGATATTACCGGGAATATGGACAACATAAAGATAGGGACATGGGAACTGATATGGAATCTCTTCAAAAATGCGTTTGTGGATGCTATGACACCAGCTTTTGAAAATTTAAAAAAAGTTGGAAAGGACAATTAAGGGAGTGTTGAATAATAAGGATGTTCAAGGGCAAATTTGCGCAGGATGAGATTCCTCATCAAAGGTTCGGGGTCGGTTCAAAAAAGTCCGTCCGGCAAGACCGCAGCCGTTTTTACGCGCGGAGCGTACGCTGAGTACGTGAGCACGGGAAAATGGCGAGAACGCCGCTGGCGGCTTTATTTCAACAGACCCATTAAGAATGTGTATTGAAACCAGGGAGGGGGCAATCGTGTGGCGAAGAATAATTGTTCCTTTTCGCTGTTCAATGGGCATGGTTCAAAGGATTGAATTAAACACAAAGGAGGGGAACAATGAATGTAAAACACTATGTGTGGGGAGTGTTGTTGATCGTGTTGTTGGCAATGTCCGGATGCAATACTTTGGAGGGCGCCGGTCAGGATGTCGAGAAAGCCGGAGAAAAAATTGAGGAGGCAGCGGATTAATATTCGATGCCGGTCAGAGAAGGCGG
>BQIW01000175.1 GCA_021604105.1 Nitrospirales bacterium | reverse complement strand
GTCCCGTCAGGCGCGATTCATGATTCCCATGGCCATTTCCTTGGGATTTGGAATTCTCTTTGCCACCGCCATCATGCTCGTCCTCATTCCCTGTCTCTATCTGGTCGTGGAGGATGTGTTGAGGGTGTTCACCGTTTCGGTCAATTCGCCTTCCCCGGAAAAAATTCAGAATGAACCGGAAGCCATCGCTACGGAGTGAGAGAGTGTCTATTTGGGGAGCCAAAGAGCATTTCCCCGTCAGTGTATTTCTGAAAGGAAAAATATGGAAATGCTTTCATGACTCAACTATCAGGTCAAATTGTCAGTGATGGTTTTTTTCAAGTTCTACGGTGTCCACATAGCCTCCACATCCAACAACCACTTCCGACTCCGTTATGTTCTAGCTGTTTAGAGGAGACCCTCCGGGGCTAGAGGGCTCAAAAGAAAGTCGTGTATTACATTGATGGTTTTTTAGAGCCTAGGGTGATTCTGTCCATATTTGAATTAGACACCACCCGACCCTCCATGACCCACGTTACGAGTTGCTTGATGCATGATTCATGATCCATTAGATCGGTGCGAAGAATCAGGCTCCCCGAGCGCTTGGCCAAATCCAGATAAACGGCAAGATAATGCTCATGCCACTCCAAAGGTTCAGAATTTTCGTCACCGCGGATCGCTAAACGAGCTTGTGTGATACGTAATTCCGCCCAACAAAGTACTGTTGGAATCCAGGTGTTCCATTGTGAACAAAATTCTGCAGATTCCGGAACAAATGAGGCTACCGTCATCCAGCCACGATCAAGAACAACTGGAATGTTGCCAGGCACTGAGGAAACTGCGTTCTCAATTGCAATGCTCCCGATCTTCACAAGTTCTTCAACATCCCTGTTCGCACCGACTCTCAGTAGTTCGGCACCAATAGACCCGGAAAAAGGGCGTACAGCAATACCACCGAGTCGAGTAGCAAGCGCAGCTGCAAGGATAGTCTTTCCAGCACCATCATGGCCGTCAAGCGCAATGATAAGCCGCTCTCTCATTTGAATGGATTTAATTTAAGGACACCGGACCCGTCATTACATTCCATCCAGTAGTGACGGCCCGAACCTGCCGTAAGAGTCGATTGTGCCTCACCCCGTAGCTCTAGCTGCCCTTTTGGGGATACCCGGAATCCACCGGTTTTGTTGGTTGGAGCCAAAATAACCGCATTGTTTTCTACAGCGACCGTCACTCGACACCCCTGCCCTTTTTCCATTTTTAAAGCCTTGCGCGCTGAGACAGGAAGAGTAATGATTCCACCCGGTGACATTTTGAGTCGACGGTTTTTCACAATCATTGGCTTAGATTTTTGAGCCATGCCTTTGTCTCCTTTTGTTAAAAGCTGATTTGAGGTTTCATTGAAGGTATGGCAGCCTTACCGAATACTAATTCGTAAAGCCGCCAATATCCGGCTAAAATATCTTCAGGAGTCCCTCCAGATCTCCACAGATCCTTATCGAACGCCTCTGCATTAGCGGATGCACCACTTCGCACACGCATGCAATCCGGGCTAATCTCTCCATACAGTACGGTCCCGGTGCGATCGATAAAAAAACAAATATCGACGAGCTGCAAGCCAGCCCGGGCAAATCTGTTCTCAATCCATAAAAACGCACTTCGTGCAAGCCTCTTGGCAGCGGCAAGATCGTCAAACCATAGTGCCGCATAATCATCTGGTAACGGCTCATCGGCGAGACGCTTCCCATCTTCATCATGGAGTGGATGTCGCCAGTCAAAGCACACCACCGGCTCCTGAAAACGGGACCAGCGCTGAAGAGGTACGCCTCTCTTCCGGGTGAGATGACGATCTGCATATAAGTATCGATGCAATGGTGATCCAATATGAAATCGTTTGACACGCACTTCAATATTACAGTCGTCTACCACTTGTTCCGCAAGAAGATATCCATTCGTTGTTTTAACCAGTCCCAGAAATGCCGAACCAAGGTGAAACGGCCCCGGTTCATCCGCCATCTTGCGGAATATCTCGGCAGAAAATTGTGTACGAACTTCATCGGTGCGGGGAGCTACGCCATACCGGTTATAGGTATAGGAATAAACCGTTGGTAGGAGCTTTGCGAGTGCTATTCGTGGAGTGAGTAGCCGGATTTCTTTACTATCTCCACGCACCAACAATGGTAACTTCTCAAAATCAACAGTGATTTGTCCCAATACCTGCTCGATTAGGCTGGCATTTGAGCCTCCTGGCTCAACAAAAATTGTCTCCCCGAATGGGCCAGAAAGAACAATTTGGCCATCAATTTTTGATGACATTTGAGTTTTGACATGTAGATCAAGGTCCTTGCATAGATCAAGCACATATTCAACCTCTTCTGAGACCACTGCGGCCATCAATCAACAAGCCTCCTTTCCTTGTTATCAATACGATCATAACCTCGAACCACACAGAGGTTGGTATTTAATGCCAATAATGCCCGGCCGGTAGCTATTGCTGATGATGCGAGTGCCCCTAATTCGTTTCCGGACGTTACTTGATTTTGTGATTCCGGTGTATCGAATCCGATCGTAGAAAGGAGCCAATCATGTACGTGCTCTTTTGGTAATCGCTTGCCAACCGCCCCGAACGTTCCCTTCGCAACATTAGCTGGAATCTTAACGAAATATTCATACAGGTTTCTTCGATCAGGACCCATCATTTCCGCGGTAGCTACCTCACGACTCAGCATGCCAAATTGCTGACGTTGACGAACGACACCGAAACTAAAATTGCGGGCCAATAATTCTGAAACCGGCTTTCGGACTACCTCAACTTCGCCCCAAATGCATACTCCATAATCTAAAAGGTTATCGCCCGAAAGACGCTGCATCACCAAGAATTCAGACGGAGAATAGATTCCGAGGTTCAATTCTTTACCTTGCCAGGTCGGGGATGTCCCTGCGAGTTGTAAGAGTGCCGATTTCGGGTTGTCCACAATAACCACGGCATCAATATCCGCAAATTGATTACTCGAGACACTTGATCCATACACCACAACTGCCTTAAGCCTGTGGCCAAGCTTTTCCAGCAATCCTTCTATGAATTCAAACCTCCCATCTGTATTTGATGGCGGACAAGACTTTCGCATGACTTCCACTCTTCCCGTCCTGGGCGCGATAAGCCTCCAAGCCTCCATGAAAATCTCACGTAGACCTAAAAGCCGTGTCACGTCGTTAGAACTATCCACCGCCAGGGTGGAAACACGATCGTGCAATCCCAGTGGTATCAACTCCATCGCTGCCCCGGAGGTTGATAAGGTTCCAGCATCCCATAGCCGGTCAAGTTTGCTTCCTATTGTTCCTGAAGAAAAGCGATGCTGGACTATAGCGGCCGAGAGTGTGACCCCTGACAAGAACAACACTGACTGCAGCCAAAGCCGTGATAGAGCATGGAACCCGGCAGGTAAACTAACATCAATCCATTCCAGAGGTACCACGGAAGTTGGACAATCCGTATTGATCGAGATAAAAAAGCGTGGGTGGAATAATGATGACCATTTAACTAGCTCCGGAGTGATTACCCTGGGATTGGGCATTTTCGAGGCCGCCGCCCAACGCAGCAAAACAATCAACTCCTCGGCAGTGACCTCGCGATTCACCAGCAAATATGACAGTATGTACGGTTCTCTACGCCATGTTGGTGGCCGAACCACCGATCGAACGTTTACCTCGATATCGATAGGCGGTTTGGCAGGATTGAATATCAAATTGATCATACGGTTTTCGCCTTTAATCAGGCTTTCTTGTACGGATCGGCAAAACCACCCTACGGTTCACTCTTACGCTCATACACCAGACTGCAATAGACTAGACCGATTTTTAGTCAATTGACGGGATTAGTCAAGCTTTTGGCCTAAAAAATGGAACTGCGGTTATGGAAAGATTTGTTACTATTCTTTGAGGTCTGTCCTTGCGAATTTGCGCCCTCTTTCGCCTTCACTCCTCTCTACCATCGCGGAAGAATTCGCTGTCCTTCTTCTGACTCCAGGCCCAAACTGAAAAGGCCTTGAATTCGTTTTCAATGCCGGGAATCGGCCGGCAGCCCATAAATCGATTAAAAGGAAAGTGTAGGAAAAAATCTGTGGGATTTTGCCTGTAAATGCCGCAATTTCCGTTGGGTTTCACTCAACTACCCTCAGGCGGGACAGTCCGATGTCGAATGGCAGGGCCTGACCCCAAATATGACCCCAGAGACATTTCTTCTCCTAATATTTTTTGCCTGTCTGGTCACTTCCGAGTAAACTGGGGCCCAGCCCAAGATCAGATTGATCCCCACCCCTGGTGTGCCGGAGTTGATGAGAAGAAGAGGTATTGAACCCCCATGAAGTTTGCAAAATATCCCATTTCAGAAGCTTTGAAAAACAACCTGTCCCGACTCGGATTTGTGAAAACCACGGACATCCAATACAAAGCCATGCCCTCGATCATGGCGGGCGAAGATGTTCTGGCCATCGCCCAGACAGGAACGGGAAAAACGGCAGCATTTGCCATCCCGATCATCAATCAGATTGACCTGTGGAAAAGGAGTCAACGCTCCAATGGCATCCAATGTATTGTCATGGTGCCGACACACGAACTGGCGATGCAAATTGGAGAGGTCTTTGCCCAGCTTTCTAAACAGACCAAGGTCAAGGCGTTTGCCATGTATGGCGGCGTTGAGCAGGACCCGCAGATACAAACACTTCAGAATGGCATCGATGTGCTTATTACGACACCCGGCCGGCTATTTGATTTGATCAGTCAGGGGTATGTTCTGCTCAACCACGTCCAAACCCTTGTGTTGGATGAAGCTGATCACATGCTCGATCTCGGATTTATTGGAGATATTCATGCGATCAAAAAAAAGCTTTCACAGAAACATCAAACACTCTTTTTCTCAGCAACCATTAATGCCGACATCAAAAAACTGGCGTATTCTCAGGTGAGGAGTTCGGCTATCCGGATTCAAATCTCGCCGGACAATCGTGTCTCCAAAAGTGTCACCCACTATGTGATGTTCGTTGAAATGGATGATAAACG
>BQIW01000174.1 GCA_021604105.1 Nitrospirales bacterium | reverse complement strand
CTGTTGCTGGATGGCGTGGAGGGTGTGACGGAGCAAGACACGAAGATTGCGGGCTTGATTCAACGACAGGGGCGTGGATGTGTGCTCTTGGTGAATAAGTGGGATTTACGGACACAGGATCCAGAAGCCCGTATTACGTATGAACAAGAATTGCGGCGGCGATTTCCATTTTTTGGTTTTGTCCCGGTGGTGTTCGCATCAGCCTTCAATCCAGGCACGGTTGCACAGGTGTTTCGCAACGTCAATGCGGTCATGTCTGAGTTTGTGAAGCGAATTTCAACTGGCCAGCTCAATCAGTTCTTGCAACGCACCTTGGAGAAAAATCCCCTACCCCTTCGGGCTGGAAATCCAGTAAAGTCTGTCTATATCACGCAAGTGGCGACCAGACCGCCAACGTTTGCACTCTTTGTGCGACATTCCGGAGATGTCAATGCCACGTACCAGCGATATCTTGAGAATGCCCTTCGAGAGGCATTTGGATTTATCGGTACGCCCATCAAAGTCCTCGTTCGCAATAAAAATGCGCCGACAGCCCCAAAATTGAAGCCCAAGCCAAGCTATAAGCTTCCGACCAAGCCGCAAAACAAGCTCAAGGCCCCCAAAAACCCAAAGATCAAACGTAAGCCAAAGTCCGTACGATAAACTCGTCCGCGATTTTTTTAATCTGCTGTTGCTTTGCCGACATAAAAATGCCGATAGGCAGGCAACATTGAACATTTCTCTGCTTCTGAGTTTTTGATGGAGAAGAGAGAATGAATGGCATATTAAGAATGGTGTTGTCGTGTGCCGGAAAGGGGTTTTTCTTTGAGTCTGCGCTTTTTTCTCGTTTTCTCTGTCTCAGTTTTTGTCGGCTGAGCTTGCCGGTTAACGTGCGGATCGCTTAGGTTTTTTCTTCATGGCCGATTGACGTCCCATCTGAGAAAGCTCGCGAAAATAGTGGACGAATGTTCGTATCCCACCGGAGGCCTGTCCCCAATCAAAATATTCATTCGGAGCGTGGTATCCATGTTCGGGTAGGCTTAATCCCATGAATAGAATCGGTGCATTCCATGTTCGGTCTAGATGATCAATCGCCCCAATGGACCCGCCTTCCCGAACCATGACTGGAACCTTTCCGAATCCCGCCTGTACTGAACGAAGAAGAGCTTCGGCATAGGGGCCGGTTGAAAGGCCTCGAAAAGGTTCGAGTTTCCCATCGCTGACCACCCGGACATTCGGATTAATGTCTTTTACATGACGCCTCAGGAGCGTGAGGATTTTATCCGGACGTTGATTCGGAACGAGTCGCATGCTGACTTTCAGCTCTCCAGAGGCCGGGACAACGGTCTTGACGCCTGGGCCGGTATGTCCGCCCGTTAACCCGTGAATTTCAAACGTTGGTGCGGCCCAAATTCGCTTCAGCAGCTCTGCTCGGTTGTCTGTGCGAAGCGAGCGTAACTGATAGGCCTGTTTGAATCGATTGACTTGAAAGCCTGACGCGAGAAACTCTTTCAGTTCATCCTGAGTCGGCTTGACGACCTTGTCATAAAATCCTGGGATTTTCACATCTCCTGATTGAGCATCCACGCAGGCGTTGGCCACTTCGCATAATTCAGCGAGAGGGTTACGGGCTCCTCCCCCCGTTAATCCGGAATGCACATCGGTACTGCCTGTTTGTAAGGTCAGGCGTGCTGAAAGCAGGCCGCGGAGACCACAGGGAATGGCGGGCCGCTGTTTAGCAACCCAGATGGTGTCGGACACCAATACGGAGTCTGAACGGGGAACAAGGGCTTGTTGGCGCAATGCTTCAACAAAGTTCGGACTTCCAATTTCTTCTTCTAATTCCCACAAAAAACGGATATTGAGGTGAAGTTTCTCTTCAATGGCATAGCGTGCGGCAAAAAGCGCGGTGAGAGCCGGTCCCTTATCATCGGTTGTGCCTCGGCCACGATACCGATCGGCCTCTTTCTGAAAGGAAAACGGTGAGTGTCGCCATTCGGGTTCATCGGCCGGCTGCACATCCAAATGATTATAAATCGTGACGGTGGGATAGTGGTTCCCGACAAACCACCCGCCGGATACAGCAGGGTAGCCGGATGTTTCGACCATTCTGGCTTCGGCTCCAAAGTTTTTCAGAATACGTGTCGCGGCTGCTCCCATTTTTCGAACATCGGCGGCATGCGCAGGATCAGAACTAATGGAGGGAATTTCGACCATCTGTGCGAGCAGGTCTTCATACTGCGATCGGGAACTTTTGATATAAGACTCAAGATGTGGGTCGTGCTTCTGCATCGTTCGATTTTCCAGAGAATGAAACAGCCCCTACTATACCATGGCCAGAATAGTTTTCGAACGAAAAATTTCTCAGACTTGCGGACGGTTGTGAAAAGAGGAGAGATGTCGTGATAGACCGTGCAGAAACAGCAATATCAAAAATAGAACGGCACAGGGGAAAAAGACAGCACAAAAATCGCTAAGGCGAGCCAAGCCACCCATATGCGTTTCTTTCCCAATGTCATTCGTGGGTCCACGACTGGAGGATGCGAAAGCCCGACAAGACCTGCCAGGCAGGCCCATAATATCCATCCCGGCCAGCCAATCAATCCGAGGAACACCAAAATCGGAACGGCGATGAGGGCCAGGGTGCGTTGTCGTTGACCAAAGACGGCGTAGGCAACATGGCCGCCATCAAGCTGTCCGATGGGAATCAGGTTCAATGCGGTCACGAAAAATCCAAACCATGCCGCAAAACCGATGGGATGCAGGACAATATCGTGGGTTTCTGGAATGGGGCCGAAAATAATCCATGCGATAAACTGTAAGAATAAAGGCTCGCCCAACTGCAGGCCAAATGTTTGATAGCGTGGAACCACCTCAGAAAGCGATAGACCGACAATCAACGCGAATACCGCCGCAACAAAGCCGGTGATTGGGCCGGCTACGCCAATATCAAACAAGGCACGCTTTCGCATAATTGGAGATTTCATGCGAATGACAGCGCCAAAGGTTCCGATGAAATGAGGTGGCCCAGGAATGAATAATGGAAGAGAGGCGGGTACTCGATGAATACGTGAAAGAACGTAATGACCTAACTCATGGGTCACTAAAATTCCCAGAAGCGTACCGGCAAATGGAAGCCCCCGAACGAGCGAAGCAGGATAGTTGACCAAAAAGTCCCATGCTCCGCTCACCGGTTTCGTATTGAGGTGTAGTGCTCCAGCCCACAGTGTCGTGAAGATTGTCAAAAGAAACAAGATGACTGGAAGGAACCACGTTGAGAATGTACTGGAAGTGGGCTCGGGATACGAAGCGATTGACTCAGGCCATTCCTGCGAGTGTTGAGAGCCGGAGCGTTGATCTGTGTCTGCGAGTTCAGGATTCTCCTTCTCAAGTTCTTCTGCATCCTCGGCTGGTTTGGACAATAAGGAGTGAAAGGGGTTTTCTTCCGGCCCATGGGGTTTAGGATTATTCTTGTCCACAGTTATCGAGTTCCCGACTAACCTGCAATGGGCTGGTTAGCTTGAATTGCGCGTTACGCGAATGGATTATGATTCTGTTCTTCTTTGACTGTTGTCGATGGCCCATGACCTGGCAAGAGGACGGTATGGTGCTCTAGGGTCAGGACAATATTTCGAACAGAGGCTAAATGATTTGGATAGAGCGAGAATGGGTTTGACCGACCGACTGATCCTGCAAAGAGCGTATCACCAACAAAACAGAGCGATTGCCCGTTAGAGTCGAGACGAAAGCAAAAGCCTCCTGGTGTGTGACCGGGTGTGGCGAGGCATTCAAGTGTGCGAGGTCCAATCGGAATTTTCTGTTTATTTTGGAGAAATGTGAGGAGGTGCCGAGGGGGCGTCCAAGGCAAAAGGTCAACGTCTTCTTTCCCTAAATAGACAGGAACCGGCCAACGCTCCAGAATTTCATCAAGGCCTCCTGCATGATCAGTATGCCCATGTGTCAGGCACACGCCTTTAAGATTCAACTGATGAACCTGAAGCGTTTCAAGCATTTGTTTCGCATGATAGCCGGTGTCGATCATCAACGCTTCGCGTGTGATGAGGTCAGACAGTAAGTACCCCTTCACCTCGTATCCTCCAATATCTCCTAACACAGTCGTGATCAGTCCATCTTGCGTAATCCAAGCAGGAGCGGCTTTTGGCGTCCATCCATCAATGACAATTTGGGTTAATGGTCGAGGGCGCAGGTGAAGCGCTTGTGACAGAACGTTGACTTCATCACTGTTGGGAAGTCGAGAGCCTTTTTCAAGTGCTTCCAGGTCGTTGGGAGCCAAATGACATTCTTGGGCCACTGACGCTAATGACAGGCTTTGCCCATGGCGGGATTTTTTAATGATGTCGCAAAAATCGTCTTCTAAACTCATGGTCAATTCCGTCAAAGCCTCGGTTACACATGAATAATTTATTATATGATATGGCTGAATATTTTCTGCCGATGGAACATACCACTTTTCCCTGCGCAAACCGAAGGGAATGTTGGAAAATGCCTCTTCTCATAAACTTCATGTTCAGACCACTCGATTATCGAACTATTCAACCGATGTGGCATTGTCATCATGAGCATGCGGAAATGCGAGACGAGCCAGTAAGGTCGAAGCTTTGAGGACGATGGTCGATGATGCCTTGCCTGTTGAGTATCCTCCTTCGCTGTTGGATTGTCAGCTTGTTAGCAGAAGATAGTAGATCCTCAAATTATGATACTTGATTGCGCCATGCTTGAACCATAGCCGGATCAATATCAACGAGTATAATTTTCGTCAAGGTTTTCGGGGAGAAAGCCCGAATTTCATTCACCATGTGCTTAGCCGCGTCTATTGGAGAAACACCCCCGACGCCGGTGCCCATTCCTGGGATAGCCAGAGACGTAAATTCTTTGCTATTCGCTAATTGCAGTGCAGCTCGAGTGGCTTGCGCCACGTTCTTAGCCGGGATTCGTATTACTGGTTCTGGCATAGTCGGAGCGTGGATAATCCCTTGGAAGGATGTCTTGCCACCAGAAGTTAAAACTGCCATTCCAACCGGAATGGGAGCCTGTTGTCTCGCTTCTCGTTCGACTGCCGGTCCTGCTGCGTGCCGGATCA
>BQIW01000173.1 GCA_021604105.1 Nitrospirales bacterium | reverse complement strand
GGAGAAACGGCCTTGATGGTTCCCTCATCTATCCACACATCAACTCGTTCGTGAATAGACCGAGTTGTTGCGGACGTCCCATCATAGAGCTTGTGAATATTTGAGAGAACAATCATCACATTCCTCTTTCAAGATCTATTCTTATGAATCCTCCGCTTTTTCTTTACCGTATATACGTCCATATCTGCAACACATTCAATCACGCTCATTCCCGGGTAACTCTTCCTGACAAAGAGGGGTCTTTTGAAAAAAGCCGCCAGCGGCGTTCTCGCCACTTTCCCGTGCTCACGTACGAAGCGTACGCTCCGCGCGTAAAAACGTCTGCGGCCTTGATGGACAGACCCTTCGGGAAGACTCAGGACATGCTTTTTTGAACCGACCCAGAGCCTTTGATGAGGAATCTCTCCTGCGCAAATTTGCCCTTGAACATCCTTATTTTTCAACACTCGCAAGAGGTGACGTTCTGGTTCTCCCCCTGAGTACCCCTCAATGTGAGATTGCGTTCATTTTTAACAGCTGGCAATAAATCGCATCTAGAATTGGTTCGCATCGAAATTTTGCGGATTGCTTATAAACATGATAACCTTCGAAGATATTGGTTGGTTACTTCTCTGCTCCTGAGAGACGCATTTCTCAGGTATATTGTCTTTCCGAATACCTCTCGAGGTTTTTCACAATTGGTCCCGTACTAAAAATCGTCATTTCCTCAAAACAGTTAACGCAACAAATATCCCATCTGCTTGAGGGAAAATCTTCACATCACATGAGGTGTAGTCAGGCATGAACACGTTCGCCCATCGCCATATCGGATCCAGTGAAAGCCAAATCCAAGAAATGCTGGGCACGCTTGGGCTCCCTTCCCTCGATGCCCTCATGCAAGCCACAGTTCCGCAGGGTATTCGCCTGGCACGGTCCTTGGACTTGCCCGCGGCACAATCTGAAGAAGAAGTGCTTGCTGAACTCAGACATTTGAGCAAACGGAATCATATCTATCGATCTTTTATCGGCATGGGTTATTACGATTGTCTGACCCCACCGGTGATCGGACGAAACATTCTGGAAAATCCCGCCTGGTATACACAATATACGCCCTACCAAGCGGAAATTGCCCAGGGACGATTGGAGGCGTTACTCAATTACCAAACCATGGTCGCCGATCTGACAGCGCTTCCCCTGGCTAACGCTTCACTGTTAGACGAAGCCACGGCGGCAGCGGAAGCCATGAGTATGTGTCGGGCACTCAGCACCCTGCAGGGACGTACCTTTTTCGTCGCGGAGGATTGTCACCCGCAAATTATTGGTGTCCTACAGACTCGGGCCAAGCCGTTGAATATCTCAATTACCATCGGGAATCCGGATACAGTAAATTTTTCAAACGATGAAACCTTCGGTATTCTCCTCTCCTATCCATCTACTGACGGGACGCTCCGCTCCTATGAAACCCTGGTTCAGAAGGCGCATGAATCCGGTGCCCTCGTCGTGGTCAGTACGGATCTCCTCGCCCTAACCCTCTTAGTGCCTCCGGGAGAATGGGGAGCGGATATTGCGGTTGGGTCATCGCAACGATTTGGAGTACCTCTTGGCTATGGCGGTCCCCACGCAGCATTTCTGGCCACCAAGGAAGTCTTTAAACGACACATCCCAGGCCGGATGGTAGGAGTGTCCAAAGACGCTCACGGTCAAAAGGCTTATCGCTTGGCCCTCCAAACACGGGAGCAACATATCCGACGCGATCGAGCGACGAGTAACATTTGTACCGCGCAGGTGCTACTGGCAAATATTGCCGGCATGTATGCGGTCTACCATGGGCCAGATGGATTAAAGAACATTGCCGCCCATGTCCATCACCTCACTGCGCTCACTGCCGAAGGACTTCGTCGACTGGGATGTCAACTCGACTCCAATGCCTTTTTTGATACTCTTCGGGTTCGGTGCACGCATCTGAGCCCGGCCCAAATCCTTAAAAAAGGTCAGGAGAGCTTCATCAATCTTCGGGAATTTCCGGACGGGTCCTTTGGTATCGCATTGGACGAAGCCACCACCCTCACAGACGTGAGTCAGCTCCTGAGCCTTTTCACCGACAAGACATCACTTCCCTTCTCTTTACACGATCTGGCGGACCAACTAGGTTCCTCCATTCCCGCTACCTTTCAGCGACATTCTCCTTTTCTCATCCATTCTGTTTTTCACGACTATCATTCCGAGCATGAATTGCTCAGATATATGTACCGGCTCCAATCGAAGGACCTTTCTCTCGTCCATTCGATGATTCCTTTGGGATCATGCACCATGAAGCTCAATGCGACAGCGGAGATGGTTCCCGTGACATGGCCGGAATTCAGTCGGATTCACCCCTTTGCTCCCAGCGACCAGGCCCAAGGGTATCAGATGTTGTTTCGGCAATTGGAGGCATGGCTCGCCGAGATCACCGGATTTGAGGCTGTTTCACTTCAACCCAACGCCGGCTCTCAGGGAGAATATACCGGATTGATGGTCATTCGGGCCTATCAAGAGGAGCAAGGACAGAAAGGACGGAATATTTGCCTCATTCCAGTATCCGCGCACGGAACCAACCCAGCGAGCGCGGTCATCGCCGGATTACAGGTCGTTCCTGTCGCCTGTGATAACCATGGAAACATCGACATTCAGGATTTGGAAGCCAAGTCGGCCCAATACCAAGACACCCTCTCCTGTCTAATGGTGACCTACCCATCTACCCATGGCGTATTTGAAGAAGGCATTCGCAAAATCTGTGAAATCGTGCACAGGCACGGAGGCCAAGTCTATTTGGATGGTGCCAATATGAATGCCATGGTTGGCTTGGTGCACCCAGGGGCATTCGGTGCCGATGTGTGCCATCTCAACCTGCACAAAACCTTTTGCATCCCCCACGGTGGTGGTGGCCCAGGGATGGGGCCCATTGCCGTCGCTCCTCACTTGGCCCCTTTTCTCCCGGATCATCCCTTAATACAGATGGGAGGATCAAAAGGTATCGGACCCATTGCGGCTGCCCCTTATGGCAGCCCGAATATTCTTCCTATCTCTTGGGTCTTCATAAAACTCATGGGCGGAGATGGACTCACAAAAGCCTCACAAGTGGCCATCCTCAATGCCAATTATATGGCAAACCGATTGGATAAATATTATTCGATGCTCTTTGCCGGCAAAAACGGAATGGCGGCCCACGAATTTATTTTAGATCTTCGCCCTTTCAAAAAATCAGCGGACATTGAAGTGGAAGATGTGGCCAAACGGCTCATGGATTTCGGATTCCATGCTCCCACGATTTCGTGGCCGGTCCCCGGTACCATGATGATCGAGCCAACCGAAAGTGAATCCAAGGCGGAATTAGACCGGTATTGCGATGCGCTCATCCTGATCCGACAGGAAATTGCCGAGATTGAAGCAGGTCGTCTCCCTCGCGACAATAATCCTTTAAAACATGCCCCTCATACTATTGAGACCATCGCACAATCCGACTGGCCTCACCCCTATTCACGTGAGAACGCGGCCTTTCCGGCTCCCTGGTTACGGCAGAATAAATTTTGGCCATCTGTTTCGAGAATTGATAATGTCTACGGGGATCGGAACCTGATATGTACCTGTCCACCCATGGACACCTATTCATCCTAGACTTCTTCTAGGCTTTTCATTGATCATTGGATAGCCCGTTCCTATTCGTGATAGGGAAACAGCATCCAACTACATGAAAGCCTCCAGCCCGCATCATCTGCTCATTGGCATGCTTTCTGGCATTGCCGGCGGTATTCTCCTGGGTGGGCTTGCACCATCCATCGGTTTGAGCATCGCCTTTATCGGTGACCTGTTTTTACAATCCCTGTTCGCGCTTGTCGTCCCCTTGGTCATGAGTTCAATGGTTGTCGGCATTGCCAGTTTAGGCGACGTGCGGCAACTCGGATCCATTGGCCTTCGCACCATCCTATTTTTCATGACGACGACTGGACTGGCTGTGTTGGTCGGCTTGATCCTGGTTATCGTCATGCACCCAGGAACACCAACCGAACAAGCCGGCCCTGAAACACCAACGGTCCAGACCACACAACTGTCAGAACGAATGGAAGACCAACCCACCACTCTGGGTGATTTGTTCAAATCCATCCTCACGAGCTTAGTTCCCAAAAATTTATTCGTGGCCATGGCCGAAACACAAATCTTGCCGTTGATTGTTTTTGCCTTAGTCTTTGGAGGCGTCCTCACCACCATTGGAGAAAAAGGCACAGTAGTCATTCGAGTCTTTGAAGGAATCAACGAGGCTATGATGGCCATCGTCCATCTGCTCATGTGGGTCGCCCCAATAGGCATCGGCGCATTGTTAGCTGGAAGGTTAGGCGAAGCCGGGGGCTTCACAGGATTTTGGCCGCAATTGGCGAGTTTAGGAACATATGTAGTGACCGTGCTCATGGCCTTAACCATTCATGGCTTGATCACGCTACCTTTATCTTTGCGATTTCTCGGTCAACGTTCCGTCCCAGCTTATGCCAAAGCCATGAGTACCCCACTGATGACCGCCTTTTCAACCAGTTCCAGTTCGGCCACCCTCCCCCTTACTATGGAAGGCCTGATTGAGGAAGCGAAGGTTTCTCGACGGGTCGTGAGTTTCGTAGTTCCCTTAGGAGCCACCATCAACATGAATGGGACTGCACTCTATGAAGCGGTAGCCGCCATGTTTATCGCACAGACCTATGGGATTGAAATGGGTTTGGGAGAAACCATTATTGTCCTGCTTACCGCCACACTGTCTGCCGTAGGGGCAGCAGGCATTCCCGAGGCCGGACTTGTGACAATGGTCATTGTATTAAAAGCTGTAGACTTGCCGATTGAAGGCATATCGCTGATCTTAGTGGTGGATTGGTTTTTAGATCGTTGCAGGACTACCGTCAACGTCTGGGGCGACGCAGTCGGGGCGGCGGTGATTGATCGTTTCGAGAAATAAGGAATTCCTACCTGCCCTAGCCATATCTGAGCTTATTACTTTCAACGAAAATATTCCGAACTCCATCGCCCCTATGGGGGAGGATTGGGGTGAGGGTGAACGTCGTA
The DNA here is from genome assembly GCA_021604105.1 of Nitrospirales bacterium. Classification (GTDB taxonomy): domain Bacteria; phylum Nitrospirota; class Nitrospiria; order Nitrospirales; family UBA8639; genus Nitrospira_E. The sequence goes on along the minus strand of BQIW01000173.1, from coordinate 22 downwards.
ACTGATAGTAAAAACTCTATAG
>BQIW01000172.1 GCA_021604105.1 Nitrospirales bacterium | reverse complement strand
GGCACTTTCATCTCCCAGATTCAAGCGATATTCATTGATGACCATGGTTTTGACCCCTCCCGGGCCATTCCATTCATTCCAGCAGTCTTGACAGACATTCTGCTTAATTTCTTGCTCTAATTTTCCTAAGAACAAATTGTCTGTCATCATTTCTGATGTTTTTTCGCATTTAAGACAGGAAATTTCAGACATATAATCCAGTGCTCCTTTAACGATAGCGATTATGGGGACGTTGTCACAGGGAACTCACGAGCTCATGAATCCTATCATACCTCTTTGACGAAGGAAAAGTGATAATGAGATCAAATTCATTCATCGACCTGGGGAGGTTTTCAGCGTGATTGTTGCGGGTATTGATATCGGAACATTGACGTGTCGGCTGTTGATTGCCGATGTGACGCCTGATGGATCATTGCGAGAGATTGATTCAGATCGACGAATTTTACGATTGGGTGAAGGTGTCGACCGTGAGGGGAAGCTCAATGTTGGGGCCATGAAGAGAGTCATTGACGTTCTCGGTGAATGGCAGAAGACGATTTCACGCTGTCAGATTGAAGCGATGGTGCTTGTTGCAACGAGCGCGGTTCGAGAGGCGAGCAATCAACAGGAGTTCTTGGAGCGAATAAAGCAGGAGACTGGATTCTCCATAGATGTGTTGAGTGGAGATGAAGAAGCGCGCCGCACGCTCCTTGGACTTAAGTTTGGCCTTCCGCCTGATGTTGATGATTATGTTGGTCTGGACATCGGTGGTGGAAGTACCGAATGGATTCGAATGTCTGGAGATGGACTGCCTGTCGTCGCTTCTCTTGATATTGGGGTTGTCCGTGTCACTGAACGGTGTTTTGAGTCTGACCCGCCGCACGAACAAGACGTGCTCGCTGCTGAGCAGCTCATCAAGGATCATATTCACCCGATTCAACAACACTTTGACCTTTCTGCCTCTGTCACGCTTGTTGGAACGGCTGGGACCGTCACGACTCTTGCCGCGATGGCGCAACAATTACGACAGTATCGATCGGCTCGTATCCATAATTACTGGTTAACGCTTGAGAAGATTCGCGAGCTGGAAAATGACTTACGCTCGCGCACGAGAGCTCAACGTATTCAATTGCCAGGCTTGGAGGCGGGTAGAGAGGGCGTCATCGTCGCTGGTACGATTATTCTTCGAACGATGATGGACATGTTGGGATTTACACGGTGCTTAGTCAGCGACTATGGGTTGAGGGAAGGGATTTTGATTGATCTTATGAATAAAAAAAAACGTGATGGTTAGGCCTGTTCTCACTTTTGGGGAGACGGCTCTATCGTTGGCTGTACCAGCGAAATCCTTTGGATTCTTGATACTGTGGACGATGGAGTTTGGCGCCTGGTTTTTCAAGCATCAGTGCTTTAAAGTCCCAGAGTCCAAACCATGCAGGGTCGAGCACGCTATGATAATGCAAGCCGGTTAACTTAGGAAGTGTATCCCCTAGAGATTGCTTGAGCTCATCTTGTGTGTACGCACGAACGGAAAACGGGGTGTCGAGTGATTCGCAGATACGGCGGATGGCATAGGCGGCTCCGGTACAAAGCACTTGCGTGTCTCCGGAAATATTCAAAAGCTGTGGGAGTGCACAGTATTGTTCCCGAAATCCGAGACCGCGTGCGGCATGACGCATGTGTGAATATTGAACTTCGTATTCAGTGTGGCCCGGGAGCTTCACGGGTTCTGGATACCCTGTTTCAATGCCGAATTCTATCATAATCGCATGTCCGCCCGGTTTCAGCACTCGCCAGACTTCCATGAGAAACGAGAGCGCGCCATAATTAAAGATGACCTCGTTGGGAAAGGGTTTGTCAAGCGGTAGGTGAAGACGGCGAATAAGGTCTAGGGCGGCTTGATGTTGGGGAGTGGTGCCTTCGTGAGATTCCAATTCTTTGGCAGACAAGTGAACAGGAGTCATATCTGCCAAATTTTCATTATCGATAATCAAATCCACACTTCCATCAGTGAATGGCAGCTGTTCAGCGTTGGCTTGAGTCGCTGAAGCGTTCCATCCTGCAGAACGAGCTAGACTGGTTTGCGAACCCAAGAATGGCCGTGTGAGATCTAAAAACGTATAGTGAATGTGTTGACGTTCATCGTCACGTAACTCGCCAGCCAGCTCTTTTGATACATAGCCGAGTCCTGCGCCGACTTCGACGATGCGTGTGGGACGGGGAGTCAACCAGCCCATTTTTCGAAGTGTTTGGCCAAGCAGTCGGCCATAAGTCAGACCATGTAACGCCTCACATGGTTCACGGAACAGATGGGAAACTGTGGTCTCAATGATTTCAAAATGTCCATGTTGCGTCTGAATTCCCTGCATGTGAAACTTCGAGAGATGTCCCTCGGTTTCTTCAGCCACATTGCCATGCCATCCTTCGCGAACTCGCTGTAATAAGAGATCCCATTTGGCTTCAGTGCTGTGTCCACTTGGTGCTTCCGATCCGTAAAAACACAGTGAGTATCGGGGTTGTGCCCATCGCTCCAAAAACCATTGACCGGTTTCTTGATTTGGCCCGCAGACCCATTTCCCAAATCGGCTGACTAAGGCTGCTAACGTTGAGTGCCCGTCCATGGCCCCGAGAAGCGAGGCCCCCATTCGGTTAAGTTGTATCAAGGGCAAGTCTTCATCCAGCGGGCTGTCCCACCATTCTTCCGGTCCGTGCTGGTAGATGATGAGGTCGGGCATGCGCCAGGCTCGTTGATTGAGGATTTCCCCTTCGAGTTTGAGCGCTTCGTCAGATTGTTGTGCACGAATCGAAATGGTAGTGTCTTGCACGGGTATGTTCCTCATCTACGCACATGAATGAAAAACTGCTCGATGCATGCCCCTCCAAAAGGTGTGCCATGCTTCCGCAGTTTGTCGAGCTCCAAGAGCGACCTGTTCCAGATCCTCAGCGTTTTTTGCCGTATGGCGTACGCCTTGTGTAATCCAATCACTATGTGCCATTTCTTCTTCAAGGTGCATTGAGAAAAAGGTAAGGTCTTGTGACGTAAAGATCGAATATTTTTGTAATCCTGGCAAGAAATAGTGAAACTCTGAAACGGCAGTGGTTTCGATTGCCCATTCAGCCCCAAGGGCCTGCAGGTATCCGGCTTCCATAAACAAATGCTGTACGGTGTCGAGGTACTCCTGGATTTCTGGGAGAGGACGAGTTTGCCGTAGATCATGCTGACTGACTCCAGCAGCCTGGGCAAACCGTTCGAGTTGCCGAATATGGGCGTGCTTGGGTGATCCACTTCCAAGTTCAGAATATAAGGTTTTCGTCAGTTCGACACGCATCTCTAATTCTTCGAGTGGCGTATGGTAGAGCAGGCCTTCCAAGAGTTTGACGAATCGATGACAGAAAAAGTGGTAGTGCCGGATAAACGTCTGCAGCTGAGTCGTGGTGAGAACACGCTCTCTAAAGTCGATGAAAAATATGTTTGAGTTGACGGGGTGAGCCGTGAGCTCACTCAACAACGAGTCAACAGTCACGGGTTGAATGGTATTCACGAACGTGCGTCTTTCCTTTGGTCAAGTCAAGGTCATCTCCTTACCTGGAAAGATGAAAGACTACATCAACATAGGAAATGCTCGCAAGCCAGGGATGTGGGATTTGTGATGAACCATGAAAGCCTTTCCCCTATTTGTTGAACCTGAGATGCCTAGTCATCATCAATGACCTGATGGATATGTAAACATGATGGTCAATTCATCCATACTCAATGAGTCCTTCTGTTCAGATTAGTGACTCTTAGTGAAGAATTGCCTTTTGGTTTTATTATGTATTGCTCAAATAACAATCAGGATTTTGGAAAAACTGCCGAGAATATAAGTGATTTTCCTGGGTCTTGAATCAAGATGGCCGAAGGTTTGGAGTTGATAGTCTTGGAGCAGCCCTATCGTTTTCGGTGGAATAAAGGAGCGAGATGAAGCAAATAGCCTTGTTGCACGGAAGACCTTCTCGGTTGAAAGGGACGATGTATCCCATACGCCGGATCTCCAAAATTGTGAGAGAGCCTAAGCCTGCACGAAGCGAAAGATCGGCATCCGGAGACTGGCAGCAGGAGAGTCCTTCTGCGTTTATTGGTCCAGGCGGAGAATGTAAAGGCGTGATGTCCGGAGATGGTAAGATGCGAATCGATGGGGCCCTCGAGGGGGAAATCCATTCAAGCGGATCGGTGATTGTTGGTGAAGAAGGGGCCGTGGATGCTGATATTCAGGCGGAGTCCGTCGTCGCACAAGGGCTGATTACCGGCAATGTGACGGCGAAGAAAAGTCTGCATCTCAAGTCTTCCGCTGTTGTGAAGGGATCTGTAAAAACCCCGTATCTGTCTATGGAAGAAGGTGCGGTGTTAGAGACCGACTGGTCTTTGTGGATCAACGGCGGGAGAATTCCTGGGAATATTTGGAACGAACTCTTTCAGCATGAGGCCATTACCCATCCTCCCTGGTGGCCCTCTCAGGTTCCAGAGATGGCTGTCCGCTAGAGGCTGATGTTGGATTGCGAAGCTGGGGTGAACAGTGAACGGCGGGCCCCAAATAGACTGAGGGCAAGCTATAGCCGATTCAGTTAGACCGAAACGAGAATATGCCAACTGGCTCAATGTTGATGTCAATAGGTCGTATAAACGTTGATTATCGTCAGGTAATACAGCGGATATCACCTTCTGATGTTTGATGTGTTCAATGTCGGATAGAACGTCTTGATGTCGTAGGCGGTAATGAAATGTATTCGCTATAGACTCAAGAAAATTCCAGTAACCACCGACAACAGTTTGAGAATAATGATGAGTGCATACAACATGATCTGGGAAAGGTCAATTTCCCATAATAATCTCATTGAAGGAGAAAGGAACGAGTCATGGCAATTGAATTAGATGAACGAGACACAATGAATGGACAATCAACGGGTTCAACGACTAATGGCGGGAGTTCGGGGTACCGAAATGGATCAACTCCAGCAGGGGTGAAGGGCGATGTGGTAGCGTTTATCGGCCCAGGCGTTGAGTTTAAGGGGGTAATTAGTTACCAGGGAAGTGTGCAAATTGATGGAAAGCTTGATGGAGAACTGCACACGGAAGGCACGCTCTTAGTTGGAGAACAAGCGGTGATTACTGCCAAAATTAGCGCAGGGTCTGTCATCAGTCGTGGAGAGATTAAGGGAGATATTGTGGCAAAAGAAAAGGTGCAATTACTGGCCACGGCTGTCATGGAGGGTTCTCTGAATACTCCTCAATTGTCTATGGAGAATGGTGTGGTGTTAAATGGCACGGTTGAAATGAAGACCAATGGTGTCAAAAAAACATATTAAACGATCATGACATCGG
>BQIW01000171.1 GCA_021604105.1 Nitrospirales bacterium | reverse complement strand
AGAGGGGTCAGGCCTTCCATGCCGGTCATTTCCGCAATCGTTTCGATCCGGCGCACGCCGTCTTCATACCGCCGGACCTGAATAATAAGATGAAGGGCAGAAACCATTTGCTCTCGAATGGCGCGGGAAGGCAATTCCGTGCCGGCAAACAGCACCATGGTTTCCAACCTCGACAACGCATCACGGGGGGAATTGGCGTGGACTGTGCTCATGCTGCCTTCATGACCGGTATTCATAGCTTGCAACATATCCAGGGATTCCGGCCCACGAACCTCCCCGACGATGATCCGGTCCGGCCGCATCCGTAAAGCATTCACCACCAGATCCCTGGCTATAATCCGTCCTTTGCCCTCGATATTCGGCTGGCGGGTTTCCATCCGGACCACATGTTCCTGATCCAGGTGCAATTCCGCGGTATCTTCAATCGTAATGATGCGCTCGTGAAAGGGAATGGCCTCCGACAACGCCCCCAACAGGGTGGATTTCCCGGCCCCCGTTCCACCCGAAATCAGAAGATTTTTTTTGCCACGAACGACCAGTTCCAGAAACGTCGCCATATCCGGCGACAGCGTTCCCAGCCCCAGAAGATCATTCCGCCGTAGCCGACGGACGCCAAACCGCCGGATGGAGAGGGTCGGCCCATCGATCGTCGCCGGAGGCAGGGTGGCATTAACCCGCGTGCCATCGGCCAGACGCAGATCCACCATGGGAGAGGCCGTATCCACCCTCCGGCCCATTTGCGCCGCAATCCGCTCGATCACCCGAATCACATGATCGTCGTCCAGAAACTGAACGTCAGTTTTTTCCAACCGGCCATACCGCTCCACATAGACTGACTGGTGGCCGTTGACAAGAATATCCGTCACAGCCGGATCGGCCAACAACGGAGTCAAGGGCCCCAAACCAATGGCTTCCTCGGTCAATTCTTCGGCCAGCCGTCCCTGCTCCGCCTGATTTAAAGGAATGTGTTCCGATTCTAAAATCCGCGCGGTAAACTCCTTCACCACGGCCGATACATCCTCATGATTGAGTCCAGCGGCCAAATGTTCTCCGATTTCATCCAGGAGTCGCTCCTGAAGGGCGCTTTTAATTGACAGATAATCGGCATGCTTGACTCGCGCCAATGGATCATCCAGCAATGCTTCGTCTTTGACCACGTTCATCGCCGGACGTTTCAGCGCAGCCTTGAGCCTCGAGGCCGTATCCGCACTTAATGATTTGCCAAACGGAACGGGCGGCCGGCTCTCTGGGGACGAAGGTAATGGGAAATCCTGTTCGCTCATGGTAAAGAACGGTCAGGCCGGCTCCTCGTTCATCAGTTTCGCCAAGTGATCAATTTCCGCGGCAACGGCCCGGTCCGCTAACTGCTCAATTTCCCCAACCAACAGATGTGCGCTACGTCCGAACCCGAAGTATCGGGTAGCCTGGAGCACATACGGCTCCCCGAGATTGGCGCAGGTTAACAGTTTCTTTTGATAGGGAAAGACATAATGAAATTCTCTCATCAACCGCTCCTCAATCTCCGTTTGCGTCAAATTTCCGGCAAAATTCCGGTAGTTTTGATTCAGGACCAAACGCTGACGCTCGACCGGACATCCAAGCCCCTCCAAAATCGGAAGCAGTTTGGCCGAGCCGATGACATTGGGCGCCGTTCCCTGCATCACGACATACGTAAAGGTGGACAGATCCAACACCGTCATCACGACACTATCCAACATGGGAAACGTATCAACCACCACGTACGTGAACGTTCGCCGCGCTAAGTTCAAAATACGATACATGGATTCCTCATCCACCTCAGACGCTTCGGCCGCATTCCCCGGCGCGGCCAGAAGCGCCAACCCGCACGGATGAGACACGGTCAATTCGCGAAGCAACGTCTCATCAAGACGTCCTTTTTCACGAACGGCGTCCACAATGGTCGTTCGGGGATTCAGATCAAGCATCACCGCAGCAACGCCCAACTGCAAAGACGCATCCACCAGCAACACCTGGCCGGGATGGCGACTGGCCAGCAAACACGCCATATTGACTGAAATCGTCGATTTCCCCACTCCCCCTTTGTTGCTGACAAACGAGACGATATGGCCGAGCGGGGACAGGCTGGATTTGGTCTTTCCCTGCACAAAAATCCGGTCGAGGACCTGTCGAATTTCGGTGCTGGAGAGCGGGTGCCGGAGGAAATCCTGAATACGCGCCCGGACGCCTTCAAGAATAAACGCGCTTTCCGATTGATCGGATTCAAAAAGATCGGGCTTGTACAAGCCGGCAATAGCGGTTCCCGGCAACATCTGAGACACATCAATCGTAAACTCCTTCAAGCCGCGAAGATCTCCATTCATCTCGACACAAATCAATTGAGGCTGGCGGTTCCTGGCCAACTCTTCCGCATGGCGGAATGACTCGGCATAGACCGTGACGCATCGGTAACTGCCCACACCCTGAAGCGCGGAATCAAATTCCGCGCGGAGTCCAGGGGATTTCCCTACCACGAGGATATGGAGATTCGTTTCCATTACACGTTCAATCCCTAACGAACCAGCGCCGGAGCCAGCAGGGCTCCCTCTTCCTGAATGTCACGATTAACTTGAAACAACCATGCCAATTCGGGTTCCGGCAGAAGGGGAAATGCAGGCAGGAGAGTGACGGTGGCATTTTCTACAGCCACTTGACCCGGTCGCCTGATAATCTGGACCGAACCGGGCGCGGTTCCAGTCATTTCAACCCGTGCAAATCCTACCACCCGTTCCGTCCCCAAAAAATCTTCGTAGAGAGGTGCATATCCGTCGATCGTCACCGGTCCCCCTTCAGGAAATCGAGCAAGAACAGGTTCGCCAATGCTCGTAACCGGAAGGAGAAACCGGCCGATTGCCGTGGACCCGACCGCCACGACCCCTGAAGAATCCACGGTGCCCGAACTGGGAACATCCACCACCAGAGAATCCCGCCAGCCGGCACGGACAAGACCAAATGGGGCAACACCCAGACGGGGAGGCTCGGACAAGGTATCCGGCAGACCCACCCCTCGAACAGGGCGGGCATCGGCAATCGCGGTCGCCCGCACAGTTAGGCCCGTAAAACGAATTCCAGGCGAATCGATTTGGGCCTGGAGAGGCGAGCCAAGTCCTAACACCAGCGGCAGGGTCGGGCCGGCCGAACTCACTCCCGGCACATTATCGACGCCGGCCTGACCTTGAAAGGGTTCCGGTTTTATGGAGCGCCGCAATCGCACGAGAAAGGCATCGGCCGTCGGACTGGCGTTCACTTCAGCCGGGACGAAATCGATCCGGGTATAATTTGCACATTCCCTGTGCGGGGCTTCCACCGAACAACCGGGATCGGGAATCCCAAACGTCCCGCTGACCATATCGCCATGTCGGGCATTGGCTTCATCATTCCATTGCAACATCGGTTTGTAGACGGGGGCCGACCGAACGTCTACTGTCTGCATCGCATTGAGGTCGGTTTGTCCTCCAGTCAGGAACACATCAGGCCCGGCACCAAACTGCAGGAGATCGTCGGTCAGATCAAAATCATCATCATACGTCCATGCGGCCAACTGGCTCACCGCCACCCGGCGGTTCAGATCACTGGCAACCGGATACTCTGGGGCCACATCACGCAGACGCAAGCCTTCCCCCGCACCGGCATCTGCAACATTTTGCATTTGCACTCTGGTGAGATTGACATACCCCCAATCGATCACTAGCGAGCCAATACCCAGCATTCCCCAAACCAGCAAAACGAACAGCACCAACATAGCCTGACATTCCCAAAGCGTAACGTGTCGCGTTCAAGCATGAACGCGCATCGTGTATAACATCGCACTATTTCTCCTGATCCGACGCAACAGGCACGGTAATTAACTCCCGTTCTCCCGATCCGTTCAAGGTTTCCACAAACGTGAGCGAAGATTCCGTATTTCCATTTTTTGAAATCCCGCCAGACGACTTCCCTAAAGCCAACGTATTCCCAAAGGGGCTCCAGGGTTGGGATTCCGGTGTCTCGCTGTCCCTGGGATCCTCCGGATGTCCTGAACGAGGAATGGTCGTAATCTCGGCCTTCACGGCCACGGCTTCGGTCAATGAAGCCACTTCTTCCGGGTCCACCGCGATGACGATTTCTTGAACAGGCTTCTTTTTAACCACAAGACCCTGGGTCAGCGTATTCATCGAGAGAGGAATTTCCCGGGTCGTCAACGGTTGAACCAGCACACCGTTTTGCACCAGCACCCGCACGGTGGCTTGTTTTGCCCAATTATGTAAATTCGCCTGGAGCGCTAATTGTTGACCATAGACTCCTCCCATGGTCAATGATTTATCCTTCCCATCCGCGTCGATCGGCAATGTCGCGATAAGATCGAAGCGATCTCCGGGATTCAGGCCATATAACCCGCTGACTTGACCGGCTTCGACCCGCACCGCCCGCTTCCCTGGGGGAATCCCCCCGACTAACCCAGGACGGGAACCTCTCGGGAGAAAATCGACTTCCGTGAAAACATATCCGGCAGGCTTCCCTCGCCCAAGGACACGACCGAGAATGTCCGTTAAATCGGTTTTCATTACCTCGGTCACCTGTTCCGGGGGAAGCAGCACAACAGACAGCTGCCCTTTCCCGGCATTCCACACATGTTGACGGTTTAATTGGGTGAACGCCGGAATCGCTTGCGCGCTGACCGGAACGGCAACCAGTCCCTCCGTGGAAGGCCCGCAATTCACTCCGAACCAGCAAGGGTTCACCAGGCCGGACATCCACAATCCCCCTAGAATCACGACAAGCATGCCCACCAAAAAAAACGGGGACGACACAAATCTGACCCACGGCGATCGAGGGTGAAATCCGGCAGTTTTCATAAGAACACCTCCCGCCTGGAAATGGCTTGAGCGGAAAGAAGCTTCCTGTAGGGCCTGAGCGTTTCACCCCCAAAAGCCAATTGTCCTCCCAGTCCAAAACGTCCGCCGTACACGCCTACTTCAGGCAAGTCACCAATCCCAAATGGCGTCCCCCGTGGCGGAGCATTTATGGAATCGTCTACGCTTTCATCGTCCGCTTGAATGCGATTGTCCAGGTTCGGTTCAAACGGGCCTCCCGGACCTTGCTGAAACCCGCTCAACATCGCCGCTTGAAACGGATAATTGATGCGAACCGCCACCAGACCCCGTTGAGGAGGCGGATTCTCGGGGTCAAGTGGCACCAGACTGAAAGAGCCGTTCGTGATTTCTTCAAGAACCGGAACCCATCGAATGGCTTCCACGCCATCCGCCCCGCGGGATTCCACCCGTGGAATTCCCACTCCCAGACCACTCGGAGCCAAAGGATCATTCAAAAGCGCACCGGGAAACCTCAGCAATCGACGGCTGGAACCTTGAATGTCAGCCTGTTCGAAAATCATGAGCGGCCTCAACATTTTATT
>BQIW01000170.1 GCA_021604105.1 Nitrospirales bacterium | reverse complement strand
CCGCCCGGTGGACATGCCATCTACCTGGATGCGGCCCGCTTCGCACCGCATCTCCAACCGCTCGATCTGCCAGGTATTTCGCTCTGTGTGGAGTTATACCTGTTGGGAGGCATTCGGGCCGTGGAAATCGGCACCGCCATGTTTGGCAAGCGCAATGCCGAAACCGGGAAAGAAGAGCCGGGCCCCCGCGAACTTGTTCGGTTGGCGATTCCCAGGCGGGTCTACACCCAGAGCCATGTGGATTATATCGTAGAGGTGGTGGAAGAAGCGTTCCGGCGGCGTGAAGGCTTGAAGCCGTTTCGATTTTTGGAACAAGCGCCCTTTCTCCGACATTTCACCGCGCAATACGGGATGGTGGAATAAAGTTCTCATAGCCGGCGGCCAGGTTCGACTTTGTTTGTGAAAAGGGGCACGGGTGCGCTCCAATCCCGTTCGATGATCAGAAAATCGCCGCCATTCAACAAGCAGACCCGCGCTGCACCAAAAATTAGGAGGGGGAAGTTTTTCGGAGGGTGGGGCTTGCCAGTGCTTAGGAGTGGAATAAAAACGCCTCCGACCCCTAATCGGTGCTTTAATTCGGATGACTCTCCAGATGTTGTTTCAGTAGGAAAAGGATCAACACGCCGGACAAATTCACAGCAAGTTCAGTGAGGCTTTTTGGTGGTTCATTAACATCGATTCCTTGGCCGTGTCCGACTCCCTTCTCGAAATTCCGAGCCATTGGAACTGAACGCACAATATGGTCCTCAAATGCCCTGAGAAAACCCTCATGGTATTCAGGAATAAGGCCTGATTTAATTAGTTTATGGAAAAGAGCTCCTGGTTTATCCTGTTGAATGTCCAGAATTGCCTTAATCGTACTTTCAAGGGCCAAATTCGCAGCGTGTATGGCACCTTTATGGTCACCGCTTGTTAAGTCCGATCGTGCTTGTTGGAATTCAGCCAAGGCTCCATCAAATCCCCGAATGAAAAGAAGCTCGGTGGCCTTGGTATGGATTTCTGATTCGAGCCACAATGAATCTACTTTAATGATTCGACCTTCAAGCAACCTCCAGGGCAAATTCCCATCTTCAAAAATTCCATTTATTTTGTTTTGGAATTTGGCCGGATCCGCCATGGAAGGTTTTTTGTGCTCAGAGAGAAGATCATGGAATAATTCCACCGCATCGAGGACAAAGCGGTGCACACCTCGCAAGATGAACTCACGGGTATTGGGCAAAACTTCCCATTCGGATTGCGATTTATATGCGCGAAGATCTTGCCATCCATGTTCTTTCTTTAGACTCTCTTTCAGGGAATCCCAACACAATGTCCAATCGTTATAGCTGTTTGGGTCATAGAGGGGATCACTCTCTTCAATCAAATACCAGATTCTCTGACGAACCGCCTGGCTAAGGCGTACTTCCTGGCCGGCTTCTGGACAACGCTTTGTGAAAATCTTTAGTGGCATTTTTTCCTCGAGGCGACAGCGGAATGTTCACGCAAAAGGAATGATGAAAATTCCAAGGCATATTTCTTGAATCTAATTAGATTAATAGAAAGTCAGAGTTATACTGAAAAGATTTTCTCTGGAAAATCTAATTTTCTATAACCCACTCCTCAATACGTTTGGGTACCCAATTACAGGGGACTTTTGGTCCTGCAACGCCTTCGATGCGACGCGCTGCTTCCTGGTCAGGATTGATAATAATAACATGGGCAGATCCAGTAGCCTTGTGTCTTGTCCCACCCTTCTTTAAACGGCCTTCGATTTGATTATGAAATCCACATCGAAAAATGAATTGTGCGTGCAAGTCTGCGGTAGGCAAGGAATAGCCGAGAAAAACAAGTTTTTTGGCCGTGCTTAAAATTTCGGTGGATTTTTCCCACAGCCTACTGAATAACGGTCGGGCGAAATCTTTTAAATAAGTCGGTGGTATGATAAGTGGGGTGTAGCGCTTCCCAACTTTAGATTTTATCGCACGTGGAAAACGGAATGCTCCAATAGAATCATCTTCATTTTCTTTTCCAAAAATAGTAATGCGCTTTTCATCTTTCACTTTATTGATCTGGTTACCCTCATACCAGTTGAGCGATCCGTGTGGCTTTAGTAGTAAAGGTCCAGAGGAATTATTATTTGAAAGGCCATATCCTTCTGAACTTATGCCTTGTGGGAACAGCATGTGGTCAAGAATCAAGTCCCAATTGAAAGACAAAACAGCAGCGTCTTCATCTTTTAACCGTTTAACAAAGGGTTCTAGCCAGGAAAATTTCCTCGCCTGGCCATAAAGGTCATGAAACCATTCTGCAATTGTGAACAGCAATTCTTCTCGCGCTTTTTCTAATTGGATCTTCGTGAAACCGCCTTCTGCAGGCCGGCTTGAATCAAACAGGGATAGATTAACGTGAATTTCTGTGAGTAGCTGTTCGATGTTGGGAAAACTTGTTTTTCGTTTCCAATCAAAAGCAGGATGATGAAATTTAATGATTTTTTGTAATTGATTTCTGCTCGGCTTCTCTAGTTGGTCCCAAACGTCAATTAGAAGGCTTTTGGTCAGTGGATAGCCAAGCCCCGCAGAGAATCCGGCTCCTACTACATAGACGATGTCAGGATTACCCATGGATTTGGTCTTGTGTGAAATATTACCCTGAATTTTAAGGTTCAAGAATCGGGGAGGATGTAGAAGAGGCAATCGCTTTGGGCGATTTCTGCGTTTGTCGTGACCATCATGAGCCGGCTGGGATGAGTCAATCGAAGTTCGCCGTTGTGCACGGAGAAAATCGCTTTGCTAACGTTTTGTCCCCGCGCATTCTTGGCCCATAGGACATCCAAGCCCCGCGACCCGACCCAGCCCAGCGTCTCCTTCGGAGACCACAGTCCAAAATTCAATCGATCCACATCTGAAGGAAGGGTGAGATCCACTTCGGAAACGGGTCCACCGTTATAGGCCACGGTGGCTCCTTCCTGCAGTTCCACACGAATGGGATGGTGGAGTACGGTCACCGGTGAGGAGATATCTGAAAAATTCTTGGCCATGACATACCGTGTGAACCCGTGAAAGGCCAGCTCATCGGCCTTGGGATCTTTCGCCCATCCTGCTTCAATGGTGACGGTCGGCCAGTCGTATTCCGTCGCTTCCATTAATGTACCCAGCCGCAGGTCGGTCACGATGAGATGATCGCAAAATACGCCGGTCAACGTTTCCAGATTTTCCCGGTTCAGCGTGGTTACACCATACGCCGGACTCCGGCCTGAGGTGTTATGCAAGTCAATCAACGCCTCAGGTTGGGCGTGATGCAGTTCCTGAAGCATGGCTTGGGCAATGGCCCCTTCCTGCCCCTCAAACGGAGACCGAAAGCACCGGTTAAGATCTTTTCCCTCCGGTGTGCATCGATGAGAAAATACCGGTGCGGTCAGGGCCGCTCCGATCGACCCGATAAAACAGAGCACATTCACCTGCGGTTGTCGGCCTTCCCGGATCCATCGGTGAAGGACGCGCACGCCTGAGGGTTCATTGCCATGTAATAAGGTACAGACGGCGCGCGTGCGTGTGGTATCCAGGCCTGGAAGCCAAAGAAAGGTGGGTTCCCCCAGCTTTACCAGGAACTCCTCCACGGTATGCCCCACGTCTTGGCGTGTGGGGGTCTCCCACCTGGGAATAGGACGAACGAGGTTCATTCGAGGTTTAGACTCCAGTGTGAAACGGGTGCGCCCGTATGTGCGGCTCGGAGATAATCTTCGAGCATGTGCGTCAGAGCTGTGGTACGGGTATGCCCCAGGCTCTCATACTGTTTCAATCGATGGACCTGCCAACGTGCGCCATTCATCCGGGTCTCCACGCGATCCCGGATCACATTCAACATGGTGTGGATTTCTTCTTTTTCCACCCCGCTCTCCTCCAAGCCCTTCTCAGCCACCGGCAACAATTCCCCGGCCAGGTCACACACCGATATTTCGCGCAAGCCCTCACCAGGTTTCCCCGGCCATACTAACATGGCCCCCATCCCACATTCGGCAGCTCGATAGAAATTCCGGTGCGCATATTCAAACGGAAACTGGTGGAGAATGTTGTCGATGTGCGATCGCATGCCTAACGTCAGTCCTATCACGAACGCCGCATTGGCCGCCATATCAATCGGGGTAGGCCCTGAGGGTAGAGATCGAAATTCGACGCGGAAATGTCCATTGGCACCGGCATCATAAATCGCCCGATTCCACCGCCAGACGGTTCCCTGGTGCAGGCGTAATTCTTCGAGTTGCGGCAGTTGTCCACGACTGAGGCATTCCATGGGATCTTCCGAACTCAACACCGGCAACAAGGGGGAATGGAGCGCCACGGCTTCGGCAAATAACTCAAACGCGCCTCGACGGACCCATCCATGGCCGAACGACACTCTGGCGGGTTGATGCCAATCACCTTCCTGGGCTTTTCGACTGTCGATGGCTTGCTTGAACAAGGCCACGCGGGTTTCTTCCCACAGCCGATGCTGCAAAAAAATGGGACTGTTCGCTGCGAGAGCCAGGGCGAGGGGTGTGACCAGTTGCGCTGCATTAAAGACGTGAGCGAAGTCCTGAGGGTTTACCCGGAGATGAATTTGAAACGAGGTCGTGGCCCCTTCCAGCGTGACATCCGGACAGGTCACCGTTAAGGGCTCCGGTCCATTGATGTGTATCGCAAATGGACCTTCGCGCAACCGTCGAAGACCGGCCGAGAGCGCACGATAGCGTGGGAGATCCGACAGCACCGGCGAATCCAGTTCTTCGGCGCAGAGGGTCGGCAGGATGCCAATCGGGGCAATGCGTCCTCCCAATCTTTGCGCACAATATTCCAATGATTGGATGGCGTTCGCTAACTGCGCGCGGACATGGGAAAAGGGATGGCCCGTCAAGCCGACGGGAGACAAATTATATTCCAAATTAAACCGGTCTAACTCGAGTTGGAGGTGTTCATCATGCGCGCAATTCAAAAGGGTTCGATTAATGGGATAGGCCCGGCCTTCGCTATTGATAATGGAGAGTTCGAGTTCCGCCCCGATGGAGAGAGGACCGACACCAAACCCCGGTTGCTCCACCACATGCTTAAGAGCTTTCAAGCTTTGACTCAGCCGTTGCCCGAACCGGGCAAAATCCGTTTCGTCAAACCGGTCGCGATCAATACAGAGACCCATAGAAGTGATTCATACCTGATTTTTTCTGTGAGGTAAAGAATCCAGGTTGGATAAACCGTTGTGCTGTGGGATCCAAAGGGAAGGATTGAGGGATAGGCATTCAAGTGATCTGCTTCTGATCTTTCCCAAAAATTCCAAAACACTCCCAGGTCCCTCTCGGGAAGTTGACCGTCATTCGATGAGGGTCGACATAATGGAACGGGTAGTTCAAGGGGCTTGGCTTTACCTCATCGCCAGGCGGAGAAAATGACTGATTCCTCTGGGCAAACTTTCCTTTTAAAAACTGACTGTGTTTGACCTTTTTCAATAATTGCTTCCCCTACAACGGGGTATAGGCCCTTTTCCGGCTTCCTCTCATACTGCCCGAGCTTTCACTCCTCAAAAAATAGCTTTTGAAGAATCATGTGTCCTTAGCAAAGAAGGGAATATCTTCGATGACATGGAGTTGGACTAAAACTTTTCGGATACATGTTCGTTCCCTATGGATTATTGTCGTGTTCCTAGTTCTTTTAAGTGTGCCTGGAAAGGCCA
>BQIW01000169.1 GCA_021604105.1 Nitrospirales bacterium | reverse complement strand
GATCAAATCAATCGATACAGCCGCCATATTCTTCTGCCGGAGGTCGGTGGCAAAGGCCAAAAGAAACTTGCCAAGGCTCGGATTTTCCTGGTGGGAGCCGGCGGGCTTGGTTCGCCAGCGGCGCTCTACCTCGCGGCAGCTGGAGTCGGAACGATTGGGGTCATCGATAGCGATGTCGTCGACTTATCAAATTTGCAACGTCAAATTTTGCATCACACATCTGATGTGAACCACCCCAAGGTCACTTCTGCCAAAGAAAAAATTCTGGCCTTAAACCCAGACGTCAATGTCGAGGTTTATGAAGACAGACTGACTTCCCGCAATGCCCTTGAACTCATCAGCCAATATGATGTCATCATTGATGGAGTCGATAATTTTCCCGCAAAGTTTCTCATGAACGATGCCTGTTTTTTTGCGAAAAAACCTCTGATTCATGGCGGTATTCTTCGATTTGACGGACGCGTGTTCACCATTATCCCTGGGCAATCAGCCTGCTTTCGCTGCATATTCAAAGAACCACCGGCACCTGGCCTCGTGGCCACATGTCAGGAGGCCGGCATCATCGGAGTCGTTGCCGGAATCATTGGGATGACACAAGCGACTGAAGCTCTGAAACTCATCTTGGGTATTGGAGAGCCTTTGACCAATCGAATCTTGGACTTTAATGCGCAAACGACCAATTTCAGGGAAATTCGTACCAAACAAAATCCGAAGTGCCAGCTCTGTGGGCCGCAACCGACGATTACAGAATTAATTGACTACGAGCAAGAAGCCTGTCAACTACAACCCCCTGCTGGCATCAGCGTCTCGTAATTACCCACAGCCCCTTTGAGTGGGAGGATCGCTTTATGGCTAAAATGAAATCACTTGCTTGTCGTGAATGCGGCAAAGAATATCCGACCAAAGACATTCATGTTTGTGAACTCTGCTTCGGGCCATTGGAAGTCAAATACGACTATGATGAAATCAAGGCATCCATTTCACGTGAAAAAATTGAAGCCGGCCCGAAAAGCCTTTGGCGGTACATTGACCTCTTGCCTGTCGAAGGACAGCCCACAGTTGGAAAATACGCCGGACTCACGCCATTAGTCCGGGCTCATAACCTAGGTGCCTATCTTGGCATTGACGAACTCTACATCAAAAATGATTGTGTGAATCATCCCACCCTGTCCTTTAAAGATCGAGTGGTGGCCATTGCCTTAACCCGTGCACGTGAGTTGGGATTTGAAACGGTTGCTTGCGCCTCTACGGGAAATTTAGCCAATTCGGTCGCAGCACATGCCTCATCAGCCGGCATGAAATGTTATGTCTTTATCCCTGGCGATCTTGAAGCCGCGAAAGTCCTTGGAAATTTAATATACCGGCCCAATGTCATCGAGATTGAAGGGACCTACGATGACGTGAATCGGCTTTGTAGTGAAATCGCCGGTGAACGCCGATGGGCGTTCGTCAACATCAATGTCCGCCCGTATTATGCTGAAGGGTCCAAAACTCTGGCATTCGAGACCGCCGAGCAACTTGGATGGCGTGCGCCCGATCAGGTTGTCGTTCCGATGGCTTCCGGTTCCCTTTTGACAAAAATCTGGAAAGGACTCAAAGAATTCGAAAAACTTGGATTAATTGATCAAGTCACGACTAAAGTCAATGGCGCTCAGGCCGAAGGATGTTCCCCTATCGCCACAGCCTATAAAAACGGACGGGATTTCTTTAAACCAGTGAAGCCGGATACGATTGCAAAATCTCTGGCCATTGGAAATCCTGCTGATGGTTATTATGCATTAAAAACTGTCGCTGAAAGCCACGGCGCCATGGATTCCGTCACTGACGATGAAGTCGTTGAAGGGATAAAGCTTCTAGCTCAAACAGAAGGCATTTTTGCTGAAACCGCTGGAGGGGTAACCATTGGCGTGCTTCGCAAGCTGGCCAAACAAGGACTCATCAAGAAACATGATGTGACGGTGGCTTATATCACCGGCAATGGATTAAAGACACAGGAAGCGGTGATCGACTCCGTGGGACGTCCCATTCGTATCCAACCTAGCTTGTCTCACTTTACCAAGAAATTTGAATTAGAGGAGCCGGCATGACCAAAGTTCGCATTCCCACCCCGCTTCGACCGAAAACTGGCGGAAAGAGCGAGGTTGAAGTTCACGCGTCAAACATTTCTGAGATGATTGAACGTTTAGAAACATCGTATCCAGGGATTAAAGAACGGCTCTGCGATGAAACCGGAGAAATTCGTCGTTTTCTGAATATTTATTTAAATGAAGAAGACATACGGTTTCTTGAGGGAAAAAATACGCCATTGAAAGACACGGATGAAGTCTCGATTATTCCCGCCATCGCAGGGGGAGTCTAATGGCTAAATTACGATTCCATATCCGGTACCCGGAAGATAAAATTCCAGATCCCATTCTCTATCAAATTGGACAAGAGTTTAAAGTCATTACCAGTATTCGCCGAGCCGACGTTCGAGAAACAACCGGATGGCTGGATGTTGAATTTACAGGTGAGGTCGATGAAATTGACCAAGCCATCTCCGGACTTCGTGACAAAGGATGTGTCGTTGATCCCATCGAACTCAACATTGTGGAGTAGGCAGCACACACATGGAATTTACTGACGAACAAGTTCAACGGTACAGCCGGCAGATCATCCTGAATGATGTCGGCGGCAAAGGCCAACAAAAAATCCGAAACGCCAAAGTCCTGGTGATCGGTGCAGGAGGACTGGGATCACCAGCGGCGCTCTACCTTGTCGCAGCAGGGATCGGCACGTTAGGACTCGCAGACGGCGATGTGGTCGACCTTTCAAATCTTCAACGCCAAATTCTTCATACGACTGATCGAGTCGGCACATTGAAGGTCGAGTCCGGCAAAGCCATGCTGTCTGCTCTCAATCCTGACGTCCAACTCAGTCTCTATACCGAACATGTCAATGCGGCAACCATTTCCAAGCTGGTTCAAGATTATGACATCGTCCTTGATGGTTCAGATAATTTCTCCACACGATTTCTGGTAAATGATGCGTGTTACTTTGAGAAAAAGACACTGATCTCAGGAAGCATTTTTCGTTTCGAGGGACAACTCGCGACAATCAAACCGCATGAAGGCCATCCGTGCTATCGATGTTTGTACCCTGAGCCCCCTCCTGCGGGACTGGTGCCGAATTGCCAAGAAGCAGGTGTCCTTGGAGTGCTCGCTGGAACGATTGGAGTCCTCCAAGCCAATGAAGCCATCAAGGAAATTCTCGGCCTTGGCGAATCCCTTGCGACTCGACTCCTGCTGTATGATGCACTTGATATGACATTCCGAAACGTAAAACGTCCCAAAGCGCCAGATTGCCCACTGTGCGGTCCCAACCCATCGATCACAACACTCCAAGAGTATGACGTGTCCTGTAGCATCTAGTTATTGTCCATGCTGACCATTCCTGCGGCCATTGCGGAAGAGATGATTGCTCATGCTTGTGAACTCAAGCCCCACGAATGCTGCGGCATTCTTGGAGGAACACGTGAATCTGTCTCGCAGCACTATCGCATCACGAATATTCTCGCAAACTTATCAGAAAGTGATTTGGCTCGATTCGATGCCCCTAAACTCTCCGACCTAAAGCAACTTTCTCCAGAAGAGCGTGCGGATATTGCGTTTCAAATGGACTCACAGGAAATGGGTAATGCATTGCGGGATATTCGAGACCGCGGCGTCAGCCTGCAAGCATTTTATCATTCCCATACCATGAGCCCGGCTCGCCCGTCGCAAACCGACATCACCATCGCCATGGAATTTGAAGGTTATCGTGAAAAACTCAATCTTCCTGAACCTCTCCACATAATTATCTCGCTCCTCAATATCGAGTCGCCCGATATTCGTGCCTTTCGTATTCGAAATCATGAAGCCACTGAAGTCCCCACCACTCTTGTCTAAATCAGTTTCTATTCCTCAAGAATTTCTATAAATTCTTCATAAAAACCGAAAAACTTTATAGACTTACGCGATCATAGCCTGACATAATAGGCACCTTCAAAAAGTCAACTTAGCTGGAGGCATTCTTTATGGTTACCCCATTCCGAACTTGGTGCATTCGGATTATGTTTCTTGTTATTTGCGTATCCTTACTATCAGGAACCATGGTCAGCGCGTCGCAAAACCCTGGAGAAACAAAAAGTTATTACAGTCCCATTGTTCGAATTGAAATGGAAAAAGGCTTTATTCTTATCACAACCGATTCAGGAATCCTTTGGGTCCAAGTTGAAGATCACGTCAAACCGCATCTTCAACAGTTAAGTCTTGGGGACATGATCGACGTAAAGGTTGAATTTCGACCTGACAATTTACCTCCACTTCTGAAGACCTGGAAACTGGCAAGGAGCCAGTCTCCGTGTAAGTTATTTGACGGAAAAACATGCCAAACCCAATAGGGTCATCAAGAGTCTACAGATGCGATTATGAAGGAATGATGTTGCACCTCATAGACATTGCGGTGGTGAAAAACCACACTTATTCAATTTCTTAACGCCTGGAGGAACATTGTCCGTTCCACCGGTATCCATGAAGAGCTTCGCTCCTGAAACATCCCACCAAATAGCACGAATACGGCTACACCGAAGTCGGTGGTGCTGGCAGGGAAGCTGACAACACTTCGCCGGGCTTCAAGTCAATTTCTGCCCCGAAGCAGACGGCTGCCAACCTCTCGATAGAGATGAATCGTCAAAAGAGAGATCGCTCTGACGCGAAAAGAGACAGGCAATCTCTTTGTCAATGTGCCTAATATCATCGTGGCGGACGGCAAAAGATAATAGAGAGGGGTGAAATTTATAAACGTAGGCTAGAAAAGCGAGAGAGATCGAGAATAATTTCTTCTTCGTGAGCCTCACCCACGAGGCTTTCGAAAAAGCTGACCGTATTCGGTATGGTGTAGTCGACAGGTTCAAATAAAACATCGAGCGTTCTCGGGGCGAGAGAATAGGAAGGATGACGACGGTCATAGATCATGCCGAATGGCGGAATACTATAGACGGTTCGATAATTACTCAACATAAAGTGGAACTGTTGTTTCTGAATAAACACCGACCCTGACGTCACTTCTCGCGTCGTTGCATTCAACGGTCGACTGAGATAAAACGTCACGACTTCTTCTGGAACGACCAGTCGTAGCGCCTTTCCAATATGTTGCGTGAGAAACGCCACCTCTTTTTCCGTAAAGGCCGGCAAAATCGGAGCCTGATCCATAAACCATAACAGGAGTACGGATCGGGTTTCTCTAATCAATAAACCTTTAAATATTTGTGTGAGTTGCTCTTCAGTTAAATGCGCTGGATGTGCATGCAGCGTCTCAGGCTCATCTGCATGTGCAGTGGGAGACCATTCAAGCCGAACAAAGGAAGCAGGGTCTTCATACACCACACGAGAATACAACTGAGGAGCCGCACAGCCGCCAGCCAGGAAGCTGCACAGCACCCCAAGCAGGATCAAGTGATTAACCATTGGTCTGTGAAATGGATATGGTCATTTCGACACGCTCATTCGGATTATCTCGGTCATCACGTTCCAATGCAACAATGCGGTCAACCACCTCCATACCACTGACGACCTCTCCAAATGCCGTATATTGACCATCGAGAAAATTTGCATCCGCCACACAGATAAAAAACTGTGACCCGGCACTGTCAGGATCTTGAGCCCGCGCCATCGAAAGGACGCCCCGTTTGTGAGGTTGTTGGTTAAACTCCGC
>BQIW01000168.1 GCA_021604105.1 Nitrospirales bacterium | reverse complement strand
GCAATTCCTAAGCGAGCATCCAGGCGCAGTATGCGTCCACTCACAGGTAGGGGAAACCACAGCTCGGATTCCTTTCGATCCAGAAGAAACACACTGATCCCCTCTGCCTGCAGTAACCGGTGTGATTCTTTTTCAATGAGTTGTAACAGGGTTTGTAATTCCTGCTCCTGGTTGATCTGAAGCAGAAAGGTTTCAGGCAGGTCTATGCTCTTGTGAGAGATTTCTTGTTTTCCGGATCGACTCGCCATGGCGGTGTTCCTGAAAATTCCGTTGATCTCACACCGCTGGACAGCAGGGAACATCAACTGTACACATTATGACCAGGTGTGAATGGAGAAGGCAACTATCCGGCAAGCCCCCCTTTCCGTTCACCTAAGGAGGCGATCCTCTTGTCATCCAGATGCCCGAGCCCATGAACTATCCTCCGGCTTGTTCAATGGGAGTCACCGAACATGGTTCCGGACTGCCCGTCTTCGTATACAGACGATAAACGGAAATGCGGTTGGCTTTCCCCCTTAGCGTGATCACGCCGACTTCTTGGAGTCCCCATGGGTGGTCCCCGAGGAATTGTTTGGTCGTCCCTCCAATAAGAATCCGGCAGACTTCATCTTTGGACCACGTCTCCAACGAGTCTTTTTGGAAACTTTCTAATCGAGAGGCAATGTTCACGGAATCTCCAATGGTCGTAAATTTCAACCGTTGTTCACTGCCCAGACTTCCGACGACCACAGGCCCTGTTTGAATCCCTATCCGCATTCGCACTTCCGGCAACCCCTGCTGTTGCCATTGGGAATTGAGATGGCGCATTTCCTGTTCCAGAGCCACGGCACAACTGACTGCATTGTTGACATCCTGCCGAACGTTGGCTTCTGTTTGTCCCAGCCGGAACACCCCGAAATCCGCTTTGATCATGTCTCCATGATAATCATCCACCAGCCCATCATAGTTGTTGATAATTTTTACCATGCGTTCCATGTATGTGTTGAGCCAATCCAGTACCATGTCGGGCTCCATGTTTTCTACCACAGTCGTGAACCCTTCAAGATCCGTAAATAACGTCGTCACGACCAATTTTTGTGGACGCAACCGGCCCTTTTCCAAAAATTGTTCCCGCTTCTCCCAAACAGCCTGAGCCACTTCTGAAGAGACATGACGGGAAAAAAGCGACATCAGGAGCGCCCGGTCCTGCTTTTCCCGATTCGAAAGCCATGCTGTCACCACCATGGCATTGACTACAAATCCCATGACTGGCGGGATAAACGGGATCCACATCCCATACCTCATCCCGCTCTCCATCACTCCGCTTAGCACCACCATCCCTATGAGCACAGCCAGAGAGAAACGCCCGGCACCCCGAACCCACACGCCGATGAATCCTCCCCCGAGCACCCATAGTCCGATCCAGACTGCTTCCAGGGAATCTGGAACCGTCGCGATAGGCGCCAGGCCTTCTCCCTTCGCAAACCGAAGCAGTTGGTGCACCATATATGCATGCAGCTCAATTCCGGGAATTGGGGGACACACCGTGAGTGTTCCGCATTGTGAGGTATAAAAATAATCTTTGACCCCTTGGGCGACAACTCCGACAAGTATGATGTGGTCCTGAATCAACTCCGGATTGAATGTGCCTGCCAGTATGGCTCTAAATGAAATGGTCGGGAAGACGTTTTCCTCCCGTTTAAGATCCAACAGATATTGATACCCCTGGGCATCGGCTTCAACATAGCCCCCATCGTGCGATTCGAAGGGGCGAATGACCGTTCCCCCAAGTTGCACCCAGTCGGAATTCTCAACGGCCGCTTGTGGGACGATACCCTCCTTCTGTAAATATTGAAGGACCAGCAGCCAAGAAAAGGCCCGATAGAAATTTGTCCCATCATCCAGGAATAAAAGACCCCGGCGAACGATCCCCCCGGAATCCACGATCACATCGTTAAACCCGACACGATCCGTGCCTTGCAACATGGCCGGACCGGGAATACCCCCTTTCTCAATTTTGCCGAATTTCATGACCATTAGAATTTCCGGATGCGCCTCTAGTACCCGGTCCAATTCCTGCCGACCGGGCGGCACCTCCAAATCCCGATAAATATCCACCCCGATCGCGCGGGGATGATGTGTCATCATGACGTCCAGGGCCCGGGCAAGGACTTCATCAGAAACCGGCCAATGCCCTAATGTTCGAATATCCTGGTCCGTAATCGACACCAGCGTAATCGGGGGGATCGGCCGTGTGTTGGTCGGACGAAAACGCATTGACCAATCGTAGGCATCCAGTTCCGCGCTTTCCAGAAAGCCTTCCCACCGAAGCCCCATAACACCCAGAAAAACGAGGAGAGTCATGACCCCGACTTGAACGGCGGAAGAACGAAAAGGTGATTGGCCCACAGAGATTCCCTTAGCAGCTCAGGCACAATTAGAATGAAACCAAAAACGGGAAGATATCTGCTAGGTTTTGTTGGTCATCACTAGCGAGGATAATTCGAGGATGGTGCAATGAACAGGAAAACCATTGTTCATGCCTCGTAAGCGTTTTTCAAGTCTTTTAAGAAGACACATGATCCGGAGAAACCGTGGTTGATGCTTCCATGGGCAAATGAATGTGAAAAACGGTTCCTCTATTCACTTCACTCTCTACCGCGATGACTCCCGAATGCGCTTCGATGACATCCCTGACAATTTTTGTTCCCAATCCGGTTCCACCCTG
Organism: Nitrospirales bacterium; assembly: GCA_021604105.1. Taxonomy (GTDB): domain Bacteria; phylum Nitrospirota; class Nitrospiria; order Nitrospirales; family UBA8639; genus Nitrospira_E. The sequence continues at coordinate 3,114 of BQIW01000168.1, read as the reverse complement.
TTTCCGGCTTATCGCCCTGCCTGTGAATAGCGTATCTCGAATTTCAGCCGGCATTCCTCGTCCAGTATCAATCACGGACACGTGAACCGTCTTTCCCATGCCCTCCATTTGTCCCTTTATCGTGATGGACCCGCCCTTGGGAACTTCGGAAATGGCATTATTGACAAGGTTATAAAAGGCATTGAACAGCCTCGACTCGTCGGCTTGTATCACCGGTAATTCCAAAATTCCTTCATGATCCAGGGTAACCCCCTTTTCTTGAGCCGCCAGCTTCAAGGTATCAAACACCGAAGCGACCACATGGTGAAGTTTACAAGGGGCAAACCGTGGAGGGCTCGTCAACCCCTTCACGCAATCCGCGATTTCTTTTACGCGCTCTTGAAGGCGTTTTGCGTTATTAGCCACCATCCCAATGACTTCCAGACACAATTCATAGCTTGCCCGGCCTTTGTCAGGATCAATCGTTGGAAGATCGGCGAAGACGTCATTCATCTCATCTCTCAGGAGTGACGTCCCACACAGGACCGGCATCAGCATATTTTTCACGTCATGCCCAATGTTTCCAAGGATTCGTGCCACCTCCGCTAATTTGGCTTCCTGAAATAATCTCGCCTGCTCGATGGCCAGTGCCATGAAAGCCCCGATGATCAGTAAGATGGCCAGGTCGTCCTGATTTAACCTGTCCTCCCGCTTGTTCATCACCTCCAGGACTCCAATCGGATGTCCTTCCCATTGGTTCAGAGGAATGGCAATCAGGTCCCTGGTGTGGAATCCGCTTAGTTGATCGATTTTCTCAAGATGACGCTGATCCTCTTTCACATCCCTAATCACCACAGGGTCTCCTGTGGCAAAAACCGATCCTGCAATTCCTTGCGTCCATGGAAATGCCGTTCCCGGCTTGAGTGGCTGGTCACCAATTGAATGGTAGAACACCAATTCCTTCGTGTCCGGATTGGCCAACAACACGGAACCGGCTCGGCAGTTCACAACCTCCAAGGCTATCTTTAATCCCTGTTCCACCACATCTTCCACGCTGAGATGCTGAAAAAGCGCCTGGCTTATTCTCCGGGCGGCTTCCAGTTCCCGCTCTTTGCGATCCAATTGGTTCGAGGGATTCACATCTGGCTCCGCCATGATGTCAACGTTGACCAATTTTTTACCATAGCCGTATCACATATTGAGAGATATCAAAAAATGGTAGCAAAATTTTAAAAAAAAAGCTTGTTTGGATTTAAAGGATCACGCAGAAGGACGGTACACCTGGTGACATTCGAACATTCTCGGACGGACTCCTGCCCTCGCGGAATCCGAATGAATAAAACCAAAGAATATAGACTCTGGGCGTTGCCCCTTAAAAAAATTGGTGCGGGATCAGTTTGCGACTGCAAAGGATATTGAGTGCCGTCGATCTTAACGATTTGGCGCAAGAGCCTGAACAGGAGAGTCTTTCAATTCTTTTTGCAATTCAGCACCCACAAGAATAAAGACATCAGATGCCACGATTTTAAAGTCGTTGATGGTCTGACACATCGTCATTGGAACTAGCGGTTTCATCCAACATCTCCTTCAAAACTGCGGGAGAGCGGGATAAAATTGAGGACAACTCCAACGAACCTGATGACCAAACCAAACATCCCGCCCTTTATGAGGTTGGCCACGAATGCCTCTCCTCTGGTTCTGGCCATCTCATTCCAGACAATGTTCACAATCTCGGTGGAGGAGGGTGCACAGGAAGATGCAGATAAAACGTTGTACCCACACCCAGCTCACTTTCTACATTAATCCGTCCTCCATGGGCATCCACCACGTCTTTGGCAATTTTGGTCCCAAGCCCCGTCCCTTCCTGTTTCGTGGTGATGGCCTCGGAGTGAAAAAGGCGATCCCGCACTTCGGGACCCATGCCACGGCCATTATCCGAAACCGTGACGAGAATCCCCTCTCCCGGATTGTCCTCCGCTCCAGAAACCGAGATCACGCCTCCTCCGGGAATCTCCGGAATGGCATTGGTGATGAGATTGTAAAAAGCGGTAAAGAGACGGTGTTCATCCGCTTCAATGACAGGAAGTGTGTCCAGACCGTCGGTTTCAAGGAAGACCGCCTTCTCCGCCGCATAGGTTTTTAGGGTTGCGAACACGGCCCTCACCACAGTCGATATCTGGCAGGGGGCAAAATGGGGAGGACTCGTGACACCTTTAACCGCATCGGCAATTTCCCGCACGCGCCGTTGTATCCGCCTGGCATTGTTCACAATCATCCTGGTGAGGTCCTGACAGTTGGCATAACTCGCCTCAGCCCCTTTCATCTTCACATCGATCCAATGAGGAAATTGCTCGTCCAATTCATCCTCCAATAATTGGGCCCCTGATAATACCGGCATCAACATATTCTTTATGTCATGACTGACATCACCCAACATTCGCACGATGACGGCGAGCTTCGCTTCCCGATACAGACGGGATTGCTCAATCGAGCTCGCGGCAAAGGCGGACACAATTGTCAGGATGGCCACATCTTCTTCATCAAGAAGCGATTCACGTTTATTCAGGACTTCCAACACACCGATAGGCATTCCTTCCCACCGTTTTAAGGGCAGAGCGATCATATCCCGTGTGACGTGCTCGGTTAACACATCGATGGCTTTATAATGGCGTTGATCCCGTTTGGCATCCGGAATCACGATCGGCTGTCCCGACTGAAACACGGCGCCGGCAATCCCCTTGTCCCATGGAATAGCCGTGCCGGCTTCTACCGGGCTGGCTCCAATGGAATGCCGGAACACGAGCTCCTCGGAATCCTGACTGGCGAGAAGAATGGATCCGCTCTCCGCTCCAACCACCTCCAGAGCAGTGGAGAGTGTTTTTTCAACCAGCTCATCGGTGTGAAGATTCTTGAAAAGCACTTCCGTCATGTGGCGGGCCGCTTCAAACTCCCGGTTGCGCTGTATCAATCGTCGATCTTCTTTCCGGCGAGGCTCTTTACGCCGGTCCGAAACCGACATCTGAAACGAGGAGGATTTGCATTCTAATTCCACAGATGTTTCTCCCATGAGGTTGCGTGAGCCATCTCATACAGGCTATTCACATGATTCATAAATTTTCATACAACCGGTCAAGG
>BQIW01000167.1 GCA_021604105.1 Nitrospirales bacterium | reverse complement strand
ATGGTCAAAAATTGATCGAATAATTCGTCGAATCTGCTTGGAGCTCAACCCATTCGTCTCATGATAGACGGGAACAATCCGGCCCCCACACATGTCCGGCAATTCGTCCTCATCCAACAATTCATACTCCGGCCCGCGCATGGTCATCGGTGAACTTCCAGAAGAATTGGACAAGACTGGACCGGTTAATAATAGAGATACCCCAGGCGCAAAGGTTTTCTCCAAATAGGGCTGGTTAAAAAACACGCATTCGATAAGACCCGTCTCATCCCTCACCAAAACCGTGACCACGACCAGACGTCTTCGATAGGTAGTCTTCACCCACACTTTCTGCACTCTGCCTTTAATGGTGGCCTTCATGCCGGGAAGAAGATTAGCGATGGGCAACACTTCCAATCGATTTTCGTATCGCCAGGGTAAAAACCAGAAAGCATCTTCTAAGGTCTGTAATCCCAACTTTTCCAGCAGGCGGGCTCTCCGAGGCCCCACCCCTTTGGCAAACTGAATGGGAATCTCCGAGAGCGAGGAAGGACTCGGCATAATAGTTAAACCAAAAAGCCTATGAAATCAGAACCTCTCGACTGACAAGGAAGGACTGAATACCGACTGAATACCTCTATTCCCACTGGGCGCAAATGGCTTAGAGACAATAGGATGGGAAAGGGCAATGACGCTGTGATGACATCAACCCGAAGGCTCTGGCGAACCATGTCCTCATGAAGGGAAACTACTTCGCACCTCGCAGAGGCTCCAGGAGTTTGGAACGATACCCCTTTGCCGGATGGGTCGGAGCGGTTTCTTTCGGGGTAAACTTATCAATAATATCGTCGAACCGCTGTGCGCAACCCTTTACATCATTCGGATCCACTCGGCAAGAGACACAAGCGGCATAACTCATGGCATAAATACGATTGACATCTCCGGCGTCCGGATAATTTCTTTTGAGGGCGCTTTGTACATCGGCATCCAGCTTGCCCCCAGCCAGGCTGGACATGAGACCTGATATTTCCGCACCGAATTTCTTGACCTTATGTTGATCTTCTGTCGACAAGTCTTCCGGAAGCGGGCAGGTATTGGGTTTAATGACAACCGAATCGACTCTGTGCTGCTGCTGACACCCAAGGGCTAAGGTCAGCATGCTCACCATCGCCAGACCCATCATTAATGGAAAACGCCGATCCCTTGCAGGAAATTTCAGATTCATCATGAATCCTCCTTTGTCGAAGTAGGTGAGTAGCACACATTCAAAGAGTCGCATTATGATCTGAGGCACTTGAGATGGCAAACCCGACAAAGCCGAATGAAGGGTTCACACTCAATCGAAGCGAATGACTCCTGTTAAAAGCGGATGGAAAACATGAAGGCATTTTGCATTTCTTTTAGAAATAAAAGCCCCAAAACCAGTTAAAGCTTATAAACAACCTGCAGGCCTCTTACCCTGTTTTATTAAAAGGGCGACGGGCAGAGCGGCTCCGGTAGACATAGGTTCCTAAGCCAAAGAGTCCCGTGAGTATCAACCACGCCGTATCAGGTCCAGGAATTGGCTGCGGACTCGATCCTGGCAACGAACCAGCAGGTATCGCTGTCCAACGCGCTTTGGTACCGAGCGCTGATGCCTGTAGAGGTGGATCCAGGTCAGGATTCCCCAAAAACAGGAGTGGCCGATTCCCTTCTGTCGGGCCTATTCTTAGTTCCGTAAGGATTATTTTTTGTGCGCCTATCGTGTAGATAGTACCGGAGCCAAGGTTGAAATTTAAATTTGAATCCGATATGGGGTCGGTGAGATCAAACTGACAGCCGGATGGACATGGAGCAGGCGTAATATCAATTCCCGGCATGGTTTGATTCCGACCGATGTTCCAGGAAAAATTCAAACGACTGTTGGTGAAATCCGGGATAGGGGATGGATGTTTATCCGGGTCTGCAAAGAACGTAAGGGTCGTGGTCACCATCCCGAGATCCCCGCCGAAACTGAATTCTCTAAAATAGGTGTATTCAGTGAGATCTGCCCTAGCAGTGCCATCAGACAAAATTAGGGACACGAGTATGATGAATCCACGTGTCAGATTTCGTAAAGCAAGTGTGATCGCGCTCTTCTTCTGATAGTAGATGGGCGTTGAGTGCAAGACCATGGGATGACCCTCCGGATTACGTGTGCCACATGATCAGCAAGGCTCGATGAGCTATCAACTAGTCACTCTCCATAGGCGTGCTAATTGGGGCATTCCAATTTTGACTCGCCGGGTTCAATGATCGTCACGACATGCGACACATCGTAATCATCGTAGTATTCCGTGATGACCGAACAGGTGTGATGCACCGTCTTGAAACAATTTTTCACAGACTCCACCTTGGCGGTTAAATTATGCTTTTCAGATCCGAACGCGGCGACTTCGGTGATCACGTCGACATGGCCAAAGCACACATTGTGACTATCAGGCATGGTTTGCCCTTTTTGCAGAGTGATCAATAGATGAAAATCCTTGGTATCTCTGCCGAAAGGCAGCACCACTTGTTTGTGAGTAAAAACTTTCGGCTCTGCGCCAGGGTGAATTTCCTGGTCATTCACATGTATGCCCGTTTCTTCCCAAAGCGTCGCATAGACCGGGGTAGCGGTTTTATTGTGTACATAAAAAAAGACTTCGTCATCGCCAAAAGCCAAGGGGGTATAGCCAAAAAAAAGAAGCAATGCAGAAACTAGTGCGAACCTGTTCATAGTCCACCTCACGTATAAGAAATCAAAAAATAGAGAACTCCAGGATAGGCTGAGGTTGAAACAGAATCAAGTAAATAAGGATGTGTCCCACGACGTTCAAGCAGTAGGAGCAGGTCCTCCCGATCTCGTCCGCTTCCCTACGATCCAACCCCGAAGAAGAAACCAACCAATAAGTCCACGTGGGAAATGACTTGAATCTTTTTTGTTTTAGGGATAGCCTAAGGGCCCCCGACAAATTAAATGGACCAGAATGCCATCCAGGCGGACCGAGCGTGGATTCATCGGTAATCATTCGATGAGAATACTCAAGAGATCCGCATGGTGTATTGATCATATATGTAAAGAAGGAGAAGAAACCATGAAATCTCCCTGTGGAAAATTTAAAGGATCAAGGTTGGAGTTCCTACCCAGGTGGTTGGTTGGCGGAATAATTATTGGGGTGATATCTCTAGCCACGGGAGAAAGCCAGGCCTCATTTACGTTGCCTATGTGGTCGGACACCCTGGGCTGGGATGACGCATCCTGCTATTCCACCATTCAAATGGCGGACCTTGACGGTGATGGCCAAGCCGAGCTGCTGGGCCGATGTACATCGGGAATCGAGGCGTATTCGTTTAACACCAAAACAGGTGTATGGAGTCCGTTGCCCCCTGGGCCGGGGTGGACCGATGCGGGGGGGTGGGACCAAGCAAAGTATTACCTGACCATCCAGACAGGGGACCTGGACGGCGATGGGAAAGCCGAGCTGCTTGCCCGGAGCGCGGAACACATGGTCGCGTATAGCTATAGTGCTCCGGCGGGGCAACCCACGCAGGGGACCTGGCACGAGTTGCCCCCTGGGCCTGATTGGTCGGACAAAGGTGGCTGGGACCACGCCGAATATTACGCCACTATCCAGACCGGGGACCTGGATGGCGATGGAAAAGCCGAACTGCTCGCCCGAGGGGCCGGAGGGATCGCAGCCTATTCCTATCGTGGAGAGGCCTGGCACGAGTTGCCCCCTGGGCCGGGGTGGACCGATGCGGGGGGGTGGGACCAAGCAAAGTATTACCTGACCATCCAGACAGGGGACCTGGACGGCGATGGGAAAGCCGAGCTGCTTGCCCGAGGGGCCGGAGGGATCGAGGCGTATTCGTTTAACACCAAAACAGGTGTATGGAGTCCGTTGCCCCCTGGGCCGGGGTGGTCGGACAAAGGTGGCTGGGACCAGGCGAAATATTACCTGACCATCCAGACCGGGGACCTGGATGGTGATGGGAAAGCCGAGTTGCTCGCCCGAGGGGCCGGAGGGATCGCAGCCTATTCCTATCGTGGAGAGGCCTGGCACGAGTTGCCCCCGGGGCCGGGGTGGTCGGACAAAGGTGGCTGGGACCACGCCGAATATTACGCCACTATCCAGACCGGGAATGAGATTGGGAAAGACCGCGCCGTCCTGATCGGACGTGGTGCAAGGGGTGTTGATACGTATGAGTATGCTGCCGATAAGTGGGCGTCAACCGTTGCGCCATTTCCACAGTTTACAGGTGAGGAACTGACCGCCTACAACGCGATCAATACAGGTCTAGCTCTGGAACCGGGTGTGACGGTTCGATCGCTTTACACCTTAAAGAGCGGAGTTGACATCCTCTCTTACCGAGGTACATTAACTAGTATGAAACGGCCGCCGAAGGTCTCCAAAAAGGCTTGGACTACTGTCAAAACCCAAATCGAGCAAGAGCTAACATGGGCGAGTTTTGTGGCCTCGGCTTTCAATAACAACAGTCAGCTCCTAACAGATGTGTTTCTTTCCCAGGATCTCACCCTCAAGTATGTCGCAGGACTCTTGAAGATTGAGGAGGATAGTTCGGATAAGGTGACGGCTGGGTTCTCCGCAGTGCTTTCTGGAGTGGTCGATGCGATAGGCGTTGGCGTCGACAAAACTGCCGTTGAGGTTGTCACCACTTTAGTTGCGTCGGCTATTGATGCGGGTTCAGAATTGGGTATGGATGACGGGAGCGTGACGGAGGAGTATGTAACGCTCGTCGGGAAAATTGAAAGTAACTTCCAATATGCCATAAACGGGAACAGCGACAATCGGACGACCATCGCCACGGACTATGGGCTCCTCGCAACTGTCGGCCAATTACTCCATTCAGGTACCTGGAACTATCCCTCGCCGGGTCAATCAGGCTACCAACAAGCTTCTGCGTCTGCTCGCAAAGAATACGCCCGGTTTTTGTGGAAAACCTTAACGCCGGCCGTATGGTATACCTTCGACAGTGAGTCGGGAGGAAAGTACTACTACCCATTTCCTTCCAACACCTGTTATCACGGCATTTCTGATGGTTCAACTTCAACGACCATGGTAAAGAGCAAATCTCTTGAGACACTCTTTAATAATACTTCGACGCAATGTCAAACCACATTTGGAACATCTTGTACCTTAGGTCTCTCACTGGGAGAAGTCTATAATGACTGGGGATTTAGGCCTGTAATCTGTGCACCCTATTGTCCCTGCTAAGTAAAAAATTGATTAATATGGCTCTACTTTTTCTGTGGTAAGCGAAGGTTAAGTATTCAGTGTATAAAAGAGAGTTTTATTTTTTTAGGTAAAGATTTATCCAAGGTAGAAGATTGTCTTGTGCACTTCCATAAGTGATTGGCTTCCCATTTCCTTACTAATTTCAGATATCCCTGAAAATCTGCTGGTGAGGAAAGCTTTCGGGTACTTATATCTGGTCTTGACCAATAATTAGCTGGGGAGCAACTATGTATGACGGAGGGTCTCATACAAGGCAAGATTCTAAATACCCATAACACCGGACTCAAAATGGGTTGTACCAATTCCTCAGAATCTTTACTTGGGTAGGGCTCTCCTTTCTTAAGCATTCATCTTCCGATGTCAATCATCCTTTGTCTCGATTAAAAACCCCCAAAGGAAAATCTGGTCGCCATCCACAAACCTTCTTTGATATTCTAGGACTTGTGTGTACAATGGCACCTGTGGTAACAAACAGAAACTCATTGAAATTTTGCTCATTTTAAATATCCAGGGAGAAGACAATGGCTTTTTCATGTGACGTGTGCGGAAAAAACCGCTTAGTGGGAAACAATGTCAGTCACGCGAATAATAGGACAAAACGGATTTTCCGGCCGAATCTCCGCACGGTTCGCGCGCTTGTG
>BQIW01000166.1 GCA_021604105.1 Nitrospirales bacterium | reverse complement strand
CTCATGATGAGATGCGCCGTCGACTTTTCGAAAAACATCGCAATGCGATTGAGAGATACGAGGATTGATTTCCAGCAGCCAGGTACGGTCATGGGGTTCATCGTAAAAGAACTCCATGTTGAAGGGAGCCTGGTCATACTTCAGATGCGTCATAATTTTCTGAGCGACGTGCACCATCCGGTTTAGTACACGTTTGGGCAATTGCGAAGGATATTGATATCGGGCAAATGTTGAGCGATTGGGCTCCCTGATGGAATCAATCACACCATAGACCGTTACTTCCCCCCGATACACATATCCTTCGAGCGTGCATTGCCGTCCTGAAACAATGGATTCAGCGATACACCATTCCCCACCAATACCCGCAACAGATAGAGGCAAAACAACCTGGTCGAGAAAATAATTGAAGGGCTCGGCAAAGTGGGAAATTTTTTGCTGAATGATCTCAATGGCTTTCTCAAATTCCTTGTCATTATGAATACGGAATCCCAATTGCGAGGCAAACGCTTTAACCGGCTTCATCCAATATGGAAAAGCCAAATCGACCATGGACCGTGGATTGGTCTCAAACGGGTTGACCGCACAGAATTTCGGGATATCCGTGAGTACCTGCTGTTGTTCCACCCGGCTCCAATACTTGTGTTCACATTTCAACACACTCTCAAACGTCGGACCCGGCAACCCCAACTTCTGATTCAGAAACGGGACGAGGCAGGTCGTGGGAAAATCCCAATATCCCACGATCCCATCAATGGTTCCCGTAAACTGTTTCAGCTTTTTTTCGGCTGTTCCAAGCAATTCATCGGGATCGTAGTGTTCCCGTCTCTTCACCTCCTGAACCGATAGCAGGGAATGAAATTCATAGGATTTGTTCAACCCGATCGGCTTGAGCAGGGCCAGGTTAAATTCATCCAGCCCGATCACAAAAATATTTTTGGACATCGACATTCTTTCCGGGAGCGCATTATAGGGTTAATAGCAAACAGGGCGTTGGAACACCGATCGCTCTTTCCCCCAGCGAAGTTCAAAAGGTCCTTTAACCTGAAACAGCCAGACATTTCATGGGGCTAGTGTCCAATAATACCTAATTTTTCAGGCGTGTTGCCATCAGTCCAGACCCAACCCACCAGAGAGTGCCCTTGAACCATCCGAAATACTTTCAAATGCCCTGCAAAGTCACTTTTCAGTAACTACTTTACTTTAGTAACTAGTTACTTATCTTAACTTACAAGACGGCCGATGTAAAAATATTGATCATTTAACTAAAGGTGACAAAATGGGAGAATGCGAACGCTGCAGAGGATTCATGGTGAGAGACAGTGTTTTTAACATTGACGGGCAATTTCTAGAAATTGAAATGGGGAGGTGCCTTAATTGCGGCCATGTCGTTGATCTCACTCTGCTGAAAACCCGTCAAATGGAAAAGAGTCGCGTGACTTCTAAGGAAGAAGAGGTGCTGGTCTAAACACCTCATTATTATCATTTCGAGTTGGTCTCATGAAAACGGGAAAGGGAATTGCCGATGGCAGAAATTTTCGGAGAACTTAGCGTTCAGTACTTACTCATGGGCATGATCCTGGCCGGTTTCTTTTGTGGACAGTGCTTGGCCCCCAGGATGATCCCGTTATTGAGGCGGAGACTGACGCAACATCCCCATGGATTCCGGTGAAACGTGTGCCTAAAAAACAGCGCCCTACATGAATTCGACCAAGAAGGAACATTCATTTATTTGGGTCAATCAATTCCTGCAGGAGTTTGTACGGTTAAGAGGGAGGTAATGATGAACATGATTCGTCCGACTATCCAACACAGGGTCCACCAGTTGGCCGGAATGATGGCTCATATTGGCCTAGCCGCGATTGCGAGCATGGTCCTGGCTTTCTCACTGGGAACCCCCTATCTTATTCATGCCGAAAGCGCTTCTCCGGCCATGACCAAGGAACAGGCCATAAAATTGGGAGAAGACTTCGGCATCATCGTCGGAGAAGTGGACGAAGAAATACGGGATTTTCTGGGCTTAGAGCGCGCAAAAGGCGTGGTCGTCTTTGAGGTGATCGGGGGAAAGCCCGCGGCCCTTGCCGGCATAAAACCCCGGGCCCTCATCAAGGAAATCAATTCAGTCGAGGTGACCACCCTGGAGGATTTCGGCCTGGCCCTGCAGGACGCGTTGCCCACAGAAAATTTTTCCGTGGCAACATATGAACCGTCGGACCCCGACAACCAGGGTATCAGCGGAGGAATAAACTTTCACTTTGTTCGAATTGAAAAAAGCTAAACCGGCTAGCGGTCCTTCCCGGAATCGGGAGCGGACTTCACACTTCAAAAACCGAAGTTGGCCGGATTTTTAAAAGAAGAGAAGTACCTTCCTATCCAGATTCCTTCATGTCTCTCCCTCTCAACTTAATCGGCTGCAGTGCTTTCTCGTCCGGCAGAATCCTCAGCTCAGGAGAATTTCCAGCGAAAGCTGTTCGAGTCTGGCCGGACATGCATTCCCTCCATTGGCGGTAGATCACCTCTCCACGACAGTCAAAGCCCCAGACGATATAACGCAATCCTTCCAGCAAGTGATTGGGTGAGGAGGATTACTGGGCAAATGACTTTCAGACTGATTTAACGGAGAGTTGTCTCCCATTCCCGTGGGAAATTCCCATGTCCTGTTGAATGCCAAGACCAAAACAATCTTTGGCGAAAACCATGTTCACCTAATTTTTCCGTTCAGTTTTTCCTTTTTGGGAGGGAGGAATCCTGGAATATTGAGCTACCGGTTTTCTACCTTTTGTGTCTTTCCCCTGAATGTTGGTGTTTGCGGTCTTTTTGGTCTCGAGATCCTGCCATCGTCCGGCCAATGTATTAATTTGATCAAGAATCATGGTGAGTTCCCGGCCTTCTGTCGTGAGCCCATAAGTCACCTGGGGAGGAATGGTCGGGGCTTGGTGACGAAAGATAATTTCAGCCTTCTCCAACGATCGCAATCGCTCCGTCAACATTTTTGAGGAAATACCGGGCATTTGGCGCTTGAGCTGGCCAAAACGGGTTTCACCATTGTTATGCAGTCGGCAAAGGATGTAAATCGTCCACGGCCCGGCAAGGACACGAAGGAGAGAATCCAACGGACATCCGAAGGAACTGGGGGGCAATTTCATGGTTACTTTATAGTACCTACTTTACTTTTGTAACTAGTTACTTATCATAACTAGGATTAGGTCGAGGTGCAAGTGGACGCTTCCCAGAGGAGGAAATAATTTTATGACAACTAAACAGATGGGCGCAGAGATGATGAAATGCCAACGATGTAAAGGGCTATTAGTACGGGATAACATTTATAATCTCGACGGGCAATTTCACCATCTAGAAGTGTTGAGGTGCCTCAACTGCGGAGAAACGGTTGATGCGACCATTCTCAAGGCCCGCGGAATGAAAATTGACCAGAGTGGAAAAAAGGAACTCCAGTTTGCCGCAGGGCACGTCAATTGATGGAACTGTTCGATGGGATCCGGTTGTGGAGCGCAACCCTGAATCCGGACTGGAAAAGAAATCGGAATAAAGGGGATTTCGAATATGGGCGTGAAGAATGAGTGGAATGGCCAGTGCGAAGGATTTGCATCCTGCGCCAAGACCGATCCGGTTGCGAGTAATTATTGTGCGCAAGAGAAAGCGAGATCACCATGGCATCAAGTGAATTGTTACATCAACCCTTACAACGCTCGGGAAAGAAAAAACGGGTCTTAAAAAATTACTCCCTTCACCAGGATGGTCTTATGCATTCCTCCGGTATTTCTATGGAAATATCAGCCTCATTTCAGTCTGTTCGCTCCTCTTTTGAGGAACAGGGCCAAAAGACCGGCAATCAGATAGCAGACTCCTATCCTGACGAATTCCTGGAACCCACCCATCAATATCAGGAAGACCCCGTGACCGCCAATATGACGATCCCTCTCTTTTTGAAAGACATTGGTCGGGTTCCGCTGTTGACGAGAGATACCGAGTTCCAGCTTGCTCAACAGATCAAAGAGGGGACCAATAACTTAGTCGTGACCCTTTTCAGTTTACCCGTCATCCTTGTTCGTCTCCTTGCGCTTCGGGATCAATTGCACAACGGAGACCTCCGTGTCAGTGATCTGGTCATCATGAGTTCCGCAACTGGTCCAGAAGGCGAAACTCCCGCATCCGAAACCCGACACGAGGCAGGACAAAATTTCCACAAGACCCTCAAGCATCTTGATGCGATCGCCCGGTTAGCCAAACCATTTCTGTCCCATTTTGCGCATCGTCTGGTCAGGCATGATTCCGCACCAGATAATTTCCGTACGTCTCCCTCCTTCAAAAAACCTAATCAACATTTGATTAAAGAAATAGATGGCTTGAACTTGCGCCCCGACGTACAGGAAACCCTGATTCAGGGAATTCAAAAGATTAAAGAAGAAATTCTCACGCACCAACGGGTCTTGAAAACCAGCGGCAGCAAACAACCCGGGAATACCTCCAGAAAAGCTCTGGCACGTATTCGGGAGATCGAAACGTCTCTTATTTTGATGCCGCACCTGGAATTTTTGCATTCCTGTGAAATCCTTGAACAGACCGTCGACCAGGTTCATCAGGCAAAAGCCAAAATGGTTGAAGCCAATCTGCGATTAGTCGTGAGTGTGGCCAAGCACTACACGAACCGCGGATTACATTTTTTGGATTTAATCCAAGAGGGCAACATTGGGTTGATGAGAGCGGTCGATAAATTTGATTATGCACGTGGCTATAAGTTTAGCACCTATGCCACATGGTGGATTCGACAGGGCATCACCAGAGCCATTGCCGAAAAAGGGAATACTATTCGAAGGCCGGTACACATCTATGAGATTACTCAAAAAATCAAAAGGACCTCACAGCATCTTACTCAACGGTTGAGACGAACGCCCACTCTTCAAGAACTGGCGGAAAACACCGGGCTACCGATTGCCAAAGTGCAAGGAATCTTGGAGGGCTCCTATGATCCCGTTTCCCTGGACTCCCCGTTGGATGAACAGGGTGAGGGCACACTCGAAGATATTCTTGAGGATCACGACGTGCCTTCGCCGTTAAAGATTTCGGAGGAATACAGCTCGAAGGCCGCCATCTCCCGCCTCCTGAAAGCGCTGAACCCACGTGAAGAACGCATTCTTCGCATGCGGTTTGGCATCGGATACGACGAAGAATCCACATTGGAAGAAATCGGACAAACCTTAGGGGTCACTCGAGAACGGATCCGGCAGATCGAAACCATCGCCTTAAAAAAATTGCGGGAACCGGGTTGTCGCCGGCAACTCGAAAGTTTAGTGAAAAATTGATTGCGTTATTTGCGCTTCACATGGTGACCATAATCTCTAAGGAATTCCTGCGGCAGAGGCAACGCAAAAAATTGAAGATGGTTCCCTGATAGTCTGGAGGCATGCCCAACGGTCATGGGCGAAAGGAACTTTCCGCGGTCACCAACATCATTGTTACGCCTAAGTGAGGTTATTCTTTGCCTTCAACTAGGGATTCCCCCAGTTATGAAGGGTTTCGTTTTCCCGTAAAATCATCATTACTAAGCCTGTCACAAAAAATCCTCTACCCCCCAAAATAGCCACCAGCCCGGCATTCAAAAGAGGTATCTTCTTACATTTCACAGCCCAGGGGGGAATTCGAACATCATGGGAGTGTTGAATAATAAGGATGTTCAAGGGCAAATTTGCGCAGGATGAGATTCCTCCTCAAAGGCTCCGGGTCGGTTCAAAAAAGCATGCCCTGAGTCTTCCCGAAGGGTCCGTCCAGCAAGGCCGCAGCCGTTTCTCCGCGCGGAGCGTACGCTTCATACGTGAGCACGGGAAAATGGCGAGAACGCCGCTGGCGGCTTTTTTCAACAGACCCATCATGAAAATTGCCTTAACCGGTGATGTCATGCTTGGACGACTCGTCGACAAGCGGATGGTAAGGAACCTTTCGCTTGCCCCCGAGACCATCTGGGGGGATAC
>BQIW01000165.1 GCA_021604105.1 Nitrospirales bacterium | reverse complement strand
TAATTGATGCCGACCTACGCAGGCTTTTGTTGACTCGGTTTCCCTACTTCCTCATCTACAGTTCCACCTCAGACTTGCTCAGGGTTGTCGCAGTGGCTCATGTGCACCGTCGCCCCGGTTATTGGCGAATCAGAATCAATCGCTAACAACGGGAAGGAGACCGATACCGTTGTGCGGCTCATCCCTAATGTTAGGCAACGCCACTAAAACAATGCAACGTGTCAGTGCGACGAGCCATGAAGGTCAGGTCTATTCTCGTGATATCTGGACAAGCGTCCAGGAATGAAGAACCCTACAGCAAGCTATCGGGGAATCTTCAAGTTGAACGATCAATAATTTCGGCAAGAGTGTCTGAATCCCCAGATTCGAGGTTATGGGAACAAACCTGTTTTTGACAAATTTCTGCCTCCACCTTTCCCACCTGCTTCTTGAAGCCTTTGCCTGCGGATTGCTTCCCTATTCCTCCACAAGAAACTCTCAACAAAAGACTTGATCCCCTGTTTCCGGACCGGAGCAAATTTTTGACTGGTAGGAGGCGAAGAAAAACCTCCGGAAGCGGTATGAATGAAAATCAGAAAACTTGATTTATTTCCAACATTGTACAAGAATCCGTCACATCCAGACTGGCTGTGTAGGATGGTCAAAATGTTTCGAGAGCATACCTGAGTGACCGAAAATGTCAGGGAACTGCATGAACACTTGAGGGAAGAAAATGCCACAGGATGCCATTCGTGTGAACTCATTAAAAATGGCAACGATCATGACGTTATTTTCAGGAAATTCGATGGCGTGTAATACGGACAGAAGTGGACAGATCCGGCTCTTATGCGGATCCCCCTAAACATTGTTAGACCTCTGCTCGCGGAGGGACCATGGACGATCATCGTCGAGAAGCACTTCTCAAAGAGTACGGCGAAGTCTCCAGTAGCTTCCGGCTGCTGACGGACATTCGGTTCAAGCTGTTGGCATTTTTGCCAATCGCAACCGCGGCAGCGGTTGGCTTCAAGGGCGACAGCACCGGTATCGTAAGCTTTACCCTTTCGCTGTTTGGACTGGTAGCAACGATTGGGCTTGTTACCTACAACGCAAGAAACGACCAGCTCTACGACGAACTTGTCGGACGTGCCGCGTCAATTGAGCGAAGTCTGGGACTTCCGGACGGGGCGTTCGCCAACCGGCCTCGCCCTTGGCTAACCTTTCGCATTTCGGGGGTGAGTTGGGGAGTCGACCACCGAACAGGGGTTGGTACTATCTACGCAGCGTCGATCGCCCTTTGGCTATTTGGGCTGCTTGCGCCAGTTTTAGAGTTCGCGCGCCGTACTTATGTGAACCTCGGCATACAGCATTTCCTAGTCTCCGATCCGTCAGCTTGGATTCAGGTCGTCGCGCTCGCACTCGCCGTGCTAGTTACCTACTTGGCGGCCAGATTGATCAAGAGTCAAAAGAAGCAGCGTGCTGACGAAATGAGAGGTCTTGCAGCTCGTGCTGTGAAAAGAGCGCTCTCAGTTGATTTGACAGAGGCTGCGAACGACGCCGAGTTGGTCGGGTTATGTGCGAAGTTATCCGACGAGAAGGCCGAGACCATTGGCGCACGAGCTAGGTTCTATGCGGCCATCGACCCAGAATCCCTCGGCCATTATTTGCCGCGCGCTTCCAGAGAGCAAGCCGCGTCCCACTTAGTGGCGCTACTGACTGACTTACCGCCGCGATGGCTCTTCGATTGTGCAACAAACCGAAGAGGTAGCGTTGCAGTTCAATGACGAGGTCTAACATCCGCTTGCAGGGGACGCGTCGCACGTGTGGTCTCCCCCTCTCGTGTCCACGTGATGTTCTGTGTTGCCGGGTTTCGCCCCGGCAGGCGAGGACCTTTTCTTTCGGGAAAAGGACCCAAAACCATTGACGCCCCGCCCGTCTCATCTGATTGATCAGACGCTAAACACGGGAGAGCGGACCAACTCGCCACGCCTGTCCTGAGGTTTCTCGAAGGGCTCACACAAGGCCCTCCAGGAAAAAGAGCGTCCGATCATGGGACGGGCGGCAGGCGTCGGAGCAGGGGAGATGAAAGTTTTAGGGTCAGGCTTTGGGAACAAATCTGTTGTTGACGAAATTCTGTCTTCATCATCCCCATCCGTTTTTTGAAGCATTTGCATGTGTGCTGTTCCTCTTTGCCAACGCACGAACTCTCAATAACAAACTTGTTCCCTATTCTTTTATCTTCATGAAGACTGAAGGAACGACTGATCCAATGCATAAAAATTTTCTATTCTTTTTTGGATATGCAGGTCCGGCTGGCAGGGGGCGAAGAAACAACTCCGGAATCGATATTAATGGAGACAAGATTCCTTGACATATTTTCAATATTATATAAGAATCCGTCGTATCGAGACTGGCTGTAGCGTGGTCATGTGTTTCGAGAGCACCAATGAGTGGACCAAATGCCCGAGATTTTCCATGAAATAATTAATTAGAGAAGATGCATGTTATTTAGTTGACATTATTGAAATAGCAATGATCATGTCGTAATTTTTTAAATTGGTGTGTTGTGCGAACAGAAATGGACAAATCAGGCTCATTTGCGAATCCGCCTAAACATTGTTCAACACAAAACAGAACCTCACATTAAATGCCGCTGTTCTCAATTGCCGACGGATCGCTCACACCGATCCAGCAGACTAACTTCGACCGTGAGAAACAGCTTCAGGCATTGGTGGAGTCCAGCCTTCAACCGATATTCAATTGTCGCCTTGTCGCTTCAGAGTTCAGCACCGGGTCGCAACACGGTGGGCGCATTGATACTCTTGGCCTGTCCGAGGATAACAACCCCGTCATTATCGAGTACAAGAAGGTCGAGTCCTCTGAACTCATTAATCAGAGTTTGTTCTACCTTTCTTGGATTCACGACCATCGAGGTGACTTCCATATTGCTGCCCAACAGGCACTTGGTAACGATATCGCCATTGACTGGTCAGACGTGCGTGTAATTTGTATCGCACCAAACTATCGCAAATACGATTTGCATGCCGTCCAAGTGATGGGGGCTAATCTTGAACTTTGGACGTATCGGCTGTTCAAGAACGACATAATCTACTTTGAAGAGGTGTTTCAGAAAACGCTGTCGACGACACCTGACTCGCAAATAACAAAAGACCCAGTCATGGTTGCTGCCGGAAAAAAGGCTGCGCTCACACGACAGCTGGGCTCTTACTCGTACGAAGAACATATTTCGGGCAAGCCTGACAACATGATCGAACTTGCCCAAAGTGTACGCGATTTTGTGATGGCCCTTGATCCAGCGATGGAGGAAACTCCTAAAAAATTCTACGTTGCCTATAGAATCTCACAAAATATCGTTTGCATGGAAATTCAGAAGCAACGTCTATTGCTCTATGTAAAACTCGATCCGACGACAATTGATGAATTACCGTCAATTGGTCGCGACGTTCGTAATATTGGCCACTATGGCACTGGTGACCTTGAACTTTCCGTCCGACACTCCGATGACTTCGAGGTGACGAAACACTACATTGAACTCGCCTACCAAAATATCGGTGGGTAACGCGAAAAGCCACGAACAAACGCATGCGCCGGAGCTGCCGATCCGGTCGGCGTTGAGAGAATAGTCATTTTTCAGCGGTTCGGTAATGGGCATTCAACACACCGCAGGCGGCGTACGGGGTGCTGACAGGGTGGAAGAGGCCGTGGCTGGATCCGCTTCCCAGTCTCCTGCGGCAGCCGAACCCGCGGCTCGAATCGACAGGCCTGTTGCCCGCCACTCAGCCGCGGACTCTGTTAGTTGTAAAAAAGATCGATCCCCGCCAGGAGGTTCTGTGTCGAACGATATCGAACGATTTGTTCAAGCGGCTTTATACAGACTCTATGATCGAGACGCCGAAATATTGCGAAACGACGTTAACGAAAGAACGATTACTCACAAACTTGCTGAGTACTTGGAACCGGAGTTCCCGGGCTGGAATGTGGACTGTGAATACAACAGAAATCATGACCAAACCAAAAAGCTTCAGTCGCTTAGAGGTGACGTGGCTCCCATCGACGATACGGATGGAATTTCCGTCTTTCCGGATATCATTGTTCACAAGAGAATAACGGACGAGAACCTACTGGTAATTGAGGTCAAGAAATCTACTAGCCGAAAGTCACCGGATTTCGACAAACAAAAGCTTTTGGCTTTCAAAGAAGAACTGAACTACCAGCACGCATTATTTTTGCAGGTAACGACCGGCAAAAATGAACTGAGTGCAAAACTGGAATGGATGTAACTCATAACAAACGGTTCGAGTCGGCGCCGTGAAACGTCGCAGGCGCTTCGCGGTTCTGTTCGGGGCCGCCGCGGTCAAACTAGGGCGTTCAGCCAACCGCGCGGCTCGAATCGATGGTCCTCCGGCCCGCCACTCAGCCGCGGACTTTGTTGGCACCGCTGAACAGAACGAGCAATGGCTAAGGTTCATTACTTCCAGAGATATTCGTCATACGAAAACGCTGTGACGAACAACTTTCTTCAGTTGCTTGCGCGGATTTATGACTACTCTCCGCAGCAGGCCTCACACCTGTTGTCGGAACTCACGGATGTTCCGATCGACATCGGAATTGAGATCAATCAACAGACTCGTGGAAAGGGTTCAGTACCCGATGGTGCCATCCTGCAACGGAGCTTCAAGATTCTGATCGAAGCGAAGGTCGATGCTGGGGTTGACGCCGATCAGCTCATCCGCCATACAGCAGCGTTCTCTAACGAGGCCCAAAGACTTCTCCTTCTGCTCACGCGGCAGCAGCTCTCATCCGAGGAGGACTTGGACATCTCCAATAAGGTGCTGTCTGCCGCGCCAGGAGTCATCTTCAAAAGCGTCACGTACGAGCGCGTCTGTCGAGCAATATCGGGACGCTTCAAAAATTTTGAGTATGAGATGACTGAACTGTGCGATGACTTCGTACAGTACTGCAATGACGTAGGCCTTTTCGATCAATCCGGATACCTGCTCCGCATCGTGCCTTGCGGCGAAAGCTTCGAGCTAAACAAGAAGTATGGAGTCTATTTTGCGCCTTCCGATCGTAGTTACACGAACCACCGGTTCATCGGCATATACGCCGAAAAGCGGGTTCTATGCATCTGGGAGCTCGAAAGCGTGATTGATGTCACGTTGGATGGCACTGGGTTGCACAAGACCCTCGTTGCGGGCCGCGACACGGATGAGTTTGATTCCAACATCCGAAATATCGTGGACGAGGCGCGAAAGGAGTGCGGCTACGAGGTGGAGACTGGCCACAGGTTTTTTTGCGGTCGACCATGCATTACTGACTACATCAAGACGTCGCCCGGTGGTATTCAAGGCCCACGTTTCGTGAACCTAAGTGACGTGATCGGCGAGTTCTCCTCCGTTGACGAGATTGCAGCCAAGCTGAGGGGCAAGTCATGGGAGTAGCGTTAAGATATGAAGCGGTACTTAACAACGCGAACCGAGTGAAAGTGGTTAACACCTGGGATGCGGGGCATGTCTAGCCCGAAACCTCAACCTCTCGGACTTCCGCATCATGGAGGAGCTCGTCGCGCGCCGCCAGGTACTCTTGAATCACGTCCTGGATGTTTGCCAAGGCTTCCGCCTCGGTTTCCCCTTGTGACCAACAGCCGGGAAGCCCTGGGACCGACACCGCGTAACCCTCATCTGTGCGATGTAGGGCAATCTTGTACTTCATCGCTTTCCTCCTTCCAGAAGAAACGCAAAATTGTGCTGACCCGCTAAACAATGATTAGGCGTATCAGCATAAGACCGGGATCTGCACAATTTCTGGTCGTATAACACGCCATCAAATCCCTTGAAGGATACGCGAAAAACCAAAGAATGTCATCCAGTTGCCATTCCTTTCACCGTTATCATGGCGGCTTATGCAGATCCGAATATCACACTCTCCATGAAATGGTATAAAGCCACACTGCAAGGTTCGTCTCTTCTGCTCCGACGCCTGCCGCCCGTCCCATGATCGGACGCTCTTTTTCCTGGCGGACCTTGTGTGAGCCTGGCGAGTTGGTCCGCTCTCCCGTGTTTAG
>BQIW01000164.1 GCA_021604105.1 Nitrospirales bacterium | reverse complement strand
GCGATTGAACGGGGCGGAAGCCATAGCGATGAAGACATCGCGCAAGCTCTTACGTCCGATACTGATCAGTAGATAGCTTGCTCATGTATCGGCTGCGCTATCTTGCACAAGCAAAAGACGATCTGCTTGCCATCAAGCGCTATATTGCTCGAGAAAGCGGGAGCCAAAGCGTGGCTCTCCAGTATACCGAAAAATTACGACAGCAATGTCGAAAGCTGGCACAATTACCTCGTCCAATTGGACGGCATCGTCCAGAATTACGCACAGATTTGTACAGTTTTCCCTTTGCCAACTATGTCATATTCTTCCGTTGTTTTGAGGATGTTTTAAAAATTGTCACCACTATTGAGGGCCATTGCGATATCGACACGATGTTCGATGATCCATCCTTTCCTCAACAATAGTGGCGAGTAAGATCTAACAAGTTGAGGGAAAGAAGGACGGAACAAAAACTCTACGTTGATTTTGTAGTTCTCATATCTTGAATTATTGTTTCTTTTTGCTTTTGCGAGTTCGTAACATCTTACTCAGCTCAGTCGCAGCTCGTTCATAGATATCTTTTCGTGGTCCAAAGGCCACGATTTCTACAGTAGATCGTTTGATTCGTAGAATAAGGCGAGATCTGGTCACTCGAAAACTTCTGAGTCCTGCGAGTTCCCTGTTTAACAGACGATCAAAATCGAACTCCGAAGGTCAGACTGGGCATCACATTGGTATCGTTGTAGCCACGTCCATGATCTAAATCGGTAATATTCAATAAAAAATCACTTGTAAATGCCAACTGCGGATTGATTTGATAATCCATGCCGACGCCCAATGGAATCAGAAACGACGTATCCGCTGGCCCTGGATCGGCATGGACAAATCCGATGCCTCCTTGAAACACGACCTTGAAGCGATTGTCCGATTCTGAAATGGGAATCGTATATTTACCTTGTCCAGAAAACCCGACAAGCGTGAGATCACCCGTAAACCCCAACTGCAGAAGCGGCCCAATGGACACGCGTTCATTCAGATTGGCATCGGCATGTAAATTGAGAGCAAATGCCGTACCGTCAGGGGTATTGGATAAATATCCGATAGCCCCACCCGCACTCCATGATTTTTCTGGCATTGGCTCATCGGCGGCCAGAGCCCAGCTCGGCATCATAAGCAGCCCCAAGCCCAACCAGATGACAGCTCCAGTCACGAGGCCCCATCCGCATTTTCCTGTGTTTTGCTCATCTCTCATTTAATCTAATCTCCTTTAAAAAATGTGCCATGGATATCGACGTTCTTGCTCAACACCTTGTAGTAACATACCACCTGCTTTTTATACCAATGTTTTTTAATGTTTCGTTTTTCTCCTGTGTTTGAGTTTCCTCATCTTGACATATTCCTTATTATGCCTATAGAGACAAATCGTCTCGAGTTTTCACAAATCTTCTATACAGCACATATCGATGGAATGCCATCAAATGGTCATTAATGACCGATTCGTTATGCCCAACCAGCAATATACTTGCAATAACTTAGTGACAACGCGCTGTGATGACTACAAGACATGGCATAACAACTTAGAACGGCTACACCGTAAAAAAGATTAAATAAATTTTATTCTCTCAAAAATTCGATAAATTTGAAGACCCTTTCCAACCTCATGCCCCATCGAATTTAGTAATCACCTAGTCCGAGCTTTCTGTCCAGGGTTATTCCGAGTTGTTCGTAAGAACTGAACAGCCTAACCTATGAGTCGAGACTATTTGCCTGCTAGGATAGAGACAGAAACGGATCGATTTGGTCGTGCCATCTTGAGATCTCACGAAAGAATATGACACAACAGTCCGGATGATCTCGGCGTTAATTGAGGGAGAAAATTATGCCAAAAGTTGTACGTTTTTATGAAACAGGGGAACCCGACGTTTTGAAAATAGAAGATCTGCCTTTGACTGAACCTGGTAAAGGCGAAGTTCGACTCAAGGTTGAAGCGCTCGGGCTCAATCGGGCAGAGGTCATGTTTCGGAAGGGTCAGTACTTGGAAACACCCGCTTTCCCTTCACGAATTGGCTATGAAGCTTCGGGAACGGTGGACGCGGTAGGGCCTGATACGAATGGCATTCGAGTGGGCGATCGTGTGAGTACGATCCCGTCATTTTCTGTGGGTCAATATGGCGTGTATGGTGAAAGTGCCGTCGTACCAGCTTTTGCCGTTGCCCGCTATCCTGACAACTTATCGCCGATTGAAGGCGCCGCTATCTGGATGCAGTATATGACCGCCTATGGAGCGTTGATAGAATATGGGAATTTGAATAAGCATGATACCGTCCTGATTACTGCCGCCAGTAGTAGTGTAGGACTCGCGGCTATTCAAATCGTCAAGGCGATGGGAGCCACCGCTATTGCAGTGACTCGAGGTTCCGATAAAAAAGGATTTCTTTTGGAGGCCGGAGCGGATCATGTGATTATGACGGATGAAGAAGATTTAGTGACGCAAGTGGATACACTCACTTCGGGAAAGGGATGCCGTCTCGTCTTTGATCCGATCGCTGGCCCCATCCTGGAAAAGCTTGCAGAGGCCACCTCTCACGAGGGAATCATTTTTGAATATGGAGCGCTCTCCTCGGACCCTACCCCTTTTCCTCTCCTCTCTGCGCTGTCTAAAGGATTAACGGTACGAGGCTACACATTATTTGAGATTGTCAGCAATCCCGAACGGTTCGCACGCGGGAAGCAGCATATTTATCAAGGCCTTGAATCTGGAAAATTGAAGCCCATTATTGATCGCACCTTTCCCTTAGAGGAAATCGTCGAAGCACACCGGTATATGGAAAGCAATCAGCAAAAAGGCAAAATTGTCGTTACCGTCTAGCGGCAAGTAGAGACAGAGGCGAGATCTAGTAACTTAGAGGCTTTTGACGAATGGAAATCTGGTTCAATCAAAATTATATAGATGCGTCCGGTCGAAATGAATGTCTTGAGAAACCACATCACAAGGGCGATTGAGCGGGATTGAAAGTTTGTGGCAGAAGGTCAAAATACTCGAGAAGCCGTTACTCGATCTCGTCTGAATCAGGCGTCTCAGATTCCAATGGGGGTTGATCATTGTCGTCTTGGGAATGTTGCTCAGTGTTCTCCGAGTCCTCGGCAATCATGAGCTTGGCGACGCCCACGACACGATCGTCTTCGGACATATCAATCAATCGCACGCCTTGCGAATTGCGGCCGATTTCCCGGAGATCGCCGATCCGCATACGCAACACCATCCCTTCGGCCGTCATCATCATAATGTCATCCGTATCGGTCACTTGATGAAAGGAGACGGCTGGTCCATTTTTTTCTGTAACTTTTACGCTGATCACCCCTTTGCCGGCACGAGATTGCGCTCGATACTCTGAGGCCTGCGTACGTTTGCCATAGCCCTTTTCGGTTACCGTTAAGACGGACGAGGCGGAGTCAGGATACAACGTCGTCATCCCGATCACATAGTTGCCTTCCTCAAGGTTAATCCCCCGCACCCCGCGTGCTGTTCGTCCCATGGCACGCACATCCGCTTCTTTGAAACGAATGACAAGTCCAAGACGTGTGCCTAACACGATATCTTGTTGACCATCGGTGAGTTCTACGCCAATGAGCTTGTCGCCTTCATCTAATGTCAGCGCGATGATGCCGCCTTGCCGTGGATTGGAATAGGCCGACAATTCCGTTTTCTTAATCGTTCCCTGACGAGTGGCCATGACGATATACTGATCACTGCGAAACTCTTTCACCGACAAGGTGACCGTGACTTTTTCATCTGGAGCCAGGGCCAAGAGATTAACAATGGCTTTCCCCTTTGTCGCACGTCCGACATCAGGAAGCTGATACACCTTCAGCCAGTAAACTTTTCCCGCATCGGTAAAAAAGAGCAAATGGTCATGGGTTGAGGCACTAAAGATCTTCTCGACAAAATCTTCATCGCGAACGCCCATCCCAATTTTGCCTTTACCTCCACGATTTTGGGCACGGTAAATTGAAGCAGGGTTTCGTTTGATATACCCGGCGTGCGAAACCGTGACAATGACTTCTTCCTCTGCAATGAGGTCTTCCATTTGAATGTCGGCTTCGACCGGCACAATGCGTGTTCGACGTTCATCCGTATAGGCTTCTCGGATTTCAAGTAATTCATCTTTGATGATTTGCCGTACTCGTGTATCGGAATCGAGTATTTCTTTGAGCTCGAGAATCCGTGCCTTAATCTCTTGATATTCCTGCGCTAATTTATCTTGTTCCAGTTGGGTCAGACGCTGTAAACGCATATCCAAAATCGCATTGGCCTGCAGTTCACTGAGCGCAAATTGTTCCATTAATCCTTGCCGTGCGACATCTGGAGCGCTCGCCCCTCGAATCAGTGCGATGATCGCATCAAGATTATTCAGGGCAATGGTCAAGCCCTCGAGAATATGGGCGCGCTCTTCGGCCTTTCGTAGATCAAAGGCTGTTCGCCGAATGATGACTTCGCGGCGATGTTCGATAAAGGCCGCAAGAATTTGTTTCAGATTTAAGACTTCTGGACGGTTGTGCACCAAGGCCAGCATGATGACGCCAAAGGTCGTCTGCATTTGCGTATGCTTGTACAACTGATTGAGCAGCACGATGGGAGTTTCGCTTTTCTTAAGTTCGATGACGACACGAAGCCCATCACGATCTGACTCATCCCGTAGGTCTGAAATGCCTTCGATCCGTTTGTCATGAATCAGTTCAGCAATCTTTTCAAGAAGTCTCGCCTTATTAACTTGATACGGCAACTCCGTGACGATGATGCGCGAACGGTCAGTTTTTTCATCGGTTTCAATATCGGCCTTGGCTCGAACCGTCAACAACCCTCGACCGGTATGATAGGCGTCTTTTATTCCCTGGGTCCCGTAAATAAAGCCGGCGGTGGGAAAGTCAGGGCCTGGAATAATCTCCATCAAGTCGGCAATGCTCATATCCGGACGGTCAATGAGTTCAATCAATGCACTGGTGACTTCGCCCAAATTATGCGTGGGAATATTCGTGGCATAGCCAACCGCAATACCACCCGCGCCATTGATCAATAGACTCGGAACCCGTGCAGGCAGCACAAGGGGTTCCACACTCGACTCGTCGTACGTCGGTGTGAAATCAACCGTTTCCTTGTCGATATCGACCAGCATTTCCTGGGCGATTTTGGTAAGCCGCGCTTCGGTATACCGCATCGCCGCCGGCGGATCACCATCAACAGACCCATAGTTCCCCTGTCCATCAACCAGGGTGTAGCGCATGTTGAAGGGCTGCGCCATACGCACGAGCGTATCGTAAATGGCCGAGTCGCCATGGGGGTGGTAATTACCCATGATCTCCCCAACGATCTTGGCGGATTTTCGATAGGGCCGGTTGGCAGCAAGCCCCATTTCATTCATGCCGTAGAGAATGCGGCGATGAACAGGTTTCAGACCATCCCGGACATCGGGCAAGGCTCGTCCGACGATCACACTCATCGCGTAATCCAAATAGGACAATCGCATTTCGTCTTCAATGGCGATTTGAGTCAGACGTTCTTCAATAGGCATGGGGAGTTGGAATATGTAAAAGGTGAATTGAAAAATTTACCATGGCAATCATAGGATTTTGTCTTAGCGGTACTTTGCCATTTTCATTTTAACTTTTTCACTGGGCATCTATACATCAAGGTTACGAACTTCGAGCGCATGTTGTTGAATAAAGTTACGTCGGGGTTCCACCTCATCACCCATTAAGATGGTGAAGATTTCGTCGACTCCGGTCATGTCTTCGAGTTTCACTTGCAAAAGTGCTCGAGTCTCCGGGTTCATCGTCGTTTCCCATAATTGATTCGGGTTCATTTCCCCTAACCCTTTGTAACGCTGAAATGATAACCCTTTTTTACCGGTAGCCAGGATCGCTTGCACCAGTTCGTCGGATGTCGCGAATTCGGATGTGACGTCCTTGACTCTCATTTTGTACATGGGTTTTCCAAGCCCCATGGCCGAGGGACTGAGTTTTTGCAATTCTCGGACATCCGCTGATCCAATTAAATCATGTGTCAGTGTCAACGTATGAATCATGCCATTGGTCGG
>BQIW01000163.1 GCA_021604105.1 Nitrospirales bacterium | reverse complement strand
GTCACAGTATGACCTTGGAAAAGGCTAAAGCCATGGGGATTCGGGCTTTTCTTTTAAAACCGCTGTTGATCAAGGATCTCGCGTGGACTCTTCGGGAGGTCCTTGATTCATGACTGGTCGAAGGTGATTTTGTCGTTCCGGACGGTGTGAACTTTCTTCCGGCTTCTGTTTGGTGTGTGAGGAGCTTATTCGCCAGAATTGTGGTGACGTCCGAAATCCCCGTTTTCAGATTGTCTTCTTTCATCACACTCCCATCAATATTTTCTGCAGATTATTCTTCAGAAGTCTCACGATCGAAATGTGTGCTCAGCAAGAATGTGCGTAGGGTTTTCCCGGGCTGTTGAAACACGCGCCAGCGAAGCTCTTATACCTTTCGTTTTGAAGCCGCATCCCAGCTCCACAGGCCATCCATCGTATGTCAAAATCAGAATGAGAGCGGTTCCTTCACATTCAGAAGGCTTCAATGAAAGGATTTCTTTCTTCGCTCTTTACGTCCTGCAGGTAGCGAACCGGTCGTTCTGCCATTTTCCGGATAGAATGTGCGGCTGAAAAAGCATGACGTCCGATTAACGTATTGGAGTTCGTATGGACATATGACCGATTCTGTGAGGATTTGTCATGAATGGTGAAGAGGTTGTCGTTCAAGCGTTTGAACATGCCGTCAAAATGGACCGTGATGTCACGCGATGCGTACGCTAAAATAGAAGCCCGTGGTGACACAATGGTTGTCCAGGCATCTGGTGTGTATGCGTCCCGCCTGCTCTATCAGGCAGGCGGGACTGATTCGGTGAGGAAATTAACCCACTTGGACCATTCCGTGGTTGTCGCAATGTGCACCATGCGGAAAATGCAAATGGCCGTCAACCAGATAGTCGATATGGTCGCCGTGCGGAACCGATTGATGCCCGCATGTCGGTCCATGGCGATGGGAGGACTCATGTGCCTCGCAATCGTGGTTGGGCGTACAATCGGCGGGATTCGCAGTCCCTACAGCTAAGGTGTGTTCATCCACATGTTCATCGTGCGGAAAATGCAGATGCCCATCATGTAGGTAATCCTGATGGTCCTCGTGTCGGATAACGGTATGGCCACAATCGGGACCGTGTGTGTGGGGATGTTCGTCATGAATACGATGATCGCTCATGATGCCTCCTTGTATAAATTGTGAACCCGTCCTTCCAGAGAAATTCCACATCCCACCTTAGAAAAATCCGGAAGGATTGTCAAAGGATTGTCGCCCATGGGCACCGTGGTTTTTGGTGCCGGAGCAACAATCACCATGAGCTGCTTTTTCTTTTATTGGTAGAATCCTTTCTCAATGGGAAAAAGGCGCAACATGTTTAAAGGTCATGGTGAGTCAGGATGTGTAGAAAGAGTTATGCCCCGTCATTCTTCGTGGCTGACCACACATGGCTTACTCAATCCCTTCGTGGGATTTCTGTTGATGAGTGGTTAAAATCGAGTTACGAGTAAGCTGGATGAAAATGTTCAGTTGCCTTTTTAATTACGTTTATCCGATGATTTCTGGGAGGCGCACGGAATTTAAATTCTCAGGTAAACCTCACCGGCAAGAAGTACTGTCGAGGGGAATGATTATTGACTGATAAGGAGAGACTGTATGCCCATTTATGAATATCAAGCCTCTTATTGTCTTCAATCGCTCTTTTGTTCCAAGAGGTTCTCCTTCTGGCAGAACATGTCTGACCCTCCCGTCTCCGAATGTCAGGAATGCGGAGCCCCCTTGGAACGGGTGATGTCCACATTTTCTGCGGCAGCGGATATCCTGGCGTACGGTCATGCCGTTGCCAATCCTCCAGCGGGATCGCAGGCCCCTCCCGCTACCCAAAAAAATATCTATGGAGGGGGATTGGGAATTCAGGGTTGTGGCCACGATTGTCGAACGCATCATCAATCTTAAGCGACTTTGTATGGAGGCAGAGGTTTACCATAAACACATGTATGTCTTGCGCGAAATATAGCTGGTTTAAGGGTTGTGCTGAGGAGCGAATCTTTCTTCTTCTCCAACCTGACGAATCAGGGCCATTCATGAACACTCATTCTTTCCTGGGCCAAGGAAGTCACCGATTGACGAATGGGTGTGGAGCACAGAAAGAGGCCGGTGTGACTCAGGCTTGTCCGCGGTCGAACGGGTATGTGTATGAAGTCTGCAGCCTTGGTGATGCCATCGTCGATTCAGCCACCCCGCTCCAATCAATACAACTGCGCCGCTGATCATGAACAGGGATTCGCCTGCCTCACTATCTTCCCACCCAACGCGACCATATATCATTAGTAGGAATCCTATTCCGCACAGGATGAGCGGGGCCGGATTTCGATGGAGAGGGATGGTGAGTATTTGGCTTCACAGGGCCAGGCAACCCACGATTCCCATCAGGATCCAGTCGAATATATGCGCGGTCTCCGGAAGGAAGCGGGATGAGATTTCAGGCTGTGATCCGACGACAAAGGGAAGAACTAAGACTGCGAAAGGGGTCAATGCGCATTCGATGGCACAAAGGAATGAGGCGGTCATTCCCGCGCGCGCAAGTTTGTCTTCGAGTGTGTTCATCGATTCTTCCTGTGTGAGAAAAGCGTAAGGTTTACTTCATGGTCACGGCAGAACGGGTTTCCCATTAGGGAATGGGTTGCCTGAGCACAGGATGAAAACATAATTTAGCATTGTTTTCACCATTTTTACATGATATCGGGTCCTCTGTGACGGACTTGATCCGGCTCTGGCGTGTTTTGTTTATTCATGTCGTTGGAAAGTGATGTGGATTGGCAGATGGTCAGCCGTAAATAACCATTCATTTTTATTTTCATGCAGATGAAAATTTTTTTCATTAGGCTTCCGTTTTTTATGAATCGATGGGAGGAAAGCCGTCAATTGAATGCGATGCAAGTGAGCCGGTTACCAAAAACGTATAAAGAAGCCTTACGGACAGCGGGTTACCGGTTTACCCGCCCGAGGCAGGCGGTTCTGCAGGTGCTACAAAGAGCGGACCATCCTTTGAGTGCCTTGGAGGTGTTTAGGCGACTGCAGGGAGATCATGTATCTATCGATCGGGTCACGGTTTACCGGATTTTAGCGGTCCTGTCCCGGCTGGGATTGGTGGCGCAATTGGCGTTTGCCCAGGAGGGGCAATTCCGCTATGAATGGCGGGACGGTCGTGCTCTCTCCTACCATGTGCGTTGTCAGAAATGCAGAAGAATTGAATCGCTTTGTCTTCCCTCGTTGAAACGACTCAAATCCCTTATTAAAAGTAAGACCAGTTTCCTCGTGAATGACCAGTCTTTAGAATTCAATGGCTTGTGCCCCGACTGTCAATGAAGCCATGAAATCCTTCGGTCTTCAACTTTCAAGGATCGGGTCTCTGGCCTCTTTGGTTTGCGCCATCAATTGTGCCTTCACGCCGATAGTGCTGTTAAGTTTGCCCTTCATTTTTGCGCATTCGTCCGGGGAATGGATCGGGATCCTGGAAATGATGTTTGGTGAACGTACGGAATGGCTGTTCCTTGGAGCGATCGGGCTGCTGGCAGGATTCGGATTGTTGACCACCTATTCGGTTCATCGTGACAAGCGGCCTGCTTTCGTATCCGTTATCGGTTTGGGTTTGTTGTTGATCTCGCGTGTGTGGATGGATCACCAAAGTCTCGGAGAGATCGCCCTGGATA
The DNA here is from genome assembly GCA_021604105.1 of Nitrospirales bacterium. Lineage (GTDB taxonomy): Bacteria > Nitrospirota > Nitrospiria > Nitrospirales > UBA8639 > Nitrospira_E. Next base: position 2,454 of record BQIW01000163.1, on the reverse strand, counting down.
TTACGGGGGCAAGCCTGATCGCATGGGCTGGATTTTGGAACCGGCGGCTTTGCCGTTGCGTAGGCTGCCATCAACATGAGCCATAAATACAGGGCAATGTTTAATGGGGTTTTCCCCGGTCGGGTAAGGTTGCCGGCAACCAGAGAATGAGGGGGTTATGGCAACCGCGGATGGGCGTGAGCCCTTCGCCAGGACCCTGCCATACACACCTGGTTACACCATAGGCTCGAAAACGACCTGCGGCGGATTTCCTGAGCATATTCTCTCAGGCTATGGTTGTTCACCAACCGTCAGGCAGGGAGTGTTGAATAATAAGGCTGTTCAAGGGCAAATTTGCGCAGGATAAGATTATCCATCAACGGCTCCGGGTCGGTTCAAAAAAGCATGCCCTGAGTCTTCCCGAAGGGTCCGTCCAGCAAGGCCGCAGCGGTTTTTACGCGCGGAGCGTACGCTTCGTACGTGAGGACGGGAAAATGGCGAGAACGCCGCTGGCGGCTTTTTTAAACAGACCCAGGCAGTACCTTGCCCTAAAGCGGGAGGGCTGGATCCGGTTCTACTGACGGGCGCCGATGAATTGAAATACTCCACGTGCCTTGGTTAAAGTAGTTCAATTGCTCTATTATTGAATTCCATGAAAACACAACACCAGGCCATTGGATTTCTTCTTGCCGTCATCCTGGCAATCCTGCCCCTCTCTTCGGCATTGGGCGTCCAGCATATCCTGGACGGCGCAGACCTCGCCGGCCATGCCCACTCGGATTTCGATCTCTGTGATTGGGTAAAAATTCAGACGACAGGTTCCCTGTCATTGGATGCCAATTTTTTATGGTATGGTCTGTCTCGGTCCGGCGATGTGGTGGTTCAATCCCCCTCACGTTTCAATAACCGGTCGGTTATTTCCTCCAGTGCTCCTCGAGCTCCTCCCCAATCGTAATATCCGGAATTTTTTAACCCCTATTTCGAAAAACTGAAACTAGCCCTGAGTTCCTTCCGGGATCTTGGACAGGCGCGGATCCTCGTTCTGTCGATATCAGGATCTTGGGCGCGCCTGCTCTAGCTTCCTTCTTTATCCCGGGTCGGGGGGATGGTCTATTAGACAGATAGTTGACGATCCAGATAGGAGGATGACAGGTGCCGGAGCCGGCGTAAGTGGAGGCTGGTGTGAATAAAGACGATGCCGACCATTCCACAGGCAAGGGCCGGCTTCACGATAGAAAAGATGAGCAGCAATGTTAGAAAGACAGTCATCATCGTGTGTGAACTCAGGGTTGATCTGTAGGGGTGGCGACTGAGGCCATATGGGTCTTTTCGGCCGAATGGGGACTTAGCTTGAGAGTGGACAAAGAGAATGATCCGGAGAAACCCTGGCCACAATACCGGGATTAAACGACCACTGATTGGTTAAAACGACCACTCGTCAGGATAGCTTCGTGGAAATAATCTATCGAGTCTATGATGGGGCGCCAATTTTGGGAAGGAAAGGAAATGGATGTCATGGAACAGGGCCATGTTGACTGAAGTGTCCGATTTCTCTGTCTCGTTTATCGCGCATGTCAGCGGGTACGCCGTCGGCATGATTTTGTATGCCATGTTGTTGTGGCTGGTTTTCCGGGCGTTGCAGGAATCGACCCAAAAGAATCAGAGCGAACCCTCTGCCCAATCACCCAGATGGCTTGCATGTTGGACGGCAATTTTAGGCTTGCTGTGGAATGTTGGAGCCCTGCTGGCCTTTCTGCTTCCGAATTTACACCTGACCGCACCGCTTCCGGTGTTGTATGCGTTTGCGGTCTCCGCATTGGGATTTCTTCCCGCTGTCGTTGTTCTGGCCATGGTTGAAACGCAGTCCATTGGCCTGTCTGCCTGGATTCGTCGATCGATTTCTGCAGCGGGTTTTGGGTTGAGCGGGTGGGCATCCCTGATGCACCTGCATGCTGCTCTGAGCGGGGAATCGGGGAGCATGTCCGGAGCAGCGCTCCAGGCCATGGTCTGTGGCTTTCTCGTGCTTTTGATCTGGCTTCTTGCTGTCAGAGTGCGGGCTGAGGGGTGGGATTATATGGGGGGAATCGTGGTGCTCTCCGGATTGGCCATTGCGGTTCTTCCCTTTAGTCAGCATGAGACCGGGGAATATTCCTGGGGCATGGAGGTTGTCGGTCATCATGCCAACCTCCCGTTGGCCCTGGCCATTCTCTATCAGGACTACCGCTTTGCTCTGGGAGACCTTTTCTTGAAGCGGGCGTTATCGTTTTTGGTGTTGGCCCTGGTGACGCTTGGTGCCTTGATCACCGTTGGAATTCCGGTGTTACGGCTCGACCCGGACCATGAAATGGCCAACCTATCCCGGCTTGGTGTTTTTTTAGCACTTTGGATCATCACTGCGCTGGCCTATCCCTATTTACAAAAAGCGGTGATCTGGCTGGTGGATGTCGTCGTGTTGCGGCGTCCGGACTACGATCA
>BQIW01000162.1 GCA_021604105.1 Nitrospirales bacterium | reverse complement strand
CCGTGCGCACTTTGAGTGAACCAATCAGACCGGCAAACTGACCTTTGCCCGGTCGATACCCGATGACTGTGGCCTCGGCATCAGTAAATAATTTTAATTTCAGCAAATCCTGACTACGGCCACTGGCGTACAACGCGGTATCCCTATGCAGCATCAACCCCTCACCGCCTTCATCGATCACCCTGTGCAACCATTTCAATAAGTCTTCTTCGCTCCCGACCTGCTGTTGTTCAATGATCTCCAAATAGGAAGAGGCGCTTTCGGTCTTCAAGCCATTCATCGCGATCACCCGTTGGGAAAATGTTCCGCCATGTGCCGGGAGATCAAAGATCATAAAGCGCACAGGTCTCCACCCATCATGGGGGTGTTGGGTCCGGACAATGGACGATACCTCTTCATATCGCCCTCGTCCCATCCATAGTTCTCCATCCAGGGGTACGGATGGAAATCCTTTGGTAAACCATTCGGGCGCCGCAAACACATTGCCTCCTCGCGAAATCAAATACGTCCCATCCCAACGAGCGCGGACGCCGTCGAGTTTTTCGCTGACCCGGTATTGCCTGAGATCAAGACCCTGCCGATAGATGTCTGCCAACATCAGTTCGGGTATTGTGCCGGCTTGTGGCACAGAGAAGGGAACAAGAATGATAAGGAGAATGACTGGAAGCAGGCAGTTCTGAAGTTTGCGGCCAGACGCCGACAGGCCCAAACGATGGGGCGTCAAATTTGCTGGGAATAATTCAGGAAGGTGGTGTCCCACCTTCTCTCTGCCTTGGGAAGAAGAGATCTGCTCAATCGGCAATGGTGTCAAGAAGTTCGATTTCTTCAGGCAATAACGCCAATTGTCCGGCCTGGAGATCGTCTTTCATATGTTGTTCGCTGGTCGTTCCGGTCAACGGGAGCATGCCGATCTGCATAGCAAAGCGAAAAACCACTTGCGCTGGACTCGTCCCTAACCGTTTGGCGATGGCCCGTACGTCCGGATCGCCCACCACGTCCCTGTTGGCCGTAAGAAGTGAAAAACCCTGGTAAATGATGCCATGAGCCTGGCAAATCCCCCTCACTTCTCTATCCCATCCATGGGAGGCGTAACACCGGTTCTGCACGACCATGGGTTTAACCCTCGCTTCCGCACAGAGTTGGGTGAGTTGTCCGGCCGTGACATTGCTGATGCCAATCATTTTCGTCTTCCCCGATTGATAGAGCTCCTCCATGGCCGCCCACACTTCCCGGTCCGATTCTCCCAATCCGAATCGTGAATACGGCCCGTGCAGGACATACGAGTCCACATAGTCGGTGTGGAGGTGCGTCAGCGAGCTGGCAAATGATTGCTGCACCTGAGTGGTGAGACCGGCCGAGGCATCATAGGGCGAACGATGGTCCTGTCCGTTCACCGGCGTAAATTTCGTCTGCAAAAACAAGGCTTCCCGCTTTACTCCTTGCTTGTCGAGGGCCTGCAGGGCTTCACCCACCAGGTCCTCCCGGTAATGAATGAGCTGGTTGGCCGTGTCGATGGCTGTGAATCCCGAAGCCACCGCCAATTGCACCAGATGGGTCGTGGCACCTTCTTTCCACGCCGTGCCATACATCCACGCGGGAAGTGGGACATTATTATGTGCGGTCAATGTCATAACGATCCCTCCAGATTCCATGCCGTGCCCGGTTTGTCTTCTATCTGTTCAGTTCATTTTAGTGTGGTATGGAAATGTGGGCACTATTCTAGCTACTCCGCTTGTATTTTTCAGGTATTCAGGCCTTATTTGGGGAGAAATTTGGACTGTAAATTTAGACGCTCCTACGAGTCGTGATATGGCCCGCTGGAGCGGCAATTATTCCTGTGGACGGATTATTATTGCGGATACCGGATGTCTTCCTATACATGTTCCCGGCCATGGGGAGAGCGAAGATCCTGATCGGGACCGAGGGGAACCATACCCGTGGGGTTAATGTCATCGTGAGTAATGTAGTAATGCCGTTTGATGTGATCCATATTCACGGTGTCCGCCACGTCGTCGTATTGATAGAGATCTTTGAGATAGCCAAATAAATTGGGATAATCCACAATGCGCCGGATATTACATTTGAAATGTCCGTGGTACACCGCGTCAAATCTGATGAGCGTCACGAACAGACGCCAATCTGTTTCCATCGGGTACATGCCAAAGAGAAACCGTTGTATATTTAATCGCGATTCTAATCCATCCAACGCCTCAAATAGATGCCGGACAGCATGCTCATAGGCTGATTGAGTCGTCGCAAACCCTGCGCGGTAAACCCCATCATTCACCTGTTCATACATATCGTGATTCAGTTGGTCAATCTCCTGCCGGAGATCAACCGGATACAGGTCTAACGTACTGACTGTGAATTGATTGAAGGCCGAATTGAACATCCGCATGATGTCGTCATCGGAATTACTCACGATACGTTTGGTTTCACGATCCCACAACACGGGAACGGTCACGCGTCCGCGATAGGCCGGATCGGTCGCACGATAAGCCTCACTCAGAAACTGAAACCCGTTGACGGGGTCGGTTGAATGTCCAGTGCCGTCTCGAAAGGCCCAACCCCGGTCATCCCGAATCGGATCAACAACCGTCATTCCAATCACGTTTTCCAATCGTTTAAGTTTTCGCACAATAATCGTGCGATGCGCCCACGGACATGCCCAGGAGACATACAGATGATACCGCCCCCGCGCCGCAGGAAATTCTGAACTACCATCATCCGTCACCCATTCCCGGAATGCATCACCTTGCCGGGTAAAAGCGCCTTCACTTGATTGTTCATCAGGAAATTGCGGTTTTTTGTTCATGGGATCCTCAATGACTTCACCCTGATTCTTAAGATGCCTCAGCGGGCGTGTAGTACTTACCTTAAAAGCTATTCGAGGTAAATGGCCTTGGTTTCTGTGATAATTTTCACTGGCTCTACCAGGAAAGATGATGACATTCTTCGGTTCACTCTTTGGTCCTTCCACTGCTTTTACCTTGTCGGGAGTGAGCAAATAATCGGCTGGACTATTTCAATAGAACTTTCCGAGGTTTAAAAAACTGAAAGGCATTCCTAGTTTTCTAGGCAAGAGGAGGCAACCGCTCAATAATCCGACAAAGTTCCTCGAGATGATTCCCGCCTTTCAGCAAATTGTTAAGAATAGGCTCAGAAATCTTGTCAAATTCATGGGAATTGATCGGCGAAAATTTTGATGCAATAAGAAAGTTGTACTTAGTCAAGTAATGCACCCTCAATGAAGCCCCGCTAACGTCAACAATCTCTCCATCAAGAAAAGCAGCGCCGTCGTCGTAACAGTCACGAGTTATAGGAGTGTTTTGGTAAAGTCCATATTCCTCTTTGACATATCCCCTGAAGCTGACTATGTCGTTCATTACATCATCCTCTTTTTTTTTGTAAAGGCCAATGGGTTGATCGGGACAAACTTCGACATACACAAAGCTATGGCGATAGGACTCACTTCGCCACACAGCGATTCTTTCCATTTCTAATTCAAAGATGTCTAACAGGCATCGAGTCCGACTGAGGCGGAGAAATCGGGATAAAGCGTATGAGAGATAACCTCTCCACAACCAAATTGGCTCCCTATCAATTCCATAGCCATTCGCAGTTTCAAATGAGATCGGTTCTTGTAATAAAAGTTGAAGTCTGTCGAGAGCTTCCTTGGAGTTGGGGAACCACTGAAGGCCCCGAACTCCTGGGAAAGCTTTGCAGACTCTGTTGTCGAAGAAGACCGTTGGTGCTCTTGAAATAATAAAGTTGCCAAACTCATCCCTCTTTATCCCATCTTCAATTTCTTTTGCCTCTAGCGGACTAACCAGGTCGCCCTTTACCTGTTCAGTTTTTTTATCGGAATCGTTTCTTTCTTCCGAATTTGCAATAAAACTAGAAGATACATTCTTGCCAATGGGAATATAGGAAATCTTCATTTGACGACGCATCTTGTTGCAGAACGGTCCCAAAGCTGCCAAGAGGTCTCCATTGGTTTCGGGTGGGACATAGGAACCAGGAGTAATACCCAATAGATCTGTTGGTAAGCGCATTCCCTCTGAATTGGCAGGAACCAAGAAATAGACCCTTTCTTTCCCAAGCTTGCCGATAAATAGGCCGAGCTCAAAAACTACATTGTCTCTGACAGTTTCAGCTGTACAAGCTCTAATCTTTGTTATGTCATCAGGCTGGAAGACAAATACCGCGAAATCGAAATTAAGTGAAGCATTGAGGAGATTATCAAGGGCGCTTCCGGACAAATCAAAGATGCCTTGGGTCCAGACTTTACAGAGTGCATCGTGTTCTAAGTTCTCTTGAATAGCGTGAGCTACCTCAAGTGCTTCCGTTGAGGAACCTATAAATACTCTAGGCTTCATGAAATTTTAGCTTCTCCCTGACTATCGCAATCGATGATCTCCCGCGCCATTATTCCATTAAGCCAGTGGTTGCTGGAAAAATCCAGACTGACCATTATATTTCAAAAATTTAACCGACCCGTAATAAAAAGGAGGAGAATTAATTCCTATTTTCTCTAAGGTTCCCCATTGAGTCCTACCAGGGTGTTTCCAAAAGTTCCCGATTCTAACCCAGTTACCCTCCTGCGCGCCAAAATTTGAAAAAGGGAGCTTGGAGTCTTTTTCTAACAGACAGGCCTTCAGGGGTACCCACGGCGTCCTCCCTTGTTTCTTCCTGTGCGTGCGTTGCCAGGTTGTTCTGCTTCAATTCGTTGCAGGTGGTGCCGCTTTTACTCCAACTCAAGGACGTCATAACTACTTTAAACAACCAAAAACGCCCATGCGTAACAATCCCACTGAGGTTCATGTGAAACAGACTAGGGTGTAGGCCCATGGATTTTCAGATCCGGGAATGCCTCCGACATTGATTCCCAGAAGATTGGTCACAACGGTATTGTAAGGCTGCACTGTGAGGGACTGATTTCAGAAAACGCGGAGGTTGGGGAGTCAGGGTAGTTGATAAGAGAATTCCGCCCATATGGCCTCACCATGGATAGCTCCTGATTCGGTTACCCCGATTTCCATGCGGGAATGAAGCCTGGTGGTACCGGAGATTCCGGTGAATCTGCCGGTTCCCCACATCCAGGTGAATTCTCCATTGCAGGTCTCCGCCAGGCTCTTGCAGGACCACCGGGAATGGATGATTTCGTGGGTGTCCTGGAGTGAAATCGTGCACGTTTCAAACGAATTCCGGGCTTTGGTCTTCGGATCAATATTCATCGATACCTGGCACCGCATCTCTGCCAGATTGAAAAGCCCATGTGCTTTCTGCAAAGGAGGGCGCTCTTCAAGCATGCCGTTTACTTCTCCATGGAAAAATTTCCGGTAGTTTTCCATTTCAAACATGTTGCCTTTGCCAGACCAGTGAGCAATCACATCCCCTCCGACAATCGTCGCACTCCAACCCGATTCAGCGAATCCGAGGAACAAGAGCAGGCTGACGCAACCAAATTTTAGGAATCTCATGCTTAATTCCAATCCTGTTTTCAGTCTAAAACCGGCAGACAGTTTTTTCAGTCCAGAGATCCTTCAATTGGAGCTGAAACAGACTATGATGAGAGTGCACGGTTAAGAGACGCTAAAATGTAAGCCATATATTTTTCTTAGGCTTACCAGGATGCTTTGGCCCCTCAAATTGACTAGATCTACAAGGCTGCCCTTAAGGTCTTTTAGAAGAAAGAGATGGCATTGAACATGATTTTGAAAAACCCAGGGTTTTATAGGGTACCACTTTCTGAAATTTACCCTTATTAGTACATTAACAAGTGCCGGATTTAATTTCGAAACTCTTTGGAAAGGCAGGCTACTCATGGAACAATATTCCTTTTGTCCCACACTGGCAGCCCCTCGGATTAAATCGGAAATCGCATCTTCGAGGAAGTCAAAATCACAATGGAATACAAAAGAAAATTGTCAATGTTTAATGATTGTGGGGAATGATTCTGCGGCAACGGAAATGTTGAAAGAGGCTCTGGGGGAATGGGGATACGATATCGTTACGGCAAGGAATGGATGGGAAGCTTTGGTTCTGGCGGGTCGGCGTCCGGTGGATGGAATTCTTGTAGATATGGACATGCCCATTATGGATGGGAGGACCATGCTTAGTGAATTA
>BQIW01000161.1 GCA_021604105.1 Nitrospirales bacterium | reverse complement strand
AGGGGTATTTCCCCGTGTCCGATCCCCAGAGATCCTTCGACGCGGCCATGACGGCTTCATCGGGAGGAAGGGTATTGAGATGCGTAAGATAGTGATTCAGAAATTTGGTGGCGGTTTGGGAGTCGAGCGGTGTCCGGCTCATGATGACATGAGGAAATCCCGCCCGCAGGAGCGAGGAGATCAGCACCCAAGGAGAAGGCGATGAGGACGGAACACCGCCGAAGAGCAGGATCGAATGGTGTTGACTGCCGGCAAAATCAAGCACGGAGACAAATTCCCGAACATTTTGCGCTTCTTGCACTTCAAAGGCGAACGTCTCGGGATTTTTCAGAAACGCGGCAATGTTGGTGTGGCCGGCCAGTGGATGATCGTGCGTCTCGACTCCGCTAAATTGCTGGAGCACAAATGGAATTTTCCCCGCACTGGAAGGCGTGGATGGGAGAAACGTGCTTGGGGTGGTGATGTGAGAAAAAAAGAGGCTGCGCAGATGATAGCCATTCAGGAAATCATAGAAGTTGCTGACCCACGTGAGCGGTTTCTGATCGAGCATCAGTGAAGGGAGGGTGGATTCCAGTTCCGGCGGCATCGCCACATAGGCGGAGGCGGATTGTTTGAGCCGCTTGTGAAATTCCTCATCCCCCGTGATCCCTTTTTCGGTGACCACCAGTGGGCTGTAATGGAGCGTGTCCCCATCATGAACAAAGCCATGATAGCCTTGCATGCCTTTGAGAATTTTCAGGTAGGGGTGTTGCGCGTCCACTCCCAAAAATATGAGGTCCCTGGTTGGAGGAAACGCCCAGAAGGAGGCGGTGGCCCAGGGATATTCCTCAAACAGGGCATAGAGCGTGTCCTGAAGGGCAGGAGCCAGTTCTTCAATGGCTGCGACGTTCCCGTGATTTCTGGCTTGCCGGAGTTCCCCGAGTAACGAGTGTAACTCCGGTTCATAGTCTCCCAAGCCTTTGAGAAAGAATTTCTCCCCCAGTGCTTCATAGATGGCGCTGGTCAATTGTCGAATGCTCAGCTGCTCCGCCACGGTAAAGGCGTCGTCGGGCCGGCCTGCTTCAATCAATTGGTCAACCGAGAGCTGAATCAGACGTTCGTATGCGGGCCAGGTGTTGGTCTGACCCGTGGGGGGGTCGGTTTGCGCGGGAAAACGAAGGACGGCCTCAACGGATTGGGTGAGAAGCTGTTTCTGCGTAAGAGGATCAGCGGCCTCTTCGGCCTGAGATAGATACCACAACCAGCTATTGGGGGATTGTCGGTCTTCCACCAGTTTGAGTAAGTCGTCCTGAATGTTGCGATAGACCTGAGGCTGATCCGATGTGCGTGCCAATTCGGCCTGGTTCAACTTCACCAGAAATTGAGCGGGAAGTCGTTCTGAATCTGAAAAGAGGGCCGGTTTCTGTAGGAGCAAGTCGGCCTTTTGATAATACGACCACGGCAGTGTCCTGGTTGTGAACTGCTCATGCATGCGTTGGACGGCATCAGCCGGTTTGAGTTGCCGGTCTAGTGTTGGTTCGGGAAGAAGGGACAGGAGCATGGCGGTGTTGGTGAGGGTGAAAAACAGATTGCGGTCTTCATAATTTTGTTGTTGGAGATCCTGAATGCCCGAGGTGATGGCCTCCACAAGGCTGTGGTCCGGGGTGTGGCCTTGTAGGAGGCGTTCGACGGCTAATGTCGAAAGATTATAGATGTTGACGCTGGTTCCGAACGGGATATTCAAGGTCCGTGTGTAATTCAAGGATTGACGAAAGGATTCCATTGCCTGTTCAGGTTCATCTAATTGATGGGAAAGCACTCCCAGCCGGTTGAGGACAATGGCTTTTTCTGTCAGAGTTGCCGCATCCTGGGTAGCCGGTGCCGCTTGATTGAGGAGCGCCAGTTTTTTGCGATAAAAATCTCGTGCGGGATCCGGTTCGTCTAATTGCTCGTAGGTGCTGGCGATATAGCTGAACATGAGCTTTTGTTCGCCCAGCCGGTCGAACCCGCTCGCCGCCTGAGATCCGCCTTCACTGAGGGCCACATTTACATTGAACAAGCCTGGTCCTTTGGATAGCGTTTTGCCCCCGCCGGTGGTGAGGTGGTCCAGGCTGGTAAAGTAACTGCCCAACGCCTGTTTGAGTTCCTCGCGTCCACCGGTTTCGCTGGCGCGGCTCAGATTAAAGAGGTTCACGCCGATATTTCTCTGGAGCAGTGTGACGTTTTTTTTCTGCCCTAACTCACGGTTGAGGACCAAGGCCCGGGAGAATGCTTCGATGGCTTTGGCGTATTGGCCGATGTCCTGATGAGATAATCCTATACGCTCAAGGATTTCGGCTTGTAGACTTGACTGCTCGGGAGGGACGTTCCGTAGGGCCAACTGATATTGCACCAATGATTCCTCGGTGCGTCCTGCTTTAAAACAGGCCTCTCCATAATTTTTGCGATAGAGCAATTCGGTGATGGATTCGCCGGATGGAGTGAATTGCTCCTCACGCTGCCGGTAATGTCGATAGGCTTCGCGGGCATTCGAGAGCCCCAGGTAGGTATTCCCTAAGTTCAACAGCAGTTGGGATTCTACGTCGGGAAAGCGACCGGCATCGTTGATCTCCAAGGCGATGCGATACTCCTGCTCGGCCTTTTCAAGATACCCTTTGTTGCCGGACGTGCGTTCGGTTTGTTCGTAGGCCCATCCCAGGGTTTGGTGGACATACCCCAGGGCGGGATCTTTTTTCATGGCACGTTTGAGGAGGCGGATCACTAACGGGAGGTCGGGCGGCTCGGTGTAGGACAATGCCAGGGCCTGTCCATACTGATAAACCGCGTGATCGGGATGGGTCTTGACTAAGTTGGTATACCAGGCCTGGACCTCCGCCGTGTCTTTGAGCATGACTTTGGTTTCGATATAGGCCCGATGGGCTTCCACGGATTCGGGATAGTGCTCGATGAGTTGTTTCAGCGATTTTGCGGCGATGCGGGTCTCCCCGATCTTCCGGTCCTTCAGGGCTTTTTTCACCAATTGTAAAATGAGAAGATTTTTGGTTTCCTCGAGTTCAGTGTGATTCTCTCCCGGAAACTGACTCAAGGCGGCATAGGTATCCGCCGCTTCCTGGTACCGTTCCGATTCTGAAAGGATGGCGGCTTTTTTTCGATAGGCCTGGATGACGAGTTCGTTGGGAAGGTCGTGAACCGAGATAATGAAATCCAGCGTTTCCAGAGCGGACAGTTGTTCTCCCTGTTCGTGATACAGATCGGCGATGGTTAATCGGGCTGTGGCGATCAAGACGGGAAGGTCCGGATGCCGAGGGATGATCCTGTTTAAGGCCGTCAGGCGGTCACGTTCCGTTTCACCCTGTTGAGAGAGTGCCACAACCTGTTGGATGGCACGTTTGCCCCAGGAGGAACGCTCGCCAAACATTTTAATGACATCCACGAACACGCGGATCACATTGGGGGCATCTCCGAGAATCCGATAGGCTTCCCCTCTGGTGAAGAGACCCTTGGCTCGAATGTCTTTGTTGTGCAGATCTTCAACTTTGACGAGGTACTCCAGGGCCGTAAGAGGATCGTCCGCGAAAAGGTAAAGCCGTCCGGCTTCAATCAGGGCCTGACCGTATACCTCATCCATGTCCCGGTGTTCCTGTCCGATGGTGAGTAGATCAGACGCGCCTGTGGAGACTAACCGGCGTCTTGCCGCAGAGCTGATGCCCTGAGCCTGTTCTCGGACCCGCAAGACGATAGTATAGATCCGGGCCAACGCGCCGTTCCGTCCTGGTTGCCGTGTATAGGGTTCCAAGGATTCGCGTGCGGCCGGAAAATTTCCTTCCTGTGTCTGTATCTCGGCGAGGGAAAAATCAAATTCCGCTCGTGCGTCAGGAGGTTGTTGTGCCAACAGATTGTGAGAAATGTTTCCCAGAACCAGGAGCGCAAGATCCAGTTGTCCGTGATCCTGATACGAGGCGGCCAGCGATTTGGCGTGATCGAGGTCGGCATAATTCCTGAGAAACGCGGGAATGTTCATTCGGAAAATATCCCCGGCTTTCAGATCGGAGTAATAGAGAAAATCCCCGGACAGGGCAGGATATACATGAAATTTGTGCGCCGGAGTGACCCGATAGAGTCTTTGGAGTTCAGTCTGCTGCGGGTCCCCCAGTCTCATCCAAATGGACGATTCATCATCGGTATCAACCAGCCCGTCATCGTTAGTGTCCCGGTCATATCGGGTAAACACCAGGGGACGATTCGGGATGAGGTCAACGGGGTTGTGGTCCAAGGCAGGCCAGAGATCCAGGGCATGGTTGTCCTGGTCGAATGAGGTGACGCTGTTGTCGCGAAGATTTAATAAGGTCAGATAGGCACCATTGGAATAGAGGAGCTGTCTCTGATCATTTACGGAAAAGCTGGTGGCTTGGGGGACAACCAATTCTTCAGACCGGTTTGAAAAAGATTTCCGGTAGATGGCGGGGGTGCTTTGAAGCGGATCGCTTTTGAGATAGAAAAATCCTTCCTCATCTTGATCCCACTGAGGAGAGCCGTCGCCGCTGGTTAAATCCGTCAGTCGTTGCTCCTCACGGGTAATTAGATCCAGAAGGTAGACATCACCGCGGGGATCGGATTTATGCGACACATATAAAAGTCGGGTACCATCCCGGTTCAAGGCCGGTTCCTGATCGCTGGCCGGGTGAGTGGTCATTTGTCGGGGAAGTGTGAGGGCGGCACTCTTGAGGGTTTGGACCCAGATGTCCGGATTGCCGGAACGGGTGGACACGAAGGCGAGCGTCTGTCCATCCATGGAGACAGACGGTTGATAATCCAGGGCCGGATGCGTGGTCAGGCGTTCAGGCGTCGCAGCGAGAGCGGATAGGGAGGAATAGAAGGCTCCTCCCAAACCCGTGAAGGCCATCAAGCACCATACGGCTCCGTGAAACTGAAGCGATTTTCTCTCTCTTCTTCCTGATGTGCTCTCTTGAGCATCTTGGGAGGGGGGAGAAGGAAGATTATTTCGCAGCATGAAATTTTGAGCTAGGGTGTGGCGTCTTTTTGCGTCCATGTCCCATTGTCCAATTGGATTCGTTCTCCCTTGAGCGCTTTATCCCGATTGAGTGCAGCAAACATTTTGTGGACCCGTGGTAATTCTGAGGGTGTCAGAGTCTCGTTGGTTTCAATAATCCGGCTCATGATCGCGAGACGATCCTCATTCTCCTCCTTCACCAGATTCTCGACAAACGCCCGGTCATCCGGTTGGACTTTTTCGGGCTTCAGAAGGGTAACACCGCCTTCATTGTTTTCTCCGATTATGCCCAATGATTTAAAGCGATTGAGGTCATCTTTGTTGAAGGACACTCGTTGGAGGGCACGCACGACGTCTTTTTTCCCTGGAGGAAGTTCCTGGGTTTGTTTCAAATTCCCCTTCGGATCGATATAGCGTACGGATGCTACCAGCATGACTTGCTGATTGAGTTCTTGATACGTGCCAAGCACCTGGTTTTCCAATGCCGTGCGTTCATCAACCACGGTCACCCCGACTAAAGGACCGCCGCACGCTGTAATGAATGCAAGGAGAAGGGACGGAAAGAGCGGCTTCATTGGATCGATTCCTAATGTGGGCATCTGCTTGTCAGGTAGCATTGGGAAATAGGACATGACATATCAGCTCCTTATGAGAGTGCGGTCTGTTTATTTTATCAAATCCCCAATGGCGGTTGGAGAGTTTCCGCCGATTTGTCATCTTGAGCGGAGCGGAGAATCTGTGTCCAGCCCAACCGGGCCATGGCTTAGCCAGATGCTTCGCCTTCAGCTCAGCATGACAACCTATGATAAATTCCAATCTGCGGAAAGATCCGCCCATTGGGGGTTGACCGTGGCAATTAATTCCAACTTTTTCGTGCGCGTCCAACCTTTAAACTGTTTTTCCCGATAGAGTGCCGCGTGAATATCCCGCGTTTCTTCGAAGTACAATAATTGTGTGATGCGGTATTTTGATGTGAAATGACCGCCTTGTCCCTGCCTGTGTTCATAGATTCGACGAGTGAGATCATTGGTGACACCGGTATATAGAGTGCCGGAATGGTTTGTCATGATGTACACATAATACTGTTTCATCTTCTGGCTTGGCCCCACGGCTTTGTCATCCTGAGTCGGACGAAGGATCTGTGCCCAGTTCAACCGGGCCATGGCTTAGCCAGATGCTTCGCCTTCAGCTCAGCATGACA
>BQIW01000160.1 GCA_021604105.1 Nitrospirales bacterium | reverse complement strand
ATCCCGGCCCTTCTCTTTTTTGTCCCACTAACTACGCTATCCGCAGAAGGTCCCCTGTCACACCGCCTTGGCGCGCCTGATGGCGGGGTCGAGCTTGGGTGGGGATGGGATCTCATTGAAGGCCAGGCCATCCCAAACCGGTGTGTGCGATTCGCACCCGTGAGAGAGACGGGTCAGACCAGTACGATGACCATGACGGAGGTCTCCGATCAGTCTGAAATCATGGACCAACTGGACGTCAGTGCCACCGCCTCGATTAAGAGCATCGGTGGATCGGCCTCCGCCCAAGCCTCCTTCGCCAAGAACTCCAAGACATCGGCAACGGAGACGACGCTGCTCCTAAAAGCCACCGTTCAAAACGGCGTTCTTTTTGCCGGTCCGGAGGCCCCTGGTTGTCCGGCACGACGGGCATTTCCGCAAATCCCCGAAAACTCTCCAAAGAGCCAAGAGACCATGCCCAACTCTTCCGGCTGTCAGAGTGGAGGCGAGGACCTGGTAGATAACATTAGGTTTACGACCTTTGCTGAGAAACTTGCCAAGGATTCCAAAAGACTGGATGAATTCCACAAGATGTGCGGAGACGCCTATGTCTCGCGGATTTACAGCGGTGCGGAACTTCTCGCGACAATCGGGATCTCCACGACGGGGACCGAAGACCAAACATCGATTGCGGCATCGGTTAAGGCGGGATTTGGCGGCGGACAGGTTGGTGCCGAGGCCACAACAGATGAAACGGCCAGACGAGAGTCGGCCAACCTGTCCATCCACTTTGCGCAGGTGGGGGGCGGGGGCGGGCTGATGCCCATCAGCCGGGAGGGGCTCAGCGGAAAGCTTCAGTCACTCACCATTGAAGCGGCCCGCGATCCGACCTTCATCGGGGTCGAGGTGACGTCCTACCGTTCCCTGACTAACGGTCCTAAAGAACGCAGTTTACGCGACCGCGAAATTTCAGCAGATTCCTACTGGTTTTTGCTTTCGCTTGAACAAGAAATATCCGACATTCTTGCCACTCCCCAAGACTACGACTTCACAGTGGGCCTGACGCCACATAGCCTGCGCGAGTTACAGGATATTTCGATCAAGATCCGTGAGAACATCCGCAAGCTCGAATACGTCGCCAACCCCGTCGATCTCAGCCCCGACACTCCCAGCCCCGTCGGTCTGGAATGCAATGACCACACAATCAATTGGGTAGAACCGAAAACCCTGCCAACGCTCGAAGAGCTTCGAAAAATAGCAGATAAAAAAAAGAACAACCATCCCCCAACAGCTGCGGATCTGCGAGAAAACCTGCGAACGGTGCTTCCCTACTGTAATCCCAATGTGCTCCGCCTCTACCTTCCTCCACCCAAAGGCCAATTGGCGGTCGATACCTACATACGACCCCTTGCTCAGCGAATGTGTGCGCTTGACCCATCCGACAACGAATGCCTGACCAATGCACAGATATCCGCCCTCGACCGGGGGTTGAAACCATTTACCTTTCTCCTTCAAAACGTGGCATCCGGACGCTGCCTAGGGGGTGACTACAAGGCAGGCAGCCCCGTATGTACCGATACTCAGAAGGCACAGCAATTTGACCTGTTTTGGGACCCAGTGTGGAAACAGCATTCCGAGGATATCCCGTCTGATACCCTAGGCGAGTACGCGCTGGTAAAAAGGCCGGCTGGAAAAGCTCTGCAATGTTTAAGTCGAAGCAAAGCGTCCAAAACGATAAAATATGAAGTTCAAAATGATAAATATTGGGATACTGATCACTGTGGTTGGCATATACGTTCAGATGGCCGTATCAACAGTGCGCGAAAGGAATACAGCCCAGAAGGAGACTCAACACTGGCTTGTTTGGGCATGAATAAAGATAAAGATGACCTCTGGAAGATGAAACCAAAGTCATGCGAACCGACCATGGAGGAGCGAGACCAGATACGGTGGCGCATGATCCCTGTCCCGACAATGTAGCAAGAGACAGGCCTAGGCAATATGCCAAACATTGGGTAGCGAACCACATGGGGGCATTTTGCCAATTATATTATTGGAAGTGAAGCACAACGAGAGACAGGCTCATAGTTGGATATCCGCCTGCAGGAAAAAAATATGAATACGGCCTGGCTACTGAATACTTTTTTATTAGAAAGGACAATAATGGGGCAGAGAATCCCCAACCCCCTCTATTCCAAACGCATTCTGAAAACAGTTATTCATCAAAGGCTCGACTAAAATAATTTCTCAATAGTTAATGCCCGGTCGTATCTTCTGGAGTATTCGGGTAAAGAATAAAAGATGGAAACATCCTCAATTTGGGGAAAAAACCAAGGGCCCAGCTTCCCATATTTCTCTCGAAGCTGTTTCACTTTCAGGTACGAGGATTCATTTTTTTGATAATCACCCGAATTTACCCCTAATTGCCTGATATGGGTCCAAGATCCTTCCGTCGCCGATCTTAGACCGTCGGCTGCCTCTCTCCACTCTCCAAGGAAGTATGCGTTTGCCCAAATCCAAATTCCGATATCATTATTCCCAACGAACGCACATGCGAGATTCTTCGGGTATTCGTAAATCGGGATCGGCAGCCAGGCATCATTATCGGGATTTCGGTCTACGATAACCATCCCGATCCCGTTCTTCTCCATCACATGGTACAGAACCATGCGCGCGAACATCTCCGTCGTACCCTCGTCTAGCAGCAAAAAGTAACGGTCTGGATTCTCATTTGATGGAAATGTCCATTCAGCATCCGTTTCACCACCCCAGAAGCCCTTCTGTTTAAAAGAGTTTAGATGGATGGCCTCATGGATGGTCGTATGGATGACCTCATTGCGCTTGTGTAGAGAGTCCTCATCATCGGGATGGCCGAGATAATCCGCATTGACGTAGATGGCGTGGATATTCCCGTTTTCCGACATTCGCCTTGTGAATCCCCTCAATCCTGAAACGGGATTACCCCTCACATATTCGTAACATTTCTCCAATTGCGATCCCTCTAAAGAAAAGTAGGTCTCGCCGTTGACTAACGTAATAGGCTCACCCAGAGCTACCGGATCGGGGCTTCTGGTTTTGAGCATACCGAATAGCCATTTGACCCCATCGTTGATCGCTTGCAGGTCCGAATCACTTAGACGTGGAACTTCTGAAGTAGATTGGCAATCTTCTTCCACAACCATGGCTTCCACGGCTGCAGGCCCGGCGAATATCCACAAAAGAATGAGAACTACTTGAATTGACTTATGCACACGAGGCCTCATGGCGACAGTCATACCATCTCCGACATAATAGGAGAAATATTGGGATTACTCATTTGCATGATTCTACCCCACCTCGGATCATGCTTTCCGCGTCCCGCAGAATGCGTCCATTGTCTACCATAGGGCGGAAACTAACACCACGAAACGGTGAAGGAAAGCAGTCGCATTCATTGTCATAGAACCTTTCCAGCACTCCATTTTTTTTGGTTTAATAACCCAGACCTCTGGCCGATCCATTTGCGGAAGTTTGCCCTTCCCTCTGTCGGGTTATCCGTTTTACAATGCCCAACATGATCAATCGCATTATTCGACAGATCCAACGCTATAAAGGATGGTTTGGCGGAGGAGCCGCCCTCTGCATCTTTTTAGGCTTGTACATCGGCTTGCTCGCCTCACCGCCTGATTATTATCAAGGAGAACTGGTCAGAATCATGTATGTGCATGTGCCACTGGCTCACACAAGCACGCTGGCCTATTCCGTGTTATTTTTCGGAAGCATCTGGTATTTGTGGAAACGGGATCCGCTTGTGGATAATATGTGCCAGGCCTCCGCCAGCATTTGTGCCCTCTTTACGGCCCTGGCGCTTATCACGGGATCGATCTGGGCCAAACCCACATGGAATACCTGGTGGACCTGGGACCCACGTCTCGTCTCGTTTACGGTGCTCCTCCTGATATTAGGAGGGTACATCATGCTTCGGCGCCTCGTGGATGACCGGGTACAGGGCGGCCGCTATGCGGCAATTCTGGCTATTGTCGGAGGTATCGATCTGCCCATCATAAAATTTTCAGTGGAATGGTGGAGAACGCTCCACCAACCCATGTCATTCTCCACCAGAGGAGTCAGCATTTCGGAAGACATTCTGGTCCCCCTGACGTTAATGAGCATCGGCTGTTGGTTATTGTTTGCCTATATGGTGATGGTCCGCACTCAAATTTTGTATTTGACTGATTTATTGCATGCCAAAAAAGGTCGCTTTCTCAGTCAAACCCATTTTTCTCAGACGACTTCATGACCGGGTTATATTCACGCTGGGCGGTGATACTGGGGGCAACCCTTCTTCTCGCCATCCTGACCTATCAGCACTACCAGCAGCACTTATCCACCTTGTCCATGAAAACGCTCTTGAGCAGTCCTCCAGAGAGCCAACCGGTCAGGATACAAGGGATGGTTAAAAGTGGTACCTTGCAGGGTGACGTGGAACATGGTCAGGCCACATTTGAATTTGTGGATGGGGCAGCCACTCTTGCGGTGGAATACCAGGGTCCTCCCCTGGAAAACATTCGCGAATTGAAAACCCTGGTTCTCATCGGGCGCTGGGACAGCCAGGCACGGATTTTTCGCGCGCATGATACCGCGTTGATCAATAATTTTGGATTTGTGGCCGCCGCCTACCTGATTTCCGTCATGGCCTTGGGGTGGATGGTATTTGCCATGAGCCAAAGAGTCATGGTTTTATTTAAAGAGATCAAAGAATCCAAACTTTACGAACCAGAGGCAGACTCCCTTGGGCACAAAGAATAAAAAAATCGCCATCATTGTCAGTATTCTCCTGGTTGCCGGATCGCTCGGCTATCTTGCATTTGGGAATTTCGGGGAAAATATTGTGTACTTCGTGACTCCCTCTGAGGTAAAAGCCTTTACCGCCGAAGCCTACAGCAAAAAAGTTCGTGTGGGTGGTATGGTGGTCAAAGGCAGTCTTAAAACCCAACCTGAGCCCGTAGGTCTGACCTTTGAGCTCACAGATGGTGCCGCCACTATTCCTGTCGCGTTTCAGGGTATTCCCCCGGACCTGTTTAAGGAGGGACAAGGGGCGGTGGTGGAAGGCCAATGGCGGGACGGCCGGACGTTTCATTCCACGATGATCATGGCCAAGCATTCCGAGGACTACATGCCCATGGAACTCAAACAAGCAGGGGTGGAACTTCCCAAAAAAGATTTCATGAAAACCCTCTCTCCCTAACCCTGTTCGCCATTCTCTATGATTATTGAAATTGGACATTTTTCGACCATTGTTGCCCTGGTGCTGTCAGTCTTTGGCATGGCCAGCGCCGCCCTGGCCCTCAAAACACGCAATCCCGATTGGGCCCGCTCCGGGCGCATGGCTATCACCCTCATCTTTGTCTTGCTGGGTGTGGGTATGCTCTCATTGGTCTATGCTTTTATCATCCGGGACTTCTCGGTTCTGTATGTCGCCAACAATTCAAATTCGAAACTCCCGTTTTTCTATACGGTCGCGGCGGTGTGGGGCGGACATGAAGGCTCGCTCCTGCTCTGGGTCTTCATACTTTCCGTCTTCAGCACCTTGGCCGTCTGGCTGCATTGGCGCACTCAGCCCACCATTATGCCGTATTTGATTGCCGTGGAATCGGCCATCATCTTCGGTTTTTTATGTTTAATTGTTTTTCTCTCCAGTCCTTTTGAACGGCTTCTACCTGTTCCTCTCGATGGCAAAGACCTGAATCCGTTACTGCAAGACCCCGCGATGGTCATGCACCCACCCATGCTCTACATGGGCTATGTGGGATTTTCCATTCCCTTTTCCTTTGCCATGGCCGCATTATTTTCCGGACGGTTAGGAGAAGAATGGATCAAGGTAACACAGCGATGGAGCATGTTTGCCTGGATGTGCCTGACAACCGGCATCCTGCTCGGCGGCTATTGGGCCTATTACGAACTGGGTTGGGGCGGCTATTGGGGCTGGGATCCGGTCGAAAACGCGTCGTTTATGCCCTGGCTGGTGGGTACCGCCTACCTGCATTCCGTTCTGGTGCAGGAAAAGCGGAAGATGTTCAAAGTCTGGAATCTCTTCCTCATCATCGTCACCTTTTCTTTGTCTCTGATCGGGACCTTTCTTGTGCGGAGCGGCGTGCTCACTTCGGTCCATTCCTTTGCCACGGATCCTGAGCGCGGTCTGTATATTCTCATCTTCGTCGGCACCGTCATCGGGATCGCCTTCGGCGCATTAATCCTGAGATCCA
>BQIW01000159.1 GCA_021604105.1 Nitrospirales bacterium | reverse complement strand
CTGGCCATTAACGGGCTGAACCGGCGTGATACGTTTAATCTCATCACGTTTGCGGGTGATACCCATATTCTGTTTCCCGAACCGGTTCCCGCAACCCCGGCGAATATCCTGAAGGCCCAGAAGTTTCTGGCCTCACGGTCGGGCGGCGGTGGAACGGAAATGATGAAGGCCATTCGTGCGGCGCTAGAACCCTCCGATTCGCAAGAACATGTTCGCATCGTGTGTTTCATGACTGATGGGTATATCGGCAACGATATGGCCATTCTGGGCGAAGTGCAGAAACATCCTAACGCCCGAATCTTTTCGTTCGGGATTGGTAGCAGCGTCAACCGGTTTTTATTGGACAGGATGGCCGAACAAGGCCGTGGAGAGGTGGAATATGTGGGTTTGAATGATGACGGCTCGGCAGCAGCCCGGCGCTTTCATGAACGGGTTCAACATCCGTTGCTCACGGATCTGTCCGTGGACTGGGAAGGGCTGGATGTGGCGGAGGTCTATCCAAAGCGACTCCCTGATTTGTTTAGCGCGAAACCGTTGGTGTTGACCGGTCGGTATACGACACCAGGCAAGGGCACGATACGGTTGCGCGGCAAGGTGGCAGGGCGTTCAGTGGTGCGGAATATTCCCGTCGATCTACCCGGTTTTGCTCCAGAGCATGATGTCCTGGCTTCTTTGTGGGCGCGAACAAAAATTGCAGAGCTGATGGCGCAGAACTTCGATGGTGTTCAGCAAGGAAACCCCCGGAAGGATGTACGGGAAGCCATCACGCAGTTGGGCTTGGATTTTCGGCTGATGACCCAGTTCACCTCATTTGTCGCGGTGGAAGAGTTGATTATCACGGAAGGTGGACAACCACGACGTGTAGAAGTGCCGGTGGAACTGCCGGAAGGGGTAAGTTACGGAGGCATATTTGGCAGCAGGGACGAGAACGCAGGGAGTTTTGGGCATCGAATGATGCAGCCGATTGCGAAAATGAGTCGATCTTTTCTGGGAGGAAAGGTTGCCCGGGAATCCGTGGCCTCCAGCCCGCTGGCTATGGTGGATCGCGTTGAACCGGAAAGGGATGATTCTCGTCGGGCGGATTCATCCAGCAAGTTGGATTCCATTCTCGAGTCGTTGGTGGAACAGGTGGAGAGGAAGTCCACGTTATCCCAGGACGTGGCGCAACATTTGACCGGTGGGAAGGTATTGCTTCAAGTCTGGTTGACGGATACCAATCCTGAGACCTTGGAGAAGTTGAAAGAACTCGGCTTTGAAGTGGTGGCTCACCCCAAGACGGGCAATCTTGTCATCGGGAGGCTGTTCGTTGAAAAATTGAAAGCCTTCTCCAAATTATCCGTGGTGCGGTATGTCACGTTGCAACGTGCCCCGGCGTAAATTGATGCGTTACCTTTCAGACGGCTCAGTTTCAGAACTGAGCCGTCTGATTGTTGAATCATTTCTAATTAGGTAGCAGGAACCTATCTTTGGGGAAAAACCCTACCAAGCGGTTCGGACGGCATATTGGGTAATCAATGGATCGGGCGTTAGGATGGTGAGTTCATGTTGGATGGCCTGGCAAATGAGCATGCGGTCAAAAGGGTCTTTATGAAGTGTAGGGAATTTGGGCAGGTGTCCGGTTGCAGCTTCTTCCAACGCGAGTGTGCCAATACCATGACGCTCCCGCTGTTGAGAGATGAATTGATCCACCGGTGTGGGAAGGGGAATCCTACCGAGAGAGTATTTCACCAGAATTTCCCAAACGGAAATGGCACTCAGCAAAATTTCATGCGAGGGGTCGGAAAATATTTCCCGACTCACCAGCGAAAGCGCCTTGTCGTCTGAAATGATCCACAGAAATGTGCAGGTATCCAGCAGAACCTTCACTCAGATTGTCCAGAAAATGCTTTGAGTAGGTCATCGGGGAGAGGCTCAAAAAAGCTGTCAGGAATGGTGAATTGGCCTTTGGCTAAGCCAATGGGTCGTTTGCGTGAGAGAGGCGTTGGTAACCCTCTGATTTCGGCCACCGGTTCATTGTGCTTACACAAAAGGATTGTTTCTCCCTTTTTAAGTTTGTCCAGATAACGGGACAAGTGTGTCTTGGCTTCGTGAATGTTGAGTTTTATCATAGTTTAAAGCTAAACTAAAAATTAAACTAAGTCAATTCCGTCCAATTGGTTGCACGCTTTGTGATATGGATGTGTAGGGAAACAATTTTAAAATCGTTTTGCACCTAATACTTTATGAGCTGCTCATCGCCCACTTAAGCTCACGTATATTTGAAATAGCTAAAACGGAACTTCACCGGCGCGGAGCTTGACGAGGGCGTCTTTAACGAACTCCATGTCCTTGGTGCCGGGCTCCATGTTTTGTGCGGCGAGGGTCCAGGCGGCATCGGTTTCCTGGCGGCGATTCAAATACCACAAGGCTAAACCCCGATACCAATTGACGGCGGGTTGATTGGGTAAGTCGGCCAGAACCATGTCAAAATGTACGAGAGCCTGTTTGAAAATTTCCGGATCGTCAATTTGACGCGTTTCGATCTGGATCACTCCTAAATTGAAGTGGGCTTCATGCTGTTTCGGGTCCAGCTCTAAGGCTTTTTCCCATGCCTTTTTGGCTTCAGGCATTCGATTTAAGGCCATGTAGGATCGTCCGGCCATGATCTGTCCCTGCAGGTCATCGGGATTGTCTTTGAGGCGTTTTTCCAGTTTGGCGACCATCTCCATCGGATTCGGGCCTCCGCCCATTTGGGCTTCGACGGCCATCAATTTTTGTGCAGCCTTGAACTGAAGTGCGCCGTAAATACCGATGGAGGTCAGTAAGACCACCAAGCCAGAGGCGATGGTCGGAACCCAATTGATTCGTTTCGAGGGTGCCGGTTGATGTTCGCTGGTTTCGTCGTGAACTGTGTCCTTGAAGGTATCCAGCCGGTCCAACAGACTGAGTAGGCGGCGTTCGTCTGTGGCCTTCAACCGTTCATAGTCGGAAGGGTCCATCCTTCCCTGTGAAAGTTCCAATTCGAGATCCTGTAGAGAACGGACGACGGTTTCTCGTTCGATTTGAAGGTCAAGGAGTTCCTGAGCCCGGTCATCGTCCAGGCCAAAGGAAACAGGTGAAGGATCCCGCCGCCAAAACGGAAGGGTCAGGGAGACAAGCACGATCCCCAGGATGACCACAAACGGAATGACGAAAATGGCGAAAGTCGACATAGGGGATTGAGACTATTCAGGACTTGAGTTCACGCTCGATACGTTTTCGAGCCTGATCGTCCAATGGCGGTTCAGGTTGGCTGGGCGGAGTGGGTGTATCACGGACCCAGTGAGTCACTTCCTTGTAGAGAAAAAATCCCCCGATGATCAGCAGGAGAAACGGAGCCACCCAGATGAGCCAATTGACACCATGCTTTGGGGGTTCCATGAGAATATAGTCACCATAGCGGCTGAGGAAATAGGCGCGAATCTCTTCCGTGCTGTGCCCCATGGCGATCCGATCACGAATCACTCCCCGCATCTGTTGGGCCAGAGGAGCGCCCGATTCCCAAATATTCTCCGTTTGGCAGACCGTGCAGCGGAGCGTTTTGGCAATTTCACGGACCTGAATGTCGACGTCCGTCTCGTCCTGCACGGCAGCGAACAGCGGAAGAGGAATCGTTAAGAGAGCCGCAAGGCACCAGGCAAGTCGGATGGACATTAGGACGTCGTGGTCGTGGTCGGCTGAGCATTGAGCAACGGGGCAATGACTTTTTGTGTGATGTTGGTATACACCTCACCGGTAATCGGGCCGACCCATTTATGGCGGATTTTTCCCTGTTGATCAATCACAAAAGTTTCGGGTACCCCATAGACTCCGTAATCAATGGCCAATTGTCCTTTGAGGTCGCGGACATGGGAGAACGTTGAGCCGTATTCCTGTAAATACTTTTGAGCATCAGGTAGTTCGTCTTGATAATTCACGCCCAGCATCACGAAGTCGGGATTATCTTTAAAGAGTTGATGAAGCTGTAAGATGCTTTTGTGTTCCACCTTGCATTCATAACACCAGGATGCCCAGAAATTAAGCAGAACCACTTTTCCCTTGAATTGCTCCAAAGAGATCGTTTGTCCCGTTTCAACATCCGGTCCTTCAAAGTTGGGTGCATCGGTCTCAATGAGGACAGTGGGAATGTGTCGTGGATCTCCCCAGAGGCCTTGATAAAACAAGGCGAACAATCCTATAAGGCAGAGGATGAGGGTCAATTGCCAGCCTTTGCTCATTCTTCTTTCTTTCGCGGGCGGAGAATATTCAAAATCACGCCGAGGCCCATGATGACGCCGCCTCCCCATACCCACAGCACCAGCGGATTGAGCACGCCACGTGCGACGGCCACACCGTCCTCGGACACCTCCGGCATGGTCAGAAAGACGTGCCCCATGTTGGTGGCATAAATGGCCGATTCAGTGGTAGGCGTTTGGGTGGCAGAATAGATTCGCTTTTGGGGCCGGAGTTCCGTAATCAGATCCTCTCCCTTAAAGACTTGAAAGACCCCTTCCTGTGCATTCCAATTTCCGCCGGCCACTTCATGAATTTTTGCCAGTTTCATGCGATAGTCCCCGATCGCGAATTCGTCTCCCACGCGCATCGAGACGACTTTTTCCGTTTGATACACGGTGGAGGCGATGATCCCCACGACTAAGACAAGGACTCCGATATGGGTGAGCATGCTGGCGTAGCGTCGTTGGTTGGCGGTAAAGGCCGCCAGACTTCCCTGGAAGATATTACTCCCGTTCCGCTGTGCATACAGTTGCGAAATTTTCCCAAAGTCCAGGACGATCGCCATGCCGGCGAAGGTCACCACATACCCTCCTGCTAGGGCATAGAGGTTATGAATACCGGTCGCAAACAGCAGGGCAACGATAACCGCTCCTGCTAAAAGTGGTGTGGAGAAGCTTTTTTTCAGGCTCGCCACCGAGGCTTTCCGCCATGGGATGTAGGGGCCGATACCCATGAGAAATAACAGTCCAAGGGCAATGGGCATAAATACCGCATTGTAATAGGGCGGCCCGACCGTTACCTTGGCATCCTTCAACGTTTCGAGGATTAATGGATAGAGGGTGCCCAGAAAGACCGTGGCGGCAGCCACCAGAAAGAATAAATTATTGAAGAGGAAGATCGATTCACGGGAAACCAGCGAATCCATCTCAACCTGCGATTTTAATTTATTGGATCTGAGGATTAACGCGCCGAAGGCAATTCCGATAACCGTGCCGACGAATATAAGAATATACAGACCGCGCTCAGGATCCGTGGCAAAGGAATGGACGGACGTGAGGACGCCGCTTCGGACGAGAAAGGTCCCGATCAGGGACAGAGAAAATGTGACGATGATGAGGAATAAATTCCATACTTTGAACATTTTCCGCTTTTCCTGCACCAGAACCGAATGCAGATAGGCGGTGCCCACCAGCCAGGGCATGAACGAGGCGTTTTCAACGGGGTCCCAGCCCCAATATCCACCCCAGCCCAGTTCGTAGTAGGCCCAGTAGCCGCCGAGCAGAATGCCGGTCGTCAGGCACATCCAGGCAAACATGCTCCATCGCTGTGTGACCTTGATCCATTCTTCTCCCAATCGCCCGGAAAATAAGGCCGCCATGGCAAAGGAAAATGGAATGGAAAAGCCCACATAACCCATATAGAGCATGGGGGGGTGCATGACCATCGCCGGGTCTTGCAGCAACGGATTCAGGTCTTTGCCATCGAGGGGAACGGGTAGGAGCCGTTCAAACGGACTGGAGAGAAAAACAATTAAACATAAAAATCCGAAGATGATGGCCGATTCCACGCCAATCAAATACGGCATGATGGCGGGCTGGGTGCGCCAATGCAGCCAGACGGCCAGGGTGCTGAAGACGGAAAGAATGAAGACCCAGAGTAAAAGCGAGCCTTCATGCCCGCCCCAGACCGCCGCGACCGTATAAAAAAACGGGAGTTTGGAATTGGAATTGTTGGCGACATAGAGAACCGAGAAGTCCCGTATGATAAAGGCATAGACCAGGGAGAGCATGCCCACGCCCAGCAGCACGAAGATGAGGGTGATGGCCATACGCCCGGAACGGGCCCAATCGGGGTTGCGGGTTTGGAGGGCCAATACGGCGCTGGCCATGCCAAAGACTGACAGCACCAGGGCAACAATGGTCGAAAAATGTCCAATTTCAATAATCATAGAGAATGGCGAACAGGGTTAGGGCGAGAGGGTTTTCATGAAATCTTTTTTGGGAAGTTCCACACCCGCTCGTTTGAGTTCCATGGGCATGTAGTCCTCGGAATGCTTGGCCATGATCATCGTGGAATGAAACGTCAGGCCGTCCCGCCATTGGCCTTCCACCACCGCCCCTTGTCCCTCCTTGAACAGGTCCGGGGGAATACCCTGA
>BQIW01000158.1 GCA_021604105.1 Nitrospirales bacterium | reverse complement strand
CATTTTTTTCTGACTTCGAAATCAAATGCCGTTTTCCAGGCATGGCTGGAAAGGTCCTAAGCATGGGAGTGTTGAATAATAAGGATGTTCAAGGGCACATTTGCGCAGGATGAGATTCCTCCTCAAAGGCTCCGGGTCGGTTCAAAAAAGTCCGTCCAGCAAGGCCGCAGCCGTTTGTACGCGCGGAGCGTACGCTTCGTACGTGAGCACGGGGAAATGGCGAGAACGCCGCTGGCGGCTTTTTTCAACAGACCCAAGCATCGAAATGATCCTGCGGCCAATGTGGGTGGCTGTGAGTCGGAAATAACCCATTGTAGGGGGCACGGGAACTTCGCCACCTTCTTGAGATATGAAGGGCTATTGCCAGGGAAGACTTTTACTCAACGCAAGCCATGCGTTCTGGAAATGGATAAGCGAAGGGTCCAGGCTGCGGTCGGGTTTTCATAGTCTCTTCCCATCGTGCAATGGCTTTCCCTAGGATGGCAGCAGTATTGATAGGTGAAGCCTGTTCGACTGATTGTTTGTTTTTCAGGGAATATTAATGGAAGTTTCTTCTCCGGTTTCTTAAACCCTTCAATGTTGGATGTTGTCCTCTATGAGCCGGAGATTCCGCCGAACACCGGGAATATTATCCGGTTATGTGCCAATACCGGATTTGGTTTGCATCTGATTCATCCGTTAGGATTTGAGTTGAATGATAAGCGGGCCCGCCGGGCCGGATTGGATTATCATGAATTGGCCCGGATGAAAGATTATCTCACCCTGCAGGACTATCTGGATGTTCAAAAGCCCTCACGAATTTTCGCGGTTACCACAAAAGGACAGCGACCCTATCACGACGTGGCTTTTCAACCTGGTGATGCCTTGTACTTTGGTCCCGAGACGCGGGGCCTGCCGGCCCATATTTTAGAAGCGCTTCCTCCTACGCATCGTTTGCGGATCCCGATGCGGCCTGATTCCCGTAGCTTGAACTTAAGTAATGCCGTTGCCGTCGTTGTCTATGAGGCCTGGCGCCAGCTGCAGTTTTATGGCGCAAAATAAGGTAAAGGTCCGTAGGCGAGCGTCGTTCATTCTGCTAGAGTAGGGGGACTCAGATTTCGCATCGATACATTGAATTTTGGGGCATATTTCCAGGGCTCAGATCCTTCGCCTCCAGCTCCGGATGACAATTTAGTTGAGGTCTCACATATCTAGAAGCTGGCTGTCCATAATCTAAATAATCACATGAATTTCTGCAAATAAAGAGAAGGTAATCGGATGAAGGAGATTTTGTTTGTGGGCGCGGGGTCGGTTGGGGGATATTTTGGGGCGCACCTGGCTCGCCACAATCCAAATGTGTCGTTCCTCCTGCGACCGCATACTAGGGAGGCCGTGGCCAAAAGCGGCCTGACCATCCGGAGCGCGATTGGTGAAAGCTTTACCGTGCATCCCACTGTAGCCTCCGATCCCGAGCAACTTCCCCAACCCGATCTTATTGTGCTGGGGATCAAAGCCTATAACCTGGATGAGGTGATGAACCAGATTGAGCCGGTGCTGAAACCGGATACCATTATTCTGACCTTGCAAAATGGTGTGACGATTGAGGATACCCTAATGGTCCGGTTTGGCCGGGAGCGGATTGTGGGCGGAGTGGCATTTATCTATAGCAAGATCGCCGAGCCGGGGGTAATCGACCATTTTAAGAAAGGCATGTTGACTATTGGCGAACCGTTGGGGATGGAAACTCCCAGACTCCAAGCCATTCTGGCCTTATTGAAAGGGGCAGGGATTCCCTGTTTCCTCAACCCTGATATTAGACGGGCCAAGTGGGAAAAAATGTGTTGGAATTGTGTGTTTAACCCGTTGACGGTGTTGCTGAATGATCGGGTGGCAAAGGCCTTGGATTATCCCGAATTTCAACCGGTCATCGCGGGCATCGTACGGGAAGTCTCGGCCGTGGCCATGGCAGTGCACCGGGTGCCGTTGGAGGAGAATATGCCGGAGAAGGTCGTCAGATGGGCTCAAGAACTGCGAGATATTCATACCTCGATGTACGATGATTGGTTAGCCGGACGGCCCACTGAGATTGATGAGCTGAATGGTTTTATTACCAAACAAGGCAAGGCCTTTGGAGTGTCCACTCCCATGAACGATATGTTGACGGCATTCATAAAGGCCATGACCATATCCAAGTCTTCCCCCGAAGCCACGATACAGGTGGACGGGGCAATCATGCAGCCACTCCACTTCACGCGAACGACGCTGGCACAACTTCCTGCTATGCATCAGATGTGTGAATTGCCCACCGTGATGCCAGGGATGAGCGTAAGAGGCGTAAAATTTCAAGCAATACTTGATGTTGTAACGCTTAATGTGGGAGCCGACCATGTGACCTTCGAGTCGCAGGACGGAAAATTCTCAGCCTGTCTGACGATGAAGCAAGCTGCAGAATATGGCATTCTGGTGTATGAACACGATGGAGTGCCGTTTCCTTCCGAACGAGGCGGACCGTTTCGATTGGTCACACCCGGATTGGGTGACTTGTGCGCCAATGTGAAACAGGTTGGCAAAATCATCTTTTCAAAAGGTTCGATTTCGGATAGCCGGCCACCTCAAGCCTGTCCAGAGAAAGTGTAGGTTTGTCTTGATGCACCCTTCGCACGGCGTTCCTCTCATCTATAATCTGTTCCCTCGCCTGGCCGGTCCTTGTGATCGCTGGATCTCTCACGCGGAACGGGCCGCGGGCATGGGGTTTAATTGGATCTTTGTAAATCCCATTCATCTGCCGGGATTTTCGGGAAGTTTATATGCGATCAAAGAATATGATCACCTGAATCCGGCATTTCTGCCGGAAGGGACTCAGGACCAGCGCCTTGATGTGTTACGTCCCACGCTTCAACGCATCGCCCAATGTGGCCTGGCGCCAATGGTGGATCTGGTGTTGAACCACACGGCCATCGATTCCTCCTTAGTGTCACAGCACCCTGACTGGTATATGCGGGATGATCAGGGCAAAGTTGAAAATCCCTATGCGGTTGACCCGGATGACCCCGGCAAGAAAACCGTGTGGGGCGATTTGGCCGAAATTGATAATCGGCATTCTCCGGACCGGGAAAATCTCTGGGAATTTTGGGGGCAATTGGTCGACCGGTATCTTGAGTTGGGGTTTCAGGGGTTTCGGTGTGACGCGGCGTATAAAGTTCCCAGTGAGTTGTGGCGCTTTCTTGTTCACCGGGCTCAACGCGTGAATCCGCAGGCCGTCTTTTGGGCGGAAAATCTTGGTTGTACCTTAGAGCAGACGCGCGCGCTGGGAGAAGCGGGATTTCACTTTTTTTGTAACAGCTCCAAATGGTGGAATTTCAAGGATGCCTGGTGTTTGAACCAACATCGGGAATTTCAGGCTATGCCGTCTATTGGGTTTCCTGAATCGCATGATACCCCGCGTCTGGCTGCTGAGTCGGGAGGGAATGAAGGGATTCAACGCCAACGCTATGCCTTTGCCGCGCTGTTCTCCACCGGCCTCATGATCCCGATAGGGTATGAATTCGGATTTCAACAGTCCCTGCATGTGGTGGAGACCACGCCTGATGATTGGGAATCCCCCCGATGGGATTTGCAGAGGTTTATTCATGCGGTGAATCACTGGAAGTTGGATATGCCGCTGTGGCAAGGGGAGGGGGATCTGGTTCAACGGTCGATGACCAACCCTAATCTGTGTGTATTGGAACGGCGGTCGTTGGAAAATCCCCACAGTTGGGGCCTCCTCTGTCTTAATACGAATGTTCATGAGCCGGTTGATGTAGCCATTGGTGAATTGGGCGCCCTCCCGTCTTCTCCTAGAATGTGGCGTGTCAGCTCGCTCGATCAGCATCCTGGTTCGTATTCCATCCATGAGCGGATCGTGTTTCAGCCAGCCGAAGTCATTGTGATTACAGCCTTTTAAGTGTGGCCTTGAGATTGCAACTAAATTGGAGGAGCCGTAAAATGCTCCTTTCTTATTCACAGGGTTTTATTATGGGATTTTTTGGAAAGGACGAGAAGTATGTCAGAGCGGACGTTAGCGATTATTAAGCCTGATGCGGTGGCCAAACATGCGATTGGTGATATCATCCGCCGCTATGAAGAGGCCGGGTTGTTTCCGGTTGCGATGAAAATGATGCGGTTATCCAAAGGAGTGGCGGAAGGGTTTTATGCTGTGCACCGAGAACGCCCCTTCTTTAATGACTTGACGACCTATATGAGTTCGGGACCGGTGGTGGTTGTGGTGTTGGAAGGGAAGGACGCGGTCAAAACTCACCGTGACCTGATGGGAGCGACCGATCCCAAAAAAGCTGATCCGGGTACCATCCGGGCTGCGCACGGGACTTCTATCGAGGCCAATGCCGTCCATGGGTCCGATTCCACGGAGAATGCTCAAATTGAAATTCGGTATTTTTTCGCAGAATCCAATCTTGGCTAATGAAGGACCATACTGAACCGGTGTTTTTATAATCCCACTGACTCCGGCACGCTGCCCGCCGAAAGCGGCGGGCAGCGTTTTTTTTCATACTTCGTGTATGGGTTAAATTTTATATCACTCTACGCACGTATTGACCTATGACAACATGGCTGAAAATGTGTTGTTTGCTGCTGTGTCTGGGGCTCTTGGCTGCATGCGGGCGGACACGTCCTCCCCAGGGACCACCGGTGAGTGGTGCCATTCCTCCCCCTGCCGTCGAGCCCGTGCCGGAGGATCGCGATGAAGGCATTGTGTCATCTCCCCCTGACGTTCCTCCAGATATTCAACAGATTCATGCGCAACTCTTTCAACGGTCCAAGGATGATTTTGAGAGAAAAGCCTATCCGCAGGCTATTAGCGGACTGACGCGCTTACTGGCCCTTCTTCCTCAAGAGCCCATTGAAGCAGAAAGCCGATGGCTGCTGGCTCAAGCCTATCGTCAGACTGGGGAATGGGAAGCCGCCAGGGATCAGTACCGCATACTCACCGTTGCGGGGAGCGCCAATCCCTATCAGGCCAGTGCTCAATTGCAATTCAATGAACTTCAACGTTTACTTGAACAATTTACGATGCCTCCTCTCGACACTCAGGCCATCCGGTTAACCCTTGAACAATTGCCGATCAGTGGAGGGTTTGACGAGGGAATTAAAAAGATGAAGGCCGATGGCATCACCACCCTGTTGATTGATTTGGGTTGTGAGGGAGCCGGATTCCACACCGATGAACAGGGGGCGTCGAGGGCGCCTCGCCATCTGCTTGATCTTCAGACGCTCCTGCGCTCATATGTGGAACGCAGTCATCAGTTGCAGTTGTTGGTGTATGTGGGAGTGAATCTCCGTTGTATCGGCAATTGGCATGATTCCCCTTTGCCGGAATGGCGGGATGGCACGTATAATACGACCACCCACCAGGTTCAGGATTCCCGATTTTTTGATATTTTTCACCCGGAGTATCAACGGTTTCTCGAGCAATTTCTTACGCATCTCTCCGAGGAAAGCGTGGACGGTCTCGTCTTTCTCGACGATTATCCCATGGGGGTGTATGACGGGGTGTCGCGGTCGGGGTTGACTCGTTTTCAAACCGCGTTCGATGTGAATTTTGATCCTGTACGCACTTTTCAGTCTGGGGTTGATCCCCTCAGGGCTTCGAAATTGTCGAGCCGATCATTCCAGCCCTTAGGCGTTTCTGTGGAAGATTCCGTGTTTTGGCGCTGGGCGGGGTGGAAGGCGCGTGAGCGATTGACAGTTCTTGAGCAGTTGATTGGCCATCTGCGCAAACGCCACCTAACGGTTCAATGTGGTTTAGAGCTCCATCCCCATGGATTGACGGATCCGGTTCGGGCTCTGGTGAACTATGCCCAGGATGCCATGGAAGCCGTCCGGCGTCCGTTTTCATTTTTCTTTGTCCGGCCGGAAATCGACCGTCATTCCTCATCCGATCAATTGTCGGCGATTGAGAAGCTGCGGCGCATTTCGACCAAGGCCGTATTGACCCGCTTGTTGCCGGTACTCGATGATCCTCGACGGGTATGGGTGAGTATGTCGGCGGAGAGAGGAAAGCGCATTGTGTCGGGACCAGCCGGGAGCCGTACGTCATTGCTCGATGAATTTCCTTCGGGGATTGGTGTCGTGCACGATCTTCGCGCCTTTTCTTGAGTGCTTTGATAGTGTCCTGTCACATTGAGCTGGGTATATTCACGTAACGAGGTGTAGAGGAGACATTTACACACATGAACGCCATCATGGTTTTGAACAAAAGGGGGTAGGCATGGAGCCACAGGATTTACGATTTCACAAGGAACACGAATGGATTCGCGTTGAAGAAAATAAGGCGACCTTAGGCATTAGTCAATTTGCTCAGGATGCTTTGGGGGATGTGGTCTTTGTGGACCTTCCTAAGGTAGGAACGTCGGTGCAGGCTGAAGATCAATTGGGAGA
>BQIW01000157.1 GCA_021604105.1 Nitrospirales bacterium | reverse complement strand
CCCGCTTCGCCTCTATTTCAATGACAGAGGACGGGTCAAGCTGGAACTCGCCCTTGGGCGTGGGAAGAAAAACTACGATCGGCGGGAAACCATCAAAAAGCGGGAAGCCGGCCGCGAAATCGACCGCGCCATGAAAGAGTCGCGGTCTTAGGTGTTTGTCGCACTTGTCCGGCAATCGTTGGCTTGCCAATGGCAGCGGTTTAGTAGAGGAGAAGTGGACCCCGATTTCTGGACAGCTTGATAAGTGAAATTTCTGCTTCTCATTAGGCTGCTTGTTTCTCCCTGGGATCGGCAAAATACACCGCGTCTGGTGTTTGGCGATTCAGCGCCTGATGGCCACGTTCCGTGTTATAGAACTGGAAATATTGGGTGAGGCCCACTCGGAGAGCTGCCGAGGTTTCATAGGCTCGCAGGTACACGTCCTCATACTTTATGCTGCGCCAGAGCCGTTCGACGAACACATTATCTACCCACCGGCCTTTGCCATCCATACTGATCGTCACGCCGTGGGATTTGAGCACGGCCGTGAATGCCTCACTGGTATATTGCGCTCCCTGATCCGTGTTGAAGATCTCCGGGGCTCTATAGCGCCTCAGGGCTTCTTCTAAGGCCTCCACGCAGGCCTCGGTCTCCAGAGTATTCGACACCCGCCAAGCCAAGACCCGGCGCGAATACCAGTCCATGATCACCGTGAGATACATAAAGCCTTTGGCCATCGGAATGTAGCAGATATCGCTCGCCCAGGCCTGATTGGGCCGAGTGATGGTGAGCCCACGCAGGCGGTAGGGATAAATCTTGTGTCCGTGCTCGGGATGACTGGTCCGTGGCTTTGGATAGATGGCCCGCAGGCCCATCTGTCGCATCAGACGCTGCACCCGCTTGCGATTGACTCCATGCCCCCGTTGTTGGAGGACCGCGCCCAGGCGACGGCTGCCATAGAAGGGCCACTTCAAATACACTTCATCCAGTACACGCATGAACGTGAGGGCGGGTGCTGAGACCGGCTGAGATCGTGCGTACGCACTGGAGCGTGGCACGGCCAACAACTGACACTGACGCGTGACGGGAAGGGGTTGCCGAGTCGTGATCATCGCTTTGCGCTCAGTCATCGGCCGTGCCCGAGCGCGTGTGCTAAAAAATCCTTCTCCATCGTCAGCTGCCCGATCTTGGCGTGAAGTTGCTGTTGCCGCTGCTCCTGGGTGGCCGCTTCGGCCAGGCCGGAGCCAAACACATGGTCGGCTTTCGCGATGAGCTGTTTCTTCCAGTCTTGGATCTGATTGGAATGCACGTCAAAATGCTCAGCCAACTCGGCGAGAGTTCGGTCGCCTCGAACGGCGGCTAACGCCACCCTCGCTTTAAACGCCGGGGAATGATTGCGTCGTGATCGTCGTGCCATCTTCTGCTCCTTTCGTTGAAGAGGAATATACCGCAGAAGATTTCACTTATCATCTGAAAGTTTCTGCCCAAGACATGGGGTCCACTGCTGAGGATTGTATTGCCAGTTTGAGGCTATGTGAGAATATTGCGTCAAAAGGCCGCACATCTAAAATTTCCACAGCTTTCGTCACCCAAAGTTCAAGTTCAACAAGCACTTCGGACTTGATAAACGCCCTCACATGGGTTGGCTTCATCCCAGTTTTTAGCCCTTTTTCTTCATCAGACATGGAAAACCACAACTTAATGTTACCTCGATTTCTTCCTTCAGATTCATACTTTCTGGTTGAATATCATTGCGCTATTTTAAACAGT
Organism: Nitrospirales bacterium; assembly: GCA_021604105.1. Taxonomy (GTDB): domain Bacteria; phylum Nitrospirota; class Nitrospiria; order Nitrospirales; family UBA8639; genus Nitrospira_E. The sequence goes on along the minus strand of BQIW01000157.1, from coordinate 5,134 downwards.
TGCGAAAATCTCCGCCATCGAACCGAGGAATTTCTTAGAATGATAATCTCTTTCCTCGTCGTCGATCATGGCGGCCACGGCTTCCTAAACCTAGGTGGATAAGATAAACTTTCAATGGAAAGTAACAAATGCTCGATATTAACCCCAAAAAACTCATTGGTCCTTGGAAAGAAGGATATGCACTTGATGTTCATACGGTCAGCAGTGACTATTTAGGTGAGGATCAATTTGGGAATGCCCGGTACAATACAAAGCGGTCACAGGTAGGCGAACTTCTCTATGGTCTGAAATATAATAAAGATAAAACGGCTGTAAAAGCTTTGGCGGTAACGGCAGCTGAGTTTATAAAATCACAGGGATGGAATATTGACGTTATTGTTTCTGTTCCGGCTACAACAGCTCGAAAAGAACAACCAGTGGTGTTACTAGCCGAAGCAATTGGAGGCATAATTGCGGTACCTGTGTCTTCATCCGCCATAGTGAAAGTCAAAGATCTTCCACCCCTAAAGAATGTTACAGATTATAATCAACGAATTGAACTTTTAACTGGAGCGTATAAAGTATTCATCCAGGAAGTCATAGGACAGCGGGTCTTGTTATTGGATGATTTATATCGGTCTGGAGCCACGTTACAGGAAGTTTGTCGTTGTCTTATTGAGGAAGGGCAGCCAAAAGCCGTTTATGCCCTTTCTATGACGAAGACCAGGAGCAATCAATAATGAAAACCGTATTTTTAGGTGGCTCACGTAAAACCAAGGCGCTCAACGAGCTGATTCGGAAACGTCTTGAAAATGTGATGGAACAGCATCTTGATGTGCTGATAGGCGATGCCAATGGGGCCGATAAAGCCATGCAAACCTATTTAGCTGACAGGGGCTATCGGCATGTCACAGTATTTTGTTCTGGGTCGGAATGTCGAAACAATATAGGTCAATGGGAAACACGGCATATCTCGATCAATGGAAATGAAAAGAATTTTAAGTTTTACGTGGCTAAAGATACAGCGATGAGTGAGGAAGCTGATTATGGCTTGATGTTATGGGACGGTGTCAGCAAAGGCACGCTGAATAATGCATTAAATCTTGTTGAACGCGGGAAACAAGTCGCCATCTATTTTTCTCCAAAGAAAGAATTTTTCAATATCCAATCATTGGATGATATCAAATCACTTCTCTCAAAATGCAGCCCAGAAGACCGACGTGTTTTTGATAATAAGATTGGTCTTACGAAAAGGGTTGGGTCTCCTCCAAGCCAGTTAAGCTTTATCTAGTTTCTGAATATTTATAAATAGAGTCCCTTCATGGAAGAAATAGATATGAGCCGATTATCTATCGAACTCGCCCAAGAACAACATCAAAAAATCAAGGCAATGGCCGCTCTCACGGGTACGAGTATTCGAGAGTATGTGGTTTCACGCCTTTTGCCGGCATCCTCCGATGAGGAGCTGGCTTTAAAAGAGCTGGAAACGCTTTTGGATAAACGGATTGAGTCTGCGAAAGCCGGACAGTTAAGCCAGCGAACCGTAGAGGACATCTTTCAAGAAGTCTATAAAGAGACTCAGCCCTAAATGCCGGAGAATGCGGATTATGAACTTACCGTTCTTGCTGAAGAAGACCTGAAAAGCATCGCCCGGTATACGAAGGACACATGGGGGCTCCAACAAGCCAAGCGTTACGAAACCTTACTATCAAATCCATTTCAACAGATTGCACATGGCCGCATTCTGCCAAGAGTCTTTCTCGACCACAGACAAGACCTGCTTGCTACCAACGATGGCGGGGAGGCAGACGCTACAGAACGCTTTAAACCAATTAAAAAACGCGGATCTTCTGAAGACTGAGAGGTAATCGACATTTTCAAGAATAGAAAGCTGATTGCCGATATATGTCGGTATGCCTATTGAACGTAAGCAGCACAAATCTTCAAAAAATGGCAGTGACGATACCAAGCCTAAGAAACGGACCGACTATATCGAGGATTGGGATACTTACTTTTACGAAATCGCCAAAACGGTAAAAAGAAAATCGAAAGATCACAAATGCCCAGTGGGGGCGGTTGTTGTTTCAAGAGATAAAGTTGTTATCTCAACTGGGTACAATGGCTTAGCACGGCATGTATACGATAATCCAGCCCTATACGCGCACGAAGCGGAAAAGCTTAGATGGATGTGTCATGCGGAACTCAACGCGATTGTTAATGCTGCGCGCACTGGTATCTCTCTTACTGGATGTACCATGTATGCAACAAAGTTTCCGTGTTTTGATTGTTGTAATGTAATTGTCCAGTCAGGAATCGAAAGAGTTTTCACTCTAGATCATCGTTTTTGGAATGATGACCCAGATGAGGACGCCTTTCACACTCTTACGTTTACCCTCTTAGCGTCAACTGGCCTACAAATCTGTGCACCAAATCACCCTCTTTTCAATTCTAGTCCCCAATTTAATGGAGGCGGGCAACCACACCCTCTGATCAGAAAGGCTCACCCGTCGAAAGCACGAAAAACCTCAAGAAAATCGTCATAGAGTGAAAATATAACGTAGGACAAGGAGATGGTTTTTACCGACCCGCGGATATATCCAATTTTTTTCGGGATCAACCGATAGCCCATCGCCTGCATAATCGCGTTGATATCTCAAATCGTGGATTGCCGGCTTCTGACTTGGCCTTTTGAGCGCCATTTCGCGTCATCCCGGTTTCTTCCGCCAAGGTTGAAATCCCTTTTACGCCGGAAACCATCCGTAAGGAAGAGAGCAAGGCTGAAGTCGCCCCATCTTTCGCGTATTCTTCAAAACACACTTTCAGGTAGCCTTCAATTTCATCAGGTTGCTCCCGATAGTATTCCTCTTCCACTTGATCAAAGGTTCGTAATTTCCGTTTAGCCATGGTCTTGGTATCCCTCCCAATATCCTTTTGCGGTTTTGATATTCACTTTCTGGCTGTTTTTATCACCGCCACACAATATAATCCCAATGTTGGAGGCTTCTTCACCAAAATAGATTCCGTATCCTGGACCAAAAAGCATTTGTAGTTCACTCACACCTCTGCCAACAAGCTCACTGTCCTCCTCTAGTTTTTCACGGATTTCCTGACCAATAGATCCCCGATGCTCATGAACTGCCGGGCCAAAATCTAAATTGGGAAATACTTCTGTGGAATGTAAGAGAATGCAGAATGCCTTTACTCCCGTGGTCTTTCTTTTATTATTACTTCCCTATTGCGAAGCTCAATCTGTACGTTAAGTACAAGAACTCCGTGGGTATGACCGTCATAATCTTGAGATGGATCGCTTCGGTAATGATGAACAGAATCGAAGCCTAGTAACTTGTTATGGTCAGTCGCGGAGTTTTTGATTCTTACTCCCTTTTTGTCCAAAACTTCTTCAATAGTCCACACGTCGTTATGCGGCTCACCCGATCGCAAGGCGACCGGTTCAAGGAGGACCCTATACCCGACACATTTTTTTAGTTTGTCCTTATTCATTTATCTCTAAATAAATCGCATAGGTTTTGCTGTTACATTTAATTTTTCCCTCGAAGATCGAAAACTCCTGTTGTGTCTAAAACAAGGTCCTTCCATGACAGCTTAGTTTCTGTTAATAAATGAGCCACTGGACTATTTTGCAGTCTTGCATTGTCTACTGTGCTTAGCATTTTAGCTACATAGTCAAAATCGGTTGCACTGAGATTTACAATTCGTCGTGCCGTGGCCTGGACCACATTGGCTTCATCAAACTCATCCTTTGACGGTATGCTCAGCTGGGACCAAAAGTTGGCTTGGGCACAATAAAAGTAAAGCCCAATGTAGCATGTGACGAGTTCGTTCAATAATTGCTCATTATTAGCTGGGGTTGGAGATTGCTGTAATGAATGTAGGGAAGAGGTTAGATTCCTGGGAAGCTCTGTTATGACCTTAATCATTTCTTCAAGAGGATCAGATTGGGATTTTGGCTGAGTTACAAATTTAGTGAGTCTATCAAGCTGACGGCCTGTTATTTTTGACAATATATCAGCCTGAGTTTCGATTTTCATAAGAGAATTTGAAACCTCTTTTTCGGTTTTGCGGTTAATGACGAAAAAGTAAACGGACAACCATATTGCCAATAACGCAAGAAGAACAGAGGTTATGCTAGCCACAATGCTCCAAAGTTCCGAGGGAGAAAAGTTGTTCATGGGATAGGACCTCCTTGTTGTTTTAGCTATAAATAGGTCATCAAAATTACGCCCCACGTGACGGATTACCGTATTCGGATACGATTTCAGTACAGGGTGTCTTTGGTTCTTCCAACGGTCTCATGCAATTTTTAACAAGACGACCCTTTTAGGTCACAGAACTCGTAGAAAACTCTGACCTAATCCCCTGAAAAACCCATTCCCCCTCGGACGTAGATTTATATCCGATAATAGCTTTTATCAGAGGCAATCTAAATCCCTGCTTTCTGGCCTTCCTATGACCGCAACAATCATTAAATGAGCATTCCAAATAGTTTCCCGAGCATTATTGTGGGCATGTACATCCCAATTGCTAGAGAAACGATCAATGTTGGCAACAACCTCGCTCAAAAGGTGAATGGCGAGGGAGACTATCCCAATAGCTGCGACTCTCCGCTTCCTTTTCCCTAACGCCTGCTCCCTGGCCTCTGGGGCGGACGATCCTTACAATCGGCAGCCCTTGTCCGAGATTCTATGGTTTAGGTCAAGCCTTTTGTGAGCCGGTCCGGGTTAAACGTCGTGTGATAGCGATGAATGGACCACGCGGCTCGGGCGATTTTGCGCGCGATAATGACTCACGTCGCCGTGCCACTCCAGCCTTGGCTGCGATAGGCGTCGTAGATGGGTTTCCAGACTTTGGTTCGGACCGCGGCCATGGCCGCATTAAAGAGCAACCGGCGTACCTCGGCTGGGCCGCGTTTGGATAAGCGGCGGCGCCCGCTTTTCTGCCCCGAGTCCTTGGCCCGCGGGTCGAAGCCGATGAAGGCGACGAAGGCATCGGCATGGCGGAACGGCACCCGCTCTAACGTATTGGTGAGGCTCAGCCCGACCAACGGGCCGACGCCCACGATCGTTTCGATCCGCGGTTGAGCGGCTCGATGCCCGGGCGCCCGGGCCGCCAGCGTAGCCATGGTGGCATCGAGCTT
>BQIW01000156.1 GCA_021604105.1 Nitrospirales bacterium | reverse complement strand
AGTTTGCCTGCCGCGATGATATCGCCCCGTTAATTGCCATGTGCGATTGGGATATATTGGTCGTCGATGAGGCGCACCATCTTGAGTGGACACCGAGCGAGAGCAGCCGGGAGTATCGGCAAATCGAAACGTTAGCGAATCAGTCAGCTTCAGTCTTGTTATTAACAGCCACACCGGAGCAATTTGGCACGGCCGGGCATTTTGCCCGCTTGCGACTGCTCGACCCGGCGCGGTTCCACTCACTCGACAGCTATTTAGCCGAGGAGAAACAACATGCCGCGACTGCCGGGCTGGTGAATCTCCTACTCGATCATCAGACCATGACTGAAGATGATCTAGCGCATGTACGTTCGCTCATCGATGATAGCGATGCCATCGACATCACAGACATCAATGCCACTCATGACGATGCCCGCACACTTCGACGACACCTCATCGATCGTTTGATTGATCAACATGGCACTGGCCGCATGTTGTTCAGGAACATGCGTGCGACGATCAGCGGGTTTCCCCGGCGTCACTTCATTCCTGCTGTACTCGACGACGACAGAAACGAAACCCGTATCAACTGGCTTTCCGATAAACTAAGAGAACTATCGCCGCACAAAGTCCTACTGATTTGCGCGACCGCCGAGACCGCGGTTTCAATATCAACAATACTGCTGCAAAAGCATGGCCTGCAAGCCGGCATTTTTCACGAACACATGAGTCTCCTGGAACGAGACCGCGCTGCCGCCTGGTTTGCCGAGGCAGAAAACGGTGCGCAAATATTGATTTGTTCGGAGATTGGCGGCGAAGGTCGAAATTTTCAATTTCTCCACAATATCGTTTTGTTCGACTTACCCGATAACCCCGATTTACTGGAACAGCGTATTGGCCGCCTGGATAGAATCGGGCAGCAGCACGATATCAATATTCACGTGCCTGTCGCGGCAGGTTCAAGAGACGCACGACTGAGCCGCTGGTACCATTATGCACTCAATGCGTTTGAGCATAGTTGCGTAACCGGCCAACACATCAAAGCCGAAATGGAAGAACCATTTGCTGCGTACCTTGCCGGCGAACACCTCGATGAGGACCGGTTCATCAAGGAATGCAGGGAACTGCACGAGCAAAAGACCCGGCAACTCAACCTTGGGCGCAACCGGTTGCTCGAACTCAGTGGTTGCCGTCAGGAAATTGCTTCCCCGTTGATTCAAGAAATCAAACACAATGAGCAGGAGAACAGCTTATTACGATACCTTGAAACCGCATTTGATTGTTTTGGGGTTGAAATTGAAGATCATTCGCCAGGCAGTTGGATCGTACGACCGGGTGCACATTTACAGGTGGAACAATTTCCTGAGTTACCCGAAGACGGCATCACCGTGACGACCAATCGCGAGACCGCCCTTGCGCGAGAAGATATGCATTTCCTGAGTTGGGAACACCCATTAGTGCGTGCGACAATCGACTTGATTTTGAACGGAGAAAGAGGCCGGGCCAGCGTCTGCGCGTTATACCTGCCACAACTTTCGCCTCGCAATATTTTAATGGAAGCCATATTCGAATCGAACTGCCCTGCACCCGCCGGATTAGAGATCGGGCGCTACCTTCCTTGCCACGCATTGCGCTTGCTGGTCAACCAGGACGGGAAAAACTTTACCCAACAACTATCACCTGACAGGTACGAAACTTTACTAAAAAAGATCAATCGGGACGTCGCACAGAAAATGATCGCGAGCACACGTGCGACATTAAAAAAACAGGTGCAACACATTGAGGAAATGGCCGCGCAACAGCTCCCAGTGCTTCGCAATGCTGCCATCGCTTCGATGCATCAAGAATTAGATAACGAGTTACAGCGCCTCCTCACCCTGCAAAAGCGCAACCCCACAATTCGCGATGAAGAAGTGCAATTACTGCGCACGAAAATTTCCGATGTGGAAAGGTGTTTGCAAAGCAGTAATCTCAAGCTTTCTGCCCTGCGTGTCATTTATACGGTTTAAGCCGTTGAATTTCATCCCTCGAGGGTATACTCCCCGTTGCGTGTGGCGTAAATACTCGCGTGAGCGAGTACAATCATGAGGGAAGTCTGTGAAGCAACAACGATTATGGGTCGCGTCTGTTGTTGTAATTTGGTTAGGTAGATATTCCTTATGGCGTGCCCCAGTCCTTGGGTTTGCAAGAAGTCCAAGCTAGATAACAACAGACTTAGGCCGTATTCTGAGCCATCGAATTTTCATAAAGGTTCTGATCGTCCAGGCTGTAGACCTGACAAATCCTTTGAATGCACCGCTCCAGACTCGCAAGCTTATTGAGAACGACGTCATCCGTCATACACCGACCCTCGAGCCCGGACATCCTCAAAAATCCCCGATCTTTCTTCATTGAGCCGGGCATAGGATGAAAAGACCACCATTTCAAACCATTCCCTCGCTCGGTCATCTCCACTGAACAGATACTCACCTGTGGAAAGAACCTGCATCTGCATCACCGTGGAAATGTCACGAAGATCAATCAAATCAACCTCCCGATGAAGGATCGTCGCCAGACCTTGTTGAAGCTCCACCAACATATTTGGCATAAGCCGATTCTTGGCCAACACGGCCAGATCAATATCGCTTCTGGGGTTAGCCGTACCCTGGGCCTCGGATCCAAACCGGTAGACCACCAGGAGACCCGGCACAGTACTCTTTATATAGTTGACCGCCGATTCTAATTTTTCGTCTTTCATGGTTCCTGAGCTTTCATTTCTTGAAGTTCATACAACCCACCGCTACCGCTGCTGTCAGGCTACTGCCAGGCCAACAACCCGTCAACAGCAAAGCAAAGGACGGTGTGACATGGGCAATGAAACATGACGACCCATCACACTCCTCTCCCGCATCAAACAGATGGGGATTGAGAAATCGTACTGAAATTTAAAAAAATATGAACAGGTTGGAAACTCACGCCGCATGAGCAAAAAAGGCCTGAACCCTTTTGGCTCTTTTGGATTTTAAGGGCGTTTGTCTCGCACCCAAGCCTCAATGGATTTGTAGATTGTTATCAGGTCTACCCCGCATAACTCAGTAAACCGTGTCGCCGTTTGTGGACTTGGATCAATCACATACACTCTTTTATCTGGATTTGCTCTCAGATTTTCGCTTAAGAGTATTCTTGCCTCTAGATCTAACGGGGGGCAGGAATATCCTGCTATTACGACTCGATCTGCCTGTGCTAAGGCTTTTGCTGCTTTGCTCCATAGACCGAGAAGATCTTGGTGTATCATCCCTCGTTTACCGCTGACAGGGGGGACGATGACTGGTTTCATATACACTCTTCGCTGATTAGGTTTCCAAACTAAGTCCTTGAATATAATTGGGGAGTTGTGGAGGTGAATTTCTCGTTCTGTATTGAACATTGTCTTTGGCATCGGCGCTGTCGATTTATGCTTAGAATGCCAGTTCATGGACCCGTGCAGCTTGAAGATTGCTACGCCTTCATGATCAAGGTTCTGCGAATTGAATTGTTCCGCACCCTCAATGCTTGAAATCTTTGTTATCCCCTCAAGCCTGTAACAACCAGGAAAACTAAATGTTCCAGAATGACCATTGAGGTCAACTGCTTCCAATGCACGTTCTAATAATAGATCGCAATTGAAGGTAATTATGGAAAAGTCGCTCGGCTTTTTGAGGCCTTGTTTTTTTAGTTCGCTCAATAAAAAACGATAGATTATGGATTGTGGGCTAGTTTTAAGTGAATTGGTAGTTTCTGAAAGAACAAGATTAAGAAGGGTTAGAAGGTTGAGGAACCCATGATGATAAGTGCTTCCTGGCTTTGAATCTATTGCTTTTATATACAAATAAGTGGAGGCAGTTTCGAATGAACTGCTCAACACTTTTGCGTAATCGCCTACAAGAGAGGTAAGGCATTCCAAAACTTTATTTGTCAGATTCTGGTCAACTAACCTTGCAATATCAAAGAAATCCGCATCTAGTGGAGGGCGTTTCTTTGACCCATTTTTCGGATGTGCGGAGCGTGTAAGTCCAGCACCAATGATTAAAACTGTCTTCATAAAAAAGTGATTTCTTTCAGCTGACTAAGTATGCATTAGGTGTATATCACTATTCCTGAAAACAATAAAGCTAGTGCGCCTGTATAAGAAAAAAAATCAAGAAGCCAAAAACCTCAAAGATGGAATTAGTGCGGTTGGGCTAATTACGATGAAGGAAATTGGGGAGGCGTTTTTTCTTGTGGCTTTTCGATATAACAATAATAAGGGGCTAAGTCGGGCATTTTATGTTTCAATTATGTTTCCTATCTTCCATGCACGAGTGAATGGGGAAGTATACTTTCCTTTTCCATGATCTTTTTGGGCCGGTCTTCTCCAATTCAAGAAGATTCCAGGGATAAGAAAATTCCTTTCAGCCAACGAAGAACCGGAATGACTGCAAATGGGGAATGAGTGAACTTACGGGAATTCAGATTCAGGGGTAAGGGGGGTTAGCCTTTTAATAAGTTATGCTTTACGTCTCGACTCCTGGCGTGGCGTGTTCGTTTGCCGCTACAGTTTTTACTTTTTCGGCAAATTCTGCCATTCCTCCCCGTTACATAAACCCTCTTCAATCTGCTGTGGCTTATCCATGGCATTTTTAAGTACAGGGTTTCGACCCGGCAGTCGAGGTCCTTTTGTTTCGGCAAAAGGACCCAAAACCATTTCCGCCCAGATCAGCCATATGAAATCGTCCTGGCGCAATAGAAGGGCGGACCAACTCTCTGCGCTCAGACAAGGCCCGCCTTTTGGTTTAAGCGTCACCACGATAGGCCGATCTGCAGGCGGGATCTTTTCTCTTTGTCTGCCAACCATTGCCCTTCTTCCTTTTGATCAGAAAGACACAAAGATTCTCGTTTCAGGATGTCGAGAGAAACGGGGGAAGGAAACGGGGGCGAAGTTCCAGTTCATTACTGTATGTGGTTGGGCTTTGGGATCAAGCCTTGAACAATAACTATTTCATGTATTGCCAGTTAGGTTTTCCCACTTTAGCCTTTCCTGCTCCTACCTGAGTCAAGCTCTGCGTGTGAATTTTCTCAATGATTTCGTTGAGAGTGTCACCGCCCACCTCATTTGCCACCTGACAGGTGTCACCATTCCGTCGCCCCCAGCCGCCATGCTCCAGGCAGCGCTTAACGATATCCTTACTGAAACTCCCGTTAATGATCAAACTCCCAATCGATAACACCCCGATTTAGGATTCCCTATTCATACGTCCCGCGAATCGGATAGTCATTCTCCTGAATCCATTTCAAGGTATCAATTAATTCCTCTGGGGCAGACCTGTTGAAGGGCGTGTTGGACATATCGATTAACTGGACCTTGCCTTCCGGATTCACCGCAAACATGGCAGGCTCGGGGAAGGGCTGGTCGGTTTCCTCCTTGGAGCGAGGAAGGGAAATATACAGGCCGAGTTCCTTCATTTGTTCGATAGACAGCCCGTAGGCCACCGGAAACGTTGCGCCGGTTCCTTCAACCATCTTCTTGGCTTTGTCTTCCGGATCGCCTGAGACAGCCACCATTTCTGCTCCAACAGCCGGGAACTTTCCTTTCAAGTCCTCGAGTTTTTTGAGGTATGTTTTGCATATCGGGCAATGCAGCCCCCTGTAAATAAACACCACCTGCCAGTTCCCTTTCTTCTGTGGCTGTCCCAATGTGACCTCTCCCCCGTTGACCAGCGGAAGCGTGAATTCCGGTAACCGGCTTCCCGACGAAAGCTTTGTTGGAGCCATGGGTATCACCTCCTTTAAGATTGTTTCAGTTTTTCGTATAAACCCGTCCAACCCAAAAGATCATGTGGATTGGCTATCTTAGGAATTTTTGAAAAGACCTGGTTGATCTCATCATAACAAGCCCGGGAAGTGAAATAATCTCTCATAGGTGGCTAAACGTTCCTTTTTTGATGGCACTTCATCCAACAACATGAGAATATCCGCAGTGCAATTCTGATGTAACCGAAAATGTAGGAAGCTGAGAGCTAGCGTTCTAAAAAAAAGGCTCATATTCAGGAAGGCCTCCTGACCTTGCGCAATCCATCCCCGAATTCCCGTTTTTCCTCCAGGCACCTGACAACCTCATTCTGGGTCAAAGCGGCAGCGTTGCTGGCCCTACCCGTAGGGGTTTATTTGGCCATGCAGCACATCGACATCGGCGAAGTATTCCATCCCGAACGGATCACCCGGTGGCTTTCCCAGGCCGGGCCATCCGCCCCTTTTCTCTTTATGGGATTGATGGCTCTCGCCGTGATTATCAGCCCCATTCCGAGCCTGCCGATGGACATTGCCGCGGGGGCGGCGTTCGGGCCGTTTCTTGGTGCCGCCTATGCGGTGCTGGGAGCGGAATTGGGAGCCATTATCAGCTTTCTTATTGGGCGGGCCGTGGGACGGGAAGTACTGAGCAGACTCCTGCGTGTGAACATCGCCTTTTGCGAGAAATGTTCAGACCACCACCTGGCGGTTTTTGTCTTTCTTTCCCGTTTACTGCCGATTTTTTCTTTCGACCTAATCAGTTATGGAGCCGGGCTCACCAACATGTCTCTTCGTATGTTTGCACTGGTCACCTTTCTGGGTATGATTCCTCCGACTCTCGCGCTTACCTATGCCGGAAGTTCTGTCACAGGAGAAACATGGCTCACGGTGATTCTGGGGCTTGCCATGATCGCGCTACTCCTTTTCATCCCCAAACTTGTTCTCCGATTTCCCGACTCACGCCTGGTGAAACTCTTGCGAGGAGAGGCCCGGGTTCCGACTCCCGGATCAACTCCGCTTCAACCGCCAACTAAGGACTTTGCCGAAGGGGCACCACGGTGCGCCTCATGCAACGGCCCGATGAAATAAATTGTGAAAGAGTGCCAACAGCGAGATTAGGAAGAAATTACGCGTGAAGCCATTCACGAATATTTAAGCTACCAGGGCCTTTCCTGTTATTTTGGCATCGACCCCCGGCTACAATAACCTCTGGAGGACATTCTCCGTGGTTATAGTCGAGCTGTAGCAATGTATTGATTACAATAACATCATGGGTACTATGGCATTGGAATAACAGGCGCAGGAGAAAGATTTTCAAGAAGCTTCTGGAGAAGCGAACAGACGACATTTT
>BQIW01000155.1 GCA_021604105.1 Nitrospirales bacterium | reverse complement strand
GGTATTTGTATGGTTGATGCATGATGTCCTCCTGCTCGCTTATCTGTGGGGAAGTTTATCTATGGACGGTCAGAGTCTTCATCCTCATGGCTCCTGAATGGATTCCAGGTACGACAACAGTTGCCAGATCCGCCCTCGTACTTGGTCGGCCCACTCCGTTTCAATCGAGACTTCATCATCCGGGATCCGGAACCATATTCCAAACACCGGCATATCACGCGTGCCATGACTCGGAATGTGATTGCGTCCATCGATCGTGCGGTACGCGTGCCAAAAGGGGAATGACCCACCATGGTTGGCTGATAACCTGGTCAGATTCGCTGGCTTGGGCTCCAAAGATTCAGACAGAGGGCCATCCCCCCTGGCCTGGGACCCATGACAGGATACGCAGAATTTTTGAAAGAGCTGTCTCCCCCCGGCTATGACATCCTGTTCCTGAGCCCATCCGGAACTTATTCCCATACTCAGGATCAGCAAGGCGAGGCTCCCATTCCGCAGGAGAAGGCTAAGCAAATGATTCATGGGGTACCCTTTGGGTGTAAAACATTCAGGCAACCTCTTGAGCATGTCTGGTGGAGGATTGGTATTGGCAAATTTTGCGATTGGATAGGACTTTCGAATCAAAGACTTCCCCGCAATTCACACACCGCCATTCATAAATCCACACAGTGTTATGAATATTTTCCATATTCAGACAGGTATCCATAACCATTAACCCATGACAGCGAGGACATTTCATCAGGTCACCTCTGCAGATCGGGTGTTGTTAAAGAAATAAAATCCATGAGCGGAGTGTTCAATGTGAGTCTTTCAACCGACAGGTTTGTGTCAGAATACCGTTTCGGTTCCATCACAACTGAGAACAGTTTCAATCTGTGTGCCAAGTATGGATTGGAGGTCTTTACGCCGACGTTTTCAGGAGAGTGGTTTGGAAAGAGTGAATCGTATTTTGTTGAAAAATTGAAGAAACGTTGAAGATCTGGGAGAAAAAGGATCTGGAAATATCGGCTAAAAGATCTGGACGTGTTTGAGGAATGGAAAGGGAAAATGAAAAGTGTAACCGGACACCCAAAGAAAGTGTAGCATCTTTCCCCACATCTGCAGAATATGTCGTCCCAGTCTTCCTCAATCGATAGATATCCACATGTGACGAATGATTGTTGGCTTCCGTCTCTCAGTAGGGGTTGAATGGAGGCCAATCTTTTATGGGTCTGTTGAAAAAAGCCGCCAGCGGCGTTCTCGGCATTTTCCCGTGCTCACGTACGAAGCGTACGCTCCGCGCGTACAAACCGCTGCGGCCTGGCTGGACGGACCCTTCGGGAAGACTCAGGGCATGCTTTGTTGAACCGACCCGGAGCCTTTGATGAGTAATCTTATCCTGGGCAAATTTGCCCTTGAACATCCTTATTATTCAACACTCCCACATCATATTCCGGTTGGAGTGAAAAAGAGAGCGTCAGTGGTTCGTTGGAGTATCCATGCTGGATTCAGGCGGCGGGGGGGCTTCGATGTAGCGATACCCTTTTGACTGCATGCAGCCGCTCAGGTTGATGCCGCCGGCCAACGTACTTTTCCCATGCTCCTTTCCCGACAGCACTTCGGCCTTGCAGGTATCCCAATCCTCTTGGGTTTCCATCGAGGTTCTGGTCGGATGCACCCACTGACCTTCGGCACAGGCAGTGAGAGCAAGACCCATCATGATGAAGACGATTCTTATCGTTGACTGGTTCATAATGACCTTTCTTTGGAGAGAGAGGGTGACCGGGCCGTCAACTTCTTCTCCTGACGGATGTTCAATGCGATCTCTCCTTGCATGGCACTCCTAGAATCGTAATCCCACGGTTCCCAGCACCGTCAGAGGCTCGCCGAAAAAGAAACTTGATGTTCCGTTATATGACGTGGCGACGTATCGCTGATCGAGCAGGTTGCGGAAATTAAGTGCCGCATTCACGCCCTTGGCTCCCAGCCAGTTTCCGGGTGGCAATTCACGGTTGTAGTACAACGCGGCGTCGGCCCTGACATAGCCGGGCATGGTGGGTAAATCTTCTGAAATAGTGGCATTGCGATCGGTATATGCGAAAATGCCGCCGCCAAATCCGAATCCTGTGAGTACCCCTTCCTGAAAATGGTATGTGGACCAGAGAGTAAATTTATTGTAAGGAACATTGGCCAGACGCTTATGCTCTAATGTCGGATCGTTGTCTTTGGTCACCTCGGCATCGGTATAGGCGTAACCGGCAATCACGTTCCACCCAGGGGTTAGTTGGGCGGTGATATCAAATTCAATTCCCTGACTGCGTTGCTCACCCGACTGCACCATGAACCCTTGGGCTGCCTGCGCAGGATTTGAGTCAGGCGTCAGCAGATTCTTCCGAGTCAGGTGGAACCAGGCGAGTGTGGCCGAAATGCGATTATCCCACAGGAACGCTTTAATCCCCACTTCATATTGGGTGGACCGTTCCGGCTTGAACGTTTCCCCATCAGGATTAACTGACGAGGCTGAGCTTGGCTGAAAACCTCTCGTCCAGGAGGTATAGAGGGACACCGGTTCGATCGGTTGATACACTAATCCTAACCGGGGGCTCCAGGCATCGTTGTCCAACGAATCTTTGGTGGAGTCTCCTGCAAAGGTAAACTTTTGGTACTGGTCGACATAGTCGTATCGCACGCCACCAAGGAATTTTAAATTCGGGAGAATCGTCACCTGGTCTTGCATATAGATCCCGACGCTTTTGGTGTCACCCACATTGCTGATCCTTGGTCCGTCAAAAGGGTTAGGGCGCAGGGAATAGTCGGGATTATAGAGATCCAGCGGTGGCGCCTCCCCGAAGGCAAAGGTGAACTGATCGGTTTTTTCCTGTCGGAGTTCAACGCCGGTCAATAGGGTATGCTCCATCTTCAGGAACTGCAGATGTCCCACCACATTCGTCACCATCGAGTGGGCATGCCGGCGGGCCACCACCGGCTGGAGTACCTGAAACCGTTGGATGGTTCGTTGATCAGGTTCCAGGACGCCGTCAAAGCCGGCGTACAGGTTATCCTTGTCATCCTCCACGATCGAATATCTGTACGCATTGCGAATGGACCACTGGCCATTGAATTGATGGGAGAGATCGTAGCCAAGCCGGTATGAGCTTCGATTAAATGTGCTGAAGCTACCGAGGGTCGTCGAGGTACGCCGAGAAATGGGGCCATTGTCGTTTGGGAGGTATGTGCCCTGCGCCGGAAGTCCGTAGGGGTCGTTGCTCCACCGCCGCATGTAATCGAAATCGACCGTGAAGGCGGTCCGTGAGCCTATAAGCCAGGTCAGGCTTGGAGCGACCGCCACAAGATCGCGGTTGGCATAATCAATGAAGCTACTCGCCTTTTGGCCCGCTACATTCAGACGATAGAGCAGGGTCTTATTCGCATTAATCGGTCCCGTGGCATTGAGTTCAGACCGATAAAAGTTATAGTTCCCCAACGTGGTGCTGGCGGAATAGGCTGCATGAGGCAAGGCTTTGTTGGTGACGAGATTGATGATGCCGCCTGGATCTCCCTGTCCGTACAGTACCGATGCCGGCCCTTTCAGTACTTCGATTCGCTGGATATTATAGGTGTCTGACGCCATAAACTGGGCGAAGGGATCGAGCAAACCATTGCGATAATAGGACCGGTCGGTGGCAGCGAATCCTCGAATGATGAGTGAGTCGTAGAGAGAGGCTGCGGACTCCGTCGCGTTGATTCCTGAAATATTTTCCAGGGTGTTTTGAAGGCGATAGGTTCGCTGTTCTTCGATCACTTTTCTTGTGACGACCTGAATTGACTGAGGCACGTCACGAATCGGCGTATCGGTTCTGGTCGCCGTATGCGACTCTTCGGCCACATATGTTTTTTCGTCGTCCCGCTCACGCACCTCTTTCACCACAATCTCCGGCACCTTCACCGTTTTGGGTGTGGTGGCCCCATTGCTTGAACGGGGGAGTTCCGCCGAGACCACCCGACGTGGCGATGGAAGGGCTGAAGGGGCAGCTGCCGATGGCGATTCCGGAACCAGGATGACTGCGTTGGAATCCGCAAGCTGATAGGTCAATCCCGTTCCTGACAGCAACGTTTGCAATGCGACTTCCGGAGTGTACCGGCCACTGACTCCCGGGGATATGCGACCGGCGGCGAGTTCCGTCGGCAAACTAATCTGCCATCCGGTCGCATTGGCAAAGGCATTTAATGCGGATCCGACCGGTTGAGAGGGAATGTCGAATCCGACTATCTGGGTTGTTCCTGCCTCAGCGAATGCCTCTTGAGCCATGGCCGGTGAGATAAAGATGACTAGAAGCAGCCCCACGACTATCACTTTCTCAAACCACTTTCGCGGATCTTTCCGCTTCGCGTGTTGTCGCAGATAAGGTTCAACTGTCGATACATTCTCTGATAGCATGCGTCGCCTCCTGTGTTGTTCGTATGCCTGATTAGACGGAAGCGAACAAAAATTTCCTCACGTCATCTGACCAATATTGTGAGAAATTTTTTTTAAAAGAGAATTACGAACCGGTTGGCAAGATTCAGCATGTGGGTTGGAAAGGTCTTGGCAAGAAGGGAGAGACTCTTGGAGGGATCTTCCAGATTGTACGTGCCGGTGACGTGTATGTCGCGTAATGGTTGATTCCAGAGTACGATAGTGCCTGGATAATACCGGCGTACCTCGTCAATCACCTGTTCCAGGGGGACGCCATTGACGATGAGCCGCTTGTTTAACCAGGCCGATACCGTCGGGAGATCGACCGAAAAAGGACGACCCAATCGTCCGTCTTCAAATTGAACCCGGGACCCGGCGGATACCAGGGCGGGCGAATCATGATCATGTAGGCTGCTGACCTCAACCGTTCCTTCAAGCACTGTCACTTGCTCATGTTCCTGCTGAGTTCGAACCATAAATTCCGTTCCCACGGCCCGGGTAGTGGTTTGTTGACTTTCGACGACGAACGGACGATGTGAATCAGGTTGGACGTTGAACGAGGCTTCACCCTTCAGCAAACGGACGTGTCGAGCCGTTTGATCAAAGGAGGTGGCAATGGCTGTTTGTGTATTCAGTATGACTGTGGATCCGTCCGGTAACGTAATCGTTCGTTGTTCCCCGATGGCCGTCCGGTAGTCTGCCTGAAGCCACGTCAGCGGATCATAGTGCGCGATCGCTATGGTGATCAGCACGGCACAGGCCGCAAACGCCACCGCATGCCGCAGCCAACGACGGGGTGGCGCGGATGGTTGATGAATGATAGATGATGGTTCCTGGGCGCGTAGAGTGGCGGCTGCGTGAAGATCCGGGTCTTCCCAGATTGCGGATACTTTCTGAAACACCCGTAAATGTGTGGGGCTTTTCGCCTTCCAGGCTTCGAAAGCCTGGTGGTCTTCCGGAGCCATCCGACTGTTATGCAGCCGAATGACCCAGGCAACCGCTTCTTGTCTTAACGTCGTCTCGTCCTCATTGTGCGGCGAATGCTCGGACTGTTTGTCTGTTGATGCCATAGACTGCCCGCGATATGCCCGGTATTGAAAGGAAGGGCTAGTATATCTAGTGACGAATTTGTGAGCCAATCCCCTCACTCATCGGAATCAAGAGGATCAAATAAGGTACAAAATTGATCCAAGGCGCGCATGAGCAGCTTCTCCACCCCGCTATCCGAGATTCCCATGCGTCCGGCAATTTCACGATATGAATAGCCGTAGACACGGTAGAGGAGAAACGCTTCCCGGGTTCGTGGAGGAAGTTTGTCGATGGCCTGTAGTGACAGCTGAAACCGCTCCTTGCCGAGCACGACACGCTCCGGACATGGCGACCCGCATGGCACCTCCATGGCGGCATCCAGGGAATCGACGGCATGAAAGGGTTTTTTCTGTTTTCGGAGATAGTCGATGGCCAGGTTGGTGGCAATCCTGTGCAACAGTGCACGGGGATGTTCGACGGCCTTGGTGTTCACCAGACTTAGGAGTTTCACATAGGTTTCTTGCAGGAGATCCGCTGCGGTATCACGGGAATTGACCATGGTCACGAGACGACGGGTCAGTTCGTCACGGTATTGATGAAACAGATCTTCAATTTGATCAGAAGAAAGAGTCAAGATAAATCTCTAAAATATTTATGATACCAATTATCATTTTCACTTGCAACTTCTGTCTTTTCCGTCCCGCCTGGCTTCACTTGATGGTGTTCCTTGAAAACCCCTGACTGTCTAGGCGAGGCGCACATGTATCCTGACTGCCTATGGTGGGGGATCGCACGATTGATTCGTCTAACTCATCAAGGAATCCTCTTCAGACCACCTCGTACATTCGTAGGAGTGTTGACCATGATAAATGCGAAAACCGCCTTTGATGCCTTCCGTGTTGACTGCGAAGACTTTATTTCCCTTCCACCGGTTCCCAAATGGCATGCCTGTCTGATCCGCCATCGGTTGAAACCCAGCAAGCAGCGAGATGTGATTCTTGCCGCATTTGCGGGACACAATCATGTCACGGCTCCAGCTTTGTACTGGGTACTTTTCGAAGAAGGCCACAGAATATCTTTGGGAACCGTGTATCGGACCTTGAACCTGTTCTGTAAATTGGGATTTGCCAAGTCTCGGCGCTTCTATTCCCAAACCCTCTATGAACATGTATATGAGCCCCACTCCATAAGGGCACGATCAAATTCCTATCCGACCGGATGGACGGAGACTGCGGCCACAGGTTTTGCTCCATAACTGGATCTTCCGATCGAATGCCGGAGGACTTGTCCGGTATCCTTGGCAATCAAACTTTTAGGCACATCCGGCTTTGGGGTTATTTCCGCATGGGGTTGGCCATTGACTTGATTCCATAACAGGGCCTTCCGACAGTACGGGGACCATTCATTGAGAGCAGAGTGGATTCATTCGAGACGCTGCTTAGCGTCGACAGATTGATCAGCGCTGTATTTGGCGCCGGGGATGGGTCCCTGGCTGAAGGTATTTCCTACCGGTTATCTCTTTCCCACATAATCAATTACAACGTTGGTGCCCACGCTGAACAGAAAGCAATGGAGATGTGCAACTCCATGTGCGGAAGAACGAGATCGGCTGACATGCAAGGGAGTGTTGAATAATAAGGATGTTCAAGGGC
>BQIW01000154.1 GCA_021604105.1 Nitrospirales bacterium | reverse complement strand
CGGGTAGCTATGTCCGGTTTAGATAACCGCTGAAAGCATCTAAGCGGGAAGCTAGCCTCAAGATTAGATCACACGGAGGGTAACCTCCCTAAAGGCCACTTGTAGACTACGAGTTTGATAGGCTGGGTGTGGAAGGGCTGTAAGGCCTGAAGCTAACCAGTACTAATCGGCCGTGCGACTTAACAACATTTGTTCTTGATAGACATGGTCTAGTTAAATAGGTAAGTTTGATTTAAAAAATTGGCATAATTAAATGCTTTTAAATTAATATTTACTATTTTCAAACACTTTCTCGGTGACCTTACCGGAGGGGCACCACCCGTTCCCATTTCGAACACGGAAGTTAAGCTCTCCAGGGCCGATGATACTGCAGCCGTGAGGCTGTGGGAAAGTAGGTCGTTGCCGAGATTTAAATAGGAAAAGCCCAGGGATGAAAAATCCCTGGGCTTTTCTTTTTAAAAGAAATCCATCCTAAGTTTAAATTCTGGAAAGGGAGACCCATTTAAGTCATAACTCCGATGTTAAAGGTGAAAGCCCTTTACCAGGAAGAATCTCTTTAACGGTGGACAAGGAAACAAGAGCGGCCTTGTCCTGCGGATGCTGAAAGAGGAGGATCGGTGGCGGAGGCCGCACGGCCACAGGGTCAGGGAGGTCGAAGGCTAGCCAGGTGAATTTCTTTGTGGTTGGGAAAACTGTTTCTGTTGTCGTCATAAGAATGAAGAGACACGGCAACAAGAGCCGAGCCAAAAATTGAAACCAAAGATGGGGGCGTTAGTGGTCGAGCTTGACGTGTGAGGGGAGGACTTCAACCCGAACACTTTAGGGTGGGGGAAGTACGAGGTGTGGGAGCCACGAGGCCAGCCATCCCGGAACGAATAGCCTGCCCTCTTCTCCAGGTCAGCCGATCAGCACTGCAGCGGATGAACGACAGGAAACTGGCTCGGGCAACCCTCATTGAAGAGTTTGGCGCTAACCTGGAACCCCTCATTCGGTTGTATTCAATGTACAGGTATCGTCGCCAAGGGACTTTAGTATGCCATCGGCCTGGACAGATCAATATTCACAAGGCTGTGTATCGGGCCTGAGGCCTCAAGCGCTGGTTAGGACTTCAACGGAGCACCCCTTTATAGTCTCGAGGGCAAGGCCGTCGGAGTCGAGCGACAGGGAATAAGGGTTGCTGAGCCCGAGATGTGACGCATATGCCCTATGGGCAGGCTGGGTGAGGGACTTTGACTGCCGTGAGGGATTGTCATAATCAGAGAGCTGATTGGGGATGTGTTTGCCGTGCGCGGACGGGCGCTGAAAACGGAACGCGTAATCCTAGCGGCTTGCCTATTCGTTTCAGCACCCTTCGTCCCGTTGGTTCCAGCACGATTCTTCGAAGTAAAAACGGGTTAATCTTTCAGAGCGCCTGATTTCCCAAGCCTTTCGAGACAGTCGTGTGGGTCAGGAGTTAATTCTCCCGTACATACCGCGACAGAATGGGTTCGTTGAATGAATTTTTGAAGTCTCAAAGAAGAGGGCGTCTGTCAACATCAATGGGGTAGCTTCGAGGAAGCCGGCCCGGGATCAATGATGGATCCAATGAGACTACCAGGAACGGCCCCGTCAAGTGTTTCAGTAGAGCACTCGTCAATATCGGCAGAAACAAGGCAGACAGGTGGTTTAATTTCGGGGACGAACTACAAACATTCATTAAAAGCACAGTGTGGTCGATGCATAGCATCATACATATTATCAAAGGTGGGTATGGTAGGAGGAATTTTCCCTCGAACAAGTTCATTTCTTACCGAACTAAGTGGGCTTACCAATGAAAACGTCCCTGAATTCGCTTGAAGAAATTGCTGCGCAAAAAAAAGAAGGTTCACCACTTTAGGGTCCAAATAGTACAATGGGGACAAATTTAAAATTAAATGTCTAATGCCATGATTTTGTAATTGTTCAAGCCACTGAATAAATTGGTTAGTATCACTTTCATCAAATTTTCCAAAACAATCAAGAATTGTTATTTCATTCTTTCTCCGTTGTTCACAATACATCAGTTTGTCCCATTGTGATTTAAAAATTGTTGATTATTGACGGTATTCTAGAATTTTCGGTTAAACGGTAAAAAAATAAATAGGAAAATTTTGCACTACAAGTATTGAAAGAAGTCAGGAATATTTCTGAATTTGGTGAGATAATTGTTTTCGTTAAAAAATTGGAATTACATAAGAAAATATATTCATGGAACCTAACAAGAATGTTCCTATGTTTTGGAAAATAAAAGATGGGGGAATTGGTTCGCAGGATGCTTCGTAAGTGAAACAGTAGTGGTGCGATAAAGCTCTGTAAAATTAGAGTCAAACTGAAGATGGATAAAATTAAACGTTTTATTATAATGACGGGGAGTTATGAATATTTAGGAAAATGGGAAAAGTAAATTTGTGAATTCTTTGGAAGGGGAATTTTTTTAAAAAATGCTTTGGTAGATTTTCTTTTTAGGATAAAGACGGCTCAAATAAAATTTCAAATTGTTTCTAGATAGAGGAAAAAAACCCGTGAAAACAACAAAGTCCCGTGCATTATTTCAACGAGCGAATTCATTTATTCCAGGTGGTGTTAACAGTCCCGTCAGAGCTTTTCGCTCAGTCGGGGGAGATCCTTTATTCATAAAGCAAGCTAAAGGAATTTTGTTAGAGGACGTGGATGGCAATAAATTTTTGGATTATGTTTTATCTTGGGGGCCTATGATTCTCGGTCATGCAAATTCACGGGTATTAAAGGCTCTCATCAGTGCGTCGAAACGTGGGACGAGCTATGGGGCCCCAGCCGAAGGAGAAGTGGAGTTAGCCAAAAGTATCATCAAGATGGTTCCCTCAATTGAAAAAGTTCGTCTCGTAAATTCAGGGACGGAAGCCGTTATGAGCGCAATTCGTTTAGCCAGGGCTTACACTAAACGTGACTCAATATTGAAATTCGAGGGCTGCTATCATGGACATGCCGACCATTTACTCGTTAAAGCCGGATCAGGAGTGGCTACACTAGGGATACCTGATAGCCCTGGCGTACCAGAATCGTTTGCCCGCCATACATTGACTGCACCATATAACGATATTAAAACTACCGAAAAAATCATTCATAAACATGCCCAAAATTTGGGCGCTATTATTGTAGAGCCTATTGCAGGAAATATGGGGGTGATTCCTCCGTCGGATGAATTCCTGCCATGGCTGCGAATGATCACTAAAAAGTACGATATTCTCTTAATTTTCGATGAAGTCATTTCTGGTTTTAGAGTGAATCCGGGGGGAGCGCAAGCCCTCTATAAAGTCATTCCTGACCTCACGATTTTAGGGAAGATCATCGGGGGAGGTTTACCTATTGGAGCATATGGAGGCACAAAGGACATTATGCAAATGATTGCCCCGGCTGGTCCTGTGTATCAGGCTGGAACTCTCTCCGGGAATCCAGTGGCAGTGGCTGCTGGACTAGAGACTCTCCGAATCCTTCAAACACCTGGAGCCTATAAAGAATTAGAAAAAAGATCCAAAGTGTTGGCCGAGGGATTAGGCGAAGCAGCTAAGAAAACAGGGATTCCCTACTATCAAACTCGAGTTGGCTCCATGTTGGGTGGATTTTTTACAGAAGGACCTGTTACGGATTACGCCGGAGCTAAAAAGTCAGACACTGTACGATACGCAAAATTTTTTCATGGAATGCTCAATCATGGAATATATTTGGCTCCCTCTCAATTTGAAGCCATGTTGCTCTCAACGGCTCACACCAATAGGCACATTCACCAGACGATTGCTGCCGCACAAGAGGTCTTTCCTACACTAAGATAGTCTCCTTATTGTTGCAAGGCCATAATTTGGGTTGGCGTTTGGTTTATTGATTGCCAAGCCAATCTCCTCATGGTTGACCTATCAGCCTTTTTTGCTAGGAATGGCCCAAAGATGTCTTCCATCCATTGTCCTGATTAGGAATGGTAAAAAACCTGTCGGCCTGGTTCTTGACCTTGGCCGTGCTCACGTATTCCGCCGTACCCTCGGTTGGGCAAAGCCGCGTGGGCTTACGGGGTAGGTTTTTTTTGAGCATTATTTTTCCGCGTGGGGGAGTTCTGCGGTTATTTAAAAAATATTCAACAGTCCGTGATTGTAAATTCCGGAAACAATTAACAGCTATCTTTAACACCACTACCTGTCTATATCCATTGGAAATAATGGAATTTTGTGGAAAAGTTCGCATAATAGGCAAGGCATCGTATCACGACCAATTTCAAAAGACTGCTCAAAAGTGGTTTATTATAAGACACCAAAGGACAACCTAACGGACGAAGGTTTGCACTAGATATTGAATCGTCGCCATAATAAGAGGTGGTTCTAAATCCTTGTCATAGGTGAAGTCGACGGCAAGAAGGGAAACAGCGACAATATCAGATTTTCAACCCCCTTATGTTTTTAAAGCAATTCATAGGCCTGGTTCTTGAAATTCGATACAGATGGTTTTTTCTGAAAAAAAAGGAGGTGCCCAAATGAGTATGGCGACTTCAACCGAACGCCTTCATCCGGCTATCCAATCTTTTGTGTCCCATCCACGTAAAATGCTGATAAATGGTCAATGGGTCAACGCACAATCAGGGAAAACCTTTTCCACGTTTAATCCTGCAACGGGTGAAGTAATGGCGGAGGTGGCGGAAGGCGACAAGCCGGATATTGCTCTTGCCGTGAAAGCTGCCAGAACGGCCTTTGACCAAGGCCTATGGCGAAAGATGACGCCGTCTGACCGCGGCAAACTCCTATGGCGGTTGGCGGACCTTCTGGAGTCGAATATAGAAGAATTTGCTCAATTAGAGTCTCTGGATAACGGCAAGCCGTTAACCATTGCGCGGGCAGCAGACGTTCCATTGGCTGTTGATTTGTTTAGATACATGGCGGGATGGTCAACAAAAATTGAAGGCAATTCCATTCCTATTTCGGTTCCCTATATGCCTGGGTCTCAATTCCTAGCCTATACCCTTCGTGAGCCGGTTGGAGTTGTCGGGCAAATTATTCCTTGGAATTTTCCTCTGTTAATGGCGGCATGGAAACTTGGCCCGGCTTTGGCCGTGGGATGTACTATAGTAATGAAACCGGCCGAACAGACACCTTTGTCCGCCTTGCGTTTGGGAGAATTGTTCATGGAGGCAGGATTTCCCGAAGGAGTCGTGAACATTGTTCCCGGCTATGGGGAAACCGCAGGTGCAGCCTTAGCTGCGCATCCAGATGTGGATAAAATTGCATTTACTGGATCGACCGAAGTTGGCAAACTTATTGTGAATGCTGCAACAGGAAATCTTAAAAAAGTCACATTGGAACTTGGTGGCAAGTCACCAAGTGTCGTCTTGCCGGATGCTAATCTGGAAACGGGAATACCCGGAGTAGCGAGTGCGATTTTCTTTAATCATGGCCAATGTTGCGCTGCAGGCTCACGGCTGTATGTAGAAAAGAGCATCTTTGAAAAGGTCGTGGCAGGTGTTGCCGATCAAGCCAAACAAATTAAGATAGGACCGGGACTTGATCCTACTACTCAAATGGGGCCGTTAGTTTCTGATGAACAACAACACCGTGTCCTGGGATTTTTGGAGTCGGGGTTTGCTGAAGGTGCTCAAGCGGTTGCGGGGGGAAAACGGTCTGGAGACAAAGGTTATTTCATTGAACCGACCGTGTTGGTCAATACCAACTCAACCATGAAGGTTATTCAAGAGGAAATTTTTGGCCCTGTCGTGTGTGCTGAACCCTTTACCGACGTGGAAGAGGTGATTGCCAAGGCTAATGATAATATCTATGGTTTGGCAGCAGCGGTTTGGACGAAAGATTTGAGTAAGGCTCATCGTGTGGCTGCCCAATTACGGGCGGGGACTGTCTGGATCAACTGCCATAATATTTTTGATGCGTCCCTCCCCTTTGGCGGGTACAAACAATCCGGTTGGGGACGCGAAATGGGGCACGAGGCATTGGATCTCTATACCGAAGTTAAATCCGTCTGTGCCAAACTTGCCTAAAATCCGGGCCATATAATCTGCTTGAACTTCGCGGAGTTTTCCAATAAAGCCCTTGGATAAATTATCGAAATTAGAAGGGAAGTAGATGGTGATTTATTACGGGCGGGTCGGTTAATGAGCCTTGACGATCAAGGTTTTCTCTCACCGGAAATAGAGAAATATCGCGAGGAGATTCGGGCAAAAAATCATCTCTCTTTTAAATTAGTCGAAGACCTCAATAGGTTTGGTCAGCAAACAAAATATCGTTTGGAAATCCATATTCGTGATGGGCAACAGCTTTTTGCCGGTTGTTTGTTGATCAAATTACTCAATGATGTCCAAGCAGCAGTGATTCTTTTTGAAAAAGGATTGGTATCGCAAGGATGTTCGATGTTAAGAGTTGCGCTGGAAAGTCTAATCGTGTTGGGTAAGATTTGTGAATCTTATGAATTTGTTCATGCATATGCCAAAATTGGTGAAAAGGACAGATTAAAGCTTGTTCGGTCGATTAGAAGTGCATCTACAAATGTATTCGATGACATTAAACCGGAACTAACGGATGAACTCATAAAGAAAATTGAAGAGACGTTAGGAGGAATAAATGTTCAAAGAAATCTAGAGGAATGGGCAAAAGACATAGAATTACATCATCTGTATGTTGGTGCTTATCGATTATATTCTCAGGATGTTCATTCATCCCCAAGAGTTCTTGATAAGTTTTTTATGAAGAGTGAGGAAAACGAGGTTATTGGTTTTGAATGGGGGCCAAAAGAGGATGAAGACTTGCGGGCGGAATTGCTGGAAGCCATAAGATATCTAAACCATGGACTGGGATTTATTAATAAACTTTTCGAACTCAATATTGATGAACAGTTGAAAGATTTTGACAATCAATATAAGGAGCTAGATGCGTTGGCAATAGAAAGGTCTTAAATGGGACCTTTATTAGCTCTCTATTCATCATCGTCATCTTCGTCTTCGGCGTCGATGGCGGCTTGGCGCATCTGTTCTTCCATGGCGTTGTGAATGAGCATTCTGATAAACATAGAAATTACAGAACCTTTTTCCAGCGTTCCACCAGGAGGAATCGCGATTTTTCCCTCTTCTACCATTCTATCCAGCCATTTTTTCTGATCCGGGGTCACATGAACCGGAATTTCCACCAGGGGAATTTTTCCAAAAATATCCATTACAGCCAGTCTCCTTTTTACATAAACCTGATATGTATTTTCGCTAATCCCTTACCTCGTCCGGTGAGATGCAAAGCGAAGGGTTGATGAGTGAATGTGATCCTTGGATCTCTTTCGATAAGACCACGTGCTCTTCGGCTTTGTCAATGAAAGAATTGTGTATCGATAGGATGAATGGAGTCTTTTAGGCCAGGATAAGTAGGTGCTCGATCGTATGGCGAGTTATAGTTGAAAGTGGTGTTTGGGTGCGTTGAAAAGACGCGGCGTCTCGGGTTGAAATGGGTGTTGCGAGACATCCTTAGATCAACCGCCAAAAAGGAGAGACCTCACGATGTCAGAGGGTAGCAAAACACCATCAA
>BQIW01000153.1 GCA_021604105.1 Nitrospirales bacterium | reverse complement strand
CCATACCGATGTTCTTTTTCTTCTTTGACCGACTAAATTCATAACATCCTCCAAATGTGTGGTTATGAAGAATACATCGGTTGGTTATTCAAAAAGGAAAGTACCACGGAGCCAAAAATTTCACCCACGGTCGAAAACCGTAAATACAAAAGACCCTCCCATTAGTAAGTCGCGCACGTTCTGGCCAGGGATGATTCAACCAATGGTCAAGGGCAAAGCCCCTGAGTAGCACCATCACAAAAAACACTACGCTTATTTAAAGGGGATTTCCTGTTGGCGGTATCGCCAATCAACGGGGATGAGCGGCCAGTACTATCAATGGGGACTTGGAACAATCTATCCAAGCGGGTAGGCCGGTAGCCCCCGCCCCTCTCCGAACACCAGAGCAGGAATTAGAATGACAGTGGCTTTTGGGAAAACAGGGTTTGAAAATCTCACCGGCGCCAAAGAGTTACTCGGCAACCTCTACGATTACGGCCAACTCCGCCTCTTCCGCGCCGTTCATGGGAAGAGACAGTAAACTACGCCTCAATGACTCGCCTAGGATTTGTGTTCCTATTTATTGGGTATGATTTAAGAAACTGCACGACGAAATTCGAGCACTAATACGGAGCGCGAAGCGGTGAGGAAATTTGTCCAAGCAAGGGTCTTATTGGTCTTAGATGTTCATTATTTTCCTAACAAGATCCAATCTTTGTGTAGCTGAAAGATTCATATGACCACTAACCCACGTATTTGTGAGAATTTTACCCCCGTATTCCCCGTGCTCTTTGTTATCAGGCCACGGTTCTCCTTTAGTATGCATAGCATCAGCATTTAGCGGAATACAGTTAATTCTTCGTGCGTTTTCATTTAAATAACTCTTTGGAAACCATCCACATATTTCTACTCTTTCAAAATGATTGGGTTCTACCTTAAGCTCCCCGCTATACTCCGTTTCCACCCCATCGCCATTCAATTTTTGGAATGTTACGTAGTATGTTGGCTTTATTGAAACAAGCTTATTGGTACTTTTAAGAAAATACCAAACCACGTCGACAAATTCTTTACATTGATTATAACTAGGCGGATCAGTGTCATCGTGCTCGATACTGTTTCTAATCTTTAAAAGCTTCTTAAGAAGAAGTGGCCGTACGATTCCAATTTTCTCCATGAGTTCAAAGTAGTTTTTAGGTTTATCAGGTATGTCGAGTTTTTTAAACTCATGTATTTCTTCAAGTGCTTTCAAACGCTGATTCAGTGCTCTTTTTAAAGTCAAAAGGCAATCTGCCCGACAATCTTTTAACTTGTGAGTTCTGATGTGAGACTCAGACCTCTCCAAGAGAGCTTCTGCACGAGCTCTAACATCTCTGTCATTCTCAACCCAGGATGAGATCCAAAGGTTCCAACTTAAAAACCTTTCATCTAGGTAGACCAATTTTGGATAACCAATGCGCATATTTGTTCGTATATTTTTGGATTCAGTTAATCAAAATGTCCCTGGAGAGCCTTTCGGCATGATACGGGGCATGCTTTTTCAATATCCTTCTGGTGTGCATGGCCATAGGTAAATCCCAGATTCTGGCGAATGCTACACTCCCGCGCAAGCCATTGCAAAGCCTCTATTATGACTTCCAATCAATAGGCCCCACTTTTCTCTCCTAAGCGTTAGACGCCTGCCGTCCTGGCCCTAATGGTGGACGCTCTTATCTACATGCGGGCCTTGTCTGAGCGCAGCGAGTTGGACCGCTCCTCCATGACTTGCGTCCGCCATATCTGATGAGGCCGGGCGGGGCGTGAGTGGTTTTGGGTCCT
This sequence comes from Nitrospirales bacterium, assembly GCA_021604105.1. Classification (GTDB taxonomy): domain Bacteria; phylum Nitrospirota; class Nitrospiria; order Nitrospirales; family UBA8639; genus Nitrospira_E. The sequence goes on along the minus strand of BQIW01000153.1, from coordinate 5,812 downwards.
TTTGCCGAAACAAAAGGACCTCGGCTGTCGGGCCGAGACCCGACATGTACCAAAGATTAAAAAAATACTCGAATAGAAACTGAAAACTGAGCTTTTCTTCACTAATTTAAAAGAACTTTTGCCCTCCGGAAACTAGTGGTCATGCCCGTGCTCATGGGTATGCCCATGCTCAAGTTCTTGCTTTGTCGCTTCCCGCACACTCAGAACTTTCGTATCAAAATTGAGCACGATGTCGGCCAGGGGGTGATTAGTATCAATGGTGACTGTATCCCCATCGACTTGCACCACCATAATCGGTTGAGAAATATCATCTGAGGCCTTACCCTCAAACATCAATCCCATTTCAAGGGCTTTTATTTATGTTGGATCAGCGTTTTTTTGAGGAAGGGGATGCACGTACCATTCGAGTACCCACTTGCTTTCGCTTGTTTCGCTCGTCAGGGAGTCTATTCTCTTGGAGTTTGTTGACACAGTAGGAATTAAGGCTTTCTCCATGACGAAGAGCATCTATAGCTAAAGCCTTGTGCAGATCTCTTCCAACTCTGACAACGAATTTTCCTGAATAGTTTTTCCCTGCAGTGGATTCAGGAAGAGGGTCTTGGTCCTTTTGATAAATTTCAATCCACTCTTCTACTACTTGGCAAAGTTCTTTATACACTTTGGCCTCATCATCCCCGTGAATTCCACCAAGCATCAGACCTGGACATGTGCCCACATAGCACTGGTCTTCCTCTGACCATTCCACAATTTTGATGTATTGATCACTCACCTTCATGTGGTCACCTCACGAATGACTTTTGAAACGTCTCGTTCCTGATACTTCTTCGCATCATGCCCTGGATTCCCGCTGATTGTGATCTTTGCTCCGCTCGGATGCTTGAAATTCCGGTGGCTGCCCTTTCCCCCACGATCGATAAACCCAGCTTTCTTAAGCATCTGAATCAGCGAACCAATTTTCTTGGGCATAACAAAATAGTACTATACTAGTACTAAAATTTCAACAAAAGAATCAACATTGGATCATTTGGGTTAAAAGGGAGAGCGGAATTAATACCAGGAGGAAATTCGAAGGAAAGACGCTGGCCGAAAAACCAGCTTCAAACAACGGGAGCAGAAAGCTTTTTCTCACGATCGGCGGCAAACGACAGACAGGCATGGATATCATCTTTAGTCAATTCAGGAAAATCGCTAATGATTTCGTCTTCAGTCATCCCTGAAGCCAAGAATTCCAATACATCCGAGACAGTTATACGCATGCCTCTAATACAGGGTTTCCCACTGCGTTTCCCAGGCTCGATGGTGATGATATCTGCGTAGTTCATAGTCAATATAGTATATCTTAGCAGCAATAATGCCAATACAATCCGCGGTTCCTCTTTTGGAATCTTGAATTGTCTTTATTGATAGTTAATCCATAGAATTTCCACAGTCCTCTTGTCCGGGTAGCTCTGCTCATCGACGCCTGCCGGTCGGCCCTAGAGACGAACGCTCTTATCAAATGGCGGGCCTTGTTTGAGCGCAGCGAGTTGGCCCGCTCTCCCAAGCCCTGAGATCGTCTTATCTGATAAGGCCGGACGGGGCGTCAATGGTTTTGGGTCCTTTTGCCGAAACAAAAGGACCTCGACTGCCGGTCCGAAACCCGGCATCTCCCGTACATTTAAAAATACTTAGTTATAAAAGCAGATTTTTTGTTGATTAATACCTTACACGCCTAGGACGATCTAGTGACTATGGCCATCACCATCATGTGAATGCCCATGCTCGAGTTCTTCCTTGGTGGCTTCTCGCACACTCAAAACTGTAATATCAAAATTGAGCGGGATACCGGCCAGTGGATGATTCGTATCAATGGTGACTGTATCCCCATCGACTTTCACCACCATAATTTGCTGCGTCGCGCCGTCCGGCGCCTGGGCCTCAAAGACCATTCCCGGTTCAACCGATTCGACCCCCTCAAACGCAGCCCTTTCGATGCTCTTGATCCCGTCAGGAATCACCTCTCCATAGGCATCGGCAGGCTCGATCCTGACCTTCAGAGCATCCCCCTCTCCTTTACCTGCCAGCGCTTTCTCCAGACCGGGGATGATATTCCCCGCACCATGCAAGTACACCATTGGCTTTGACCCATCTGAACTATCCAACACCTTACCGGCATCGTCAGTGAGCTTATAATTGACGCTGACCACCGAATTTTTCCCAATCAATACAGACATACTCTCTCCTTTCTTTTTCTATGTTCATTCACACACGCAAATGTGTATCTTCCACGCTCACCACCACACCGTAAATTTTGATCGCGGCCATGGCTTATCCATCCATGACGTGTCAGGCAGAGGTAACTTGGAGGCTTCTTGAACGGTCAGCCATCCACCAGGCAATTCAAAATGGGATGTTGTGCCACGTCCGGTTATCCAACTTATCTTTTTCGCTTGTTCGCTGGCTTCGGCTACATCCAACGTTAACCGACAATCCTGAGCCACATAATCCAGGACCGTCTGGAAGTCGCCATCTTTCCACAACTTCGGGGCGACGGAGCCATCCACATTCGCAGGCTTACTCACACCAATGGCCTTCGCCGCGGCATTGAGCTTAATAGGGAACCCTTTTCCGCAAAAGAAGTGATACATCATGTCCACGTGGCTCATCGCCAATTCACGGCAATCATCAACCTGGCCGCATTCTTCGGCCACAATCACGAAATCGAATCCCAGCCCGTTGTGGGTGATAATGGTATAACCCTCCTGCAATTTGGCTTTAAGATGCTCGACAAAGGCGGCAACATCCGCCTTGGTCATTTGTGCCGCAGGAGTTCCATCTGGATTTTTCGAGAAAAACGTCACCGCCGAGGATTCATCGCTGCACCAGCTCGCCATACAGGTGATACCGAGGGGCCGATGATCATGTAAGTCAACGAAATTTTCTGGCAAAATCTTTGCGGTTTCGATATCAAAGGCCAGATATTTACGGGACATTGGTCAACCCTCCCCACGATTGAGCCGGATGGCCTGATTAAGGGTCAAATCCCGCGCCATCCCACGGGTTGTTTTGGGTTTTCTGGAACAATGCGGTGTGAGTGATTTTTGATCAACACGCCGGTTCAGAAACGGCTTTTTGAATGATACCTTCGGCATCGAGGTCAAACGTTTTATGACACTCATACGATGTGCCATACACTTCACCACCCAATGGATGGCGAGTAATCCGTTGAATAAATTCCAATCGTTGTCCGCCGTTAGGCAGGGCCGTTTGCGTAATCGGCGGCCCCATCACCCGAATAAGCTCTTCACGATGCAGGCCTTTCCATTCATTCAGTTGTTCCTGAGGGAAAGAACCGCATCCCATTGCGAAAAAACCTAAAATTGCTATAAAAACAAACGACAATCTTCTCATTCGTACTTTCCAATTATCAAGTTCGGCAGGATTGTGCTCTCTCACCTCTTCCCTATTCCCAGAAAACCTCATTGGCGGCTATTGACGGAACTGCCTTTTGGATCCTCATTGTCCCTCTGCCATCCAACTTGAGGACCTGATGTTTCTCTTATCAAAATTAACAGGTTAAATGGCGGCAAAACCACCATACCCGAGGATAAGGAGATATTTCCACTAAACGCGTTTCCGAATCCTTAGGTGTCGGAATTTGCAAATGGATGGGAAGACCCGCTAAATCAGGATACAGTGAACGAACTTCGGCTTTGGCGTCCTCTAAATCAGTTTCCACGGAAACATCAATCAACCGAAGATACGTCGGAGGGTGAACTTTCACTTCCCATTTTCCCAGATAATTCAATCCACCCTTCCGCACCTGGAACGTCGAATTCAATTGGGCCATAGATCGGAAAGCCCCTTCATTAATCTGGACCCGCACCAACTCATACTCGCCTGGCGCAAGTGCAAGAAAAAATGGCGAATCGGCCGCCTCGACATCCACCCGAAACCGTTCTTCCGTCGTGTGGTTCATGAGTTCAAAAAATCGAACCTGCGGAGCATACCATCGGGTTGTCGGTCCGGTCAGACTCGTTTGGATTTCCCCAAACACGATGGTTTGATCGGCGGAAAGACTGGCAGGCAATGGCACCATTTCCGTGGCACATCCCAGAAAAGGAAAGGTCATTCCGAAGACTAGCATCAGGCTTCTTAATTCTTTCATGACCAAATACCCACTCGTGTCTTTCATCGAAAGAGCATCCCCTTTATTCCCAAAGCATAGCCATCTCAAGACCGCTTAGAGACGGATTGATTTTCTCCGGAAAGCCTCGGAAAAATATCATCCACACAAACGGCCTGGGGTTTGTGTAAATGAGTATACTCACATCTTCCCTCACGGCAGCTTATTTCAGCAACCTCCTGAAACGTATCCACGGAATACTCCAGCCTCCTGCCCTGCCTTCGTCCGAGCTTTCTCATGGAGGGAATGGCTTACCGAATCGTCACTTATTCCAACACCGCTTGGGAACCTCAAAAGAATACCGGAATTGACCAGTGACATATTTTTGAACAAGCCCTGGCTCATCGATGGTTGGTTGCGTTTTCGACATGAGCTCAGCCCCAGATCATCGTGAAATTGAACTGCCATCCCGATAATCCAATTCAACACCTGAAATTGCCCTTGTGGCCAGCCTTTCGGTTTGAAATGAAATTTCAGTCTCCAAACAGGATTACTCTCATTTTGTGTGAACGAGATCCGCATGGACCACATACCGAAAAAGTGGTCTCCCGGCTTCATCTGGACGAGGGAGGTAGGTGTAATACGATAAAAACAGCCAGCGGGCTCCGACCTAAGAAATTTTATTCCGCTATCTAATTCTATCCGAGGGATGTTGAGTTTCTACCATGGCGTGAATATCAACCATGCTCGATTTTTTGCTCATGATGAGGGTCATTCCTCATCATGACCAATACGGCCACCACACACTCGGTCATCTGCGTCAATTTCTTAACGGAATACGGCATCAGGGGCATTGGATTCAACCTGAATGCCAAGGCGGCACCCTATTCCAGGATTCAAGGCATGCTGCTTCGGGTTCACTACTCCCGGATCGGCAAAGCCGAGAATTCTTGCAGGTTGCCCTTATTTCGTGCAGTAATTCTTTTTGGTCATCGGGGTTTTACATTTCTGCGATCCCGGACAATCATTGTCCGATTTACACACACATTCTCCTTTTTCACACTTGTCCGAGGCACATTGACTATTCTTCGAACAACTAGCTCCCAGGGCCTTACTCGTACTCGCACAATAGTTCGCCTTCCCGACCGGCGTATAGCAGGCCTGCCCGTTCGGACAGTCGCCGTTCGATTTACACACACACTTGCCCTGTTCACACTTGTCTGAGGCACATTGATTATTCTTCGAACAACTGGCTCCCAGAGCCTTACTCGTACTCGCACAATAGTTCGCCTTCCCGACTGGGGTAAAGCAGGCTTGTCCAGTGGGACAGTCGCCATTCGATTTACACACACACTTGCCCTGTTCACACTTGTCTGAGGCACATTGACTATTCTTCGAACAACTAGCTCCCAGGGCCTTACTCGTACTTGCACAATAGTTCGCCTTCCCGACCGGCGTATAGCAGGCCTGCCCGTTCGGACAGTCGCCGTCCCCCTTACACACGCATTTGTCTTGTTGACACTTACCCGAGGCGCATTGGTTGTTCTTCGAACAACCGGCTCCCAGGGCCTTACTCGTACTCGCGCAATAGTTGGCCTTCCCAACGGGGGTAAAGCAGGCTTGCCCGTTCGGACAGTCACCATCCCCCTTACATACACACTTGCTCTGTTGGCACGTGTCCGAGGCGCATTGGTTGTTCTTCGAACA
>BQIW01000152.1 GCA_021604105.1 Nitrospirales bacterium | reverse complement strand
ACAAGGGGATTTAAAATGGCTGCATTCCATCACCATCAAAGGAAAACACGCCTACGCTGTCTGTTCATTCTGATCCTCTTTGTTTTGGGAACTGGGACGGTCAATGGCCAGGTGGTCGGGGATGGGTACAACAACAGCCTGATTTACAAAATCCAATCTGATACAAATACCGTCTATATTTTGGGTTCGATCCATGTATTGGCCGAAGAATATTATCCTCTTACCAGATCCTTCTCCTATGCTTATTACAATTCAAAAAAGGTCGTCTTTGAAATTGATCCGGAAATACTTTTTTCTCCCGATTCATTTTCTCAACACCAAAAACAGTACACCCTCTCAAAAGGGAAAACACTGGAAACGGTGCTCTCACCAAAAACCTACACGCTGGTCAAACAGAAAATTAAAACCTTGGGAGGGAACATTCAGGATTTCCAACAATACAAGCCCTGGGTGCTCTATCTCACGTTAAGCGGACGATTCGATTCCTCCATAGATTTCCGACCCGAGTTAGGAATTGAAAATCATTTCTATCGCATGGCCAAGGATGCCGGAAAACCCACGGGCGGGCTGGAAACCATTCAAGACCAATTGAATGTGTTCGATACTCTTCCGTTCAACATCCAGGATGCGCTCCTTCAGGAATCACTCGCCGCCGCGGGTTCAAAGGAACGGGAGCAAGCGTTTTTACATATGGTGAAAGACTGGCATCAGGGAAATCTCGATGGGTTGGAACAATTGGTGGAGTCATTCAAAACCTACCCACTGTTCTACAAAAAACTTCTCGTCCAACGAAACCAGAACTGGATTCCCCAAATAGAATCGTTCTTACAAGAGGAGAAAAACGTCTTGATCATTGTGGGTGCGGCTCACCTCGCGGGAAAAGACGGATTGCTCGCACTGCTGAGAGAAAAAGGCCACCAGATTGAACGAGTGTCTTATGCCATGCCCTAGAGCGGCAAAGGAATGTCCCGTTAATGCCGATCAGCATCGGCCATGCCCTTTCGGGCTATCCAATCAATCATCTGCGGGCTCATTAATTTCATCCACCGGCCCCATTGTCCTCTCCAGGATGTAAACACCAGTCGTTCCCGCCTGGTCATCCCCTTGATGATCATGTCCGCACACTTCTCCGCGGTTAAGAATTTGGCATGTCCTTCGAGAACGCGCCCAACGGGTTGTCCATGGGGCCCGATACTTCGTTCATGAATTTTGGATTGCACAAAATCCGGGGCCACAATGGTTACAGTGACTCCGGTCCCTGCCAACTCAATCCGAAGCGACTCAAAAAATCCGTTCATGGCATGCTTACTGGCACAATAGGCTGAATGAGCAGGCAACCCCGTCAAACTTGCAACGCTGGAGATTGCAACAATCCTGCCTTGCGTGGCCTTCAAGAACGGCAACGCCAATTTGGTACAGTACACGCTGCCGAAAAAATTTACCGCCATCACGCGTTGATACAGTTCCACGTCGTGAGCATCCTCCACCGTCGACCACATGGATATCCCGGCATTATTCACCAACACATCAATCCGGGAATATATGGAAACAGCCTCCAGAATCATGGCCGAACAGGCATGGGGATCCGTCACGTCCGTCGGAATGACGAGTACGGATGCTCCCAGGCTTTCACAAGCAAGTGCGACCTCCTGCAAACGTGACCGATCTCTCGCAACAAGGACCAGCTTGGGAGCCTGTGGCGCCAACGCACAAGCGAGTGCTTTTCCAATTCCCGAAGACGCCCCGGTGATGAGAACCACCTCGCTCCTAAAATGATTCATAGTCTCTTCCCCATGAATTGATAACGGGCTAGACCCTATTGACAGATTTTTCTGACGAGCGTAGCATTACTTCTGCGCTCATAAAAGCCGATTATGAATGGAAGGAGAGAATGAGCGTGCATCTCCTTTCAAACCGTAAAGAGGAAAGGGGGTCTCAGATGGACGACCTTACTCCACCGGATTATTTTGGCCCATCGGCGGCAAAACCCGCCTCAGTCTCCTGACGGGCCTTCTCGTTTTTGCCGAATCACATCCCTGCTCCAACACAAGCATGCCTAAAAAGGCATAGGCCAGTGAGCAACCTACCGAGCTTGGAAGTGAGTCACAAGAAGGATTTTCAACCTTCATACCTGGAAGATTCGGCCAAACCATTAACGAGAAACGCGTCATTAGCCTACTGATGGGCCATGCTAGACATGAGGTTCACTTTTTTGTGGTGTTATACCACATAATCCGAGGGGCTCCCTTTCACGGGACAAGCCCCTCGGGTTGTTTTTCAGGCCGACATCACGATCCTATAACCATTCTTCACACCTTCTATCATTCAAATCCCTTAACTCCTTGACATGAGCATCCCTTCTATACGGATTCAACCATATTGCCTTGAGTTACCGGTCTGGATCACCGATTATCTTGCACAACAACCCGAGACATACCCGACTCCGGATGCTCGGATGGACCTGGTCATTACACTCGCGCAACTCAATATCCAATATGGAACCGGGGGGCCATTTGGTGCAGGGGTTTTCCGCTTGGACACTCAAGAACTCGTCGCCCCAGGGGTGAATCTTGTTCTTTCGTCGAAAAGTTCAATGGCCCATGCTGAAATCGTCGCGATGCTAATGGCACAGCAAATCGTGGGGTCCCATAATTTAGGAGCCATCGGATTTCCCACACACGAGCTGGTAACCAGTTGCGAGCCATGCAGTATGTGCCTGGGAGGGATTTCCTGGTCCGGCGTCCGACACATTGTCTGTGGCGCCAGAGGAAGCGACGCCGAAGCGGTTGGTTTTGACGAAGGCCCAAAGCCGGCAAACTGGATTGTAGAACTTGAGCAAAGGGGGATTGCCGTAACTATGGATATTAGGCGAACCAGCGCATCTTCTGTCCTCCAGCAATATGTCCAAAACGGCGGGGAGGTGTATAACGGCCGGAAAGGGTAAATGAGGTCCCTCATTCACTTTCCCTATTTTAAGGAGAAACGTTGATGACTCCTGCACAAAACACATCACATGCTTCACACGCATCCACCATTACCCTCGCCATTGATATTGGAGGGTCCGGGATAAAAGGCCTCCTGCTCAATGAGTCCGGCCAACCTCTGTCTGAACGGGTACGAATGGTCACACCAAAACCCGCTACGCCACAGGCTATCGTCCCGCTTATTTCGGATATCGCCAAAACTCTGGGCCGGTTTGATCGAGTATCAGTGGGCTTTCCGGGCGTCATTCATCAGGGGCGTGTGAAAACAGCCCCTAACCTGGACGCATCCTGGCCTGGAACCGATCTCGTCGGGGAACTGGAACACCGCCTCCATAAACCGGTTCGGGCGGCAAATGATGCGGATGTGCAGGGCTACGGAGCGATCAAAGGCCTAGGGGTCGAAATGGTCATTACCCTGGGAACCGGATTTGGAACGGCATTATTTATTAATGGGCATCTCGTGCCAAATTTGGAGATTGCCCACCACCCCTTTCGAAAACAACAAACATACGAAGTGCAATTGGGAGCCAGCGCACTGAAAAATGTCGGAAAAAAGAGATGGAATCTCCGTCTGGCCAAAGCGATTGATATATTAGATCAAGTCATTAATTTCGACCATTTGTTTATAGGCGGGGGCAATGGCAAAAAAGTCACCATTCCGTTGCCACCTCATGCCACAATCGTCTCAAACACGGCCGGTCTTCTTGGCGGAATTGCACTCTGGGCCGATCCCAATGTGGTCCTTCCGCCTAAAGCCAAAAAGTTTGTCAATGGATCGGCACGAAAACAGGCTCCTCGAAAAAAGTCATCAAAAACCATCAGGAAGACAAAGGATTGACTCCCATAAATGCCTCACCACTCAGCTCGTCCCACGCCAAGCTTTGCCTTCCCTTCATCCTGAGGGAAACGCCTAACCGACACACACCACCATGATGCCGTACGGATTATCTCAACTCCTCTGGGTAGGTCTGGGTGGGTTCTTAGGGTCGGTAGGCCGATTTGTGATCTCCGGCTTCTTTAACCGCCTGAGTCCGGTTCTGGCCTTTCCGATTGGCACATTGGCCGTGAACATCCTGGGCTGTTTCCTGATCGGGTTACTCCATGGCTTGGCCGAGTCCCGGAATATGCTAGGAACGGACACCAGAATTTTTTTGTTTATTGGAGTTCTGGGTGGATTCACGACCTACTCCACATTCGGCTTTGAATCCCTGGCCCTCCTGAAAGACGGGGCCATGCTCAAAGCCTCCACCAATATCATCATCCATGTCTTCGTGGGTCTAGCCGCTGTCTGGCTGGGTGATACATTAGGACGGCTGTAAGCTCAGGTTTCTTCTTCCTCCTTATCAGTTCACAAAATAGATTTTGGGAGTGGATGCCTTCTCTTCAAGCCACTTGGCGAGAAGGGGGTGAACAGGGTACAACCATTATTCGTTGTTTTTACTATCCGAATGGTCAGCATCCCAGAATATGTCATCAAAAAAACCAGGTTCACCCTCAAGTTCCTCCCATGCCGACCTGATCATTGAAGGCGCACGGCAAAATAATCTTAAAAACATTTCCCTCCGTATCCCACACAACGCCGTCACCGTCATCACCGGTGTGTCAGGATCCGGAAAATCCTCTTTGGCCTTTGACACCCTGTTTGCGGAAGGCCAGTGGCGTTATGTGGAATCGCTCTCATCCTATACGCGCATGTTCCTGGACCGCGTCAAACGCCCTGATGTGGACCGACTCACCAATATCCGTCCCTCAATTGCCCTGGAACAAAAAAATCCGATTCGGACTTCGCGCTCCACCGTCGGCACCACCAGTGAAATTTCGGATTATCTCCGGTTGCTATTCTCCAAAATCGGACGTTTGACCTGTCCCGATTGCAAAGTGGAAGCCATCGCCCACCACCCCTCCACGATCGCGCAGGATTTACTGAATCGTTTCCCCAATGAACTCGCCCTCGTCTGTTTTCCAAAATCCGCCCCCCATCCTGACGCACTTGAGTTCATGATCATGTCACTCTTAAAGCAAGGCTTCATTCGTGTCGTCGTCAACCACCATCTGATCAACCTCAACACCGATCCCCTCCCCTCACCGCTGCCATCGGAATTGTTGGTCGTCGTTGATCGCCTGACTCTGGATACGGAATCGCGCAGCCGATTGGTCGAAGCCTTGGAATCGGCATTTCGCGAAAGTGAAGGCCGCGCGAGCGTCATGATCGGGGATAACCACCCCTTAGCCTATAGTGCACACCTCTCATGCCCGGGCTGCGGCAGGACATTCCCGACGCCACGACCCGTATCCTTTTCCTTCAATCATCCACTTGGGGCCTGTCCCGAATGCAAAGGGTTCGGCAACATCCTGCGCTACGACGAACGGCTACTAATTCCCGACCCCCACAAATCCTTACAAGACGGGGCGATCGAACCATGGACAAAACCGTCCAATGTATGGTGGCAGAAAGAAATGCTCAAAGCCTTCAAGAAGAAAAATCTCGACCCAACCACACCTTACAACCAACTCACCCAAGCAGAACAAGACCTGATTTGGAAAGGAGAAGGAAAGCTCGAGGGCATTGATGATTTTTTTACCTATCTAGAAGGCAAACGCTACAAGATGCATGTCCGGGTCTTCCTAAGCCGGTATCGCAGTCCTTTCCCCTGCACAACCTGCCAGGGCACCCGCCTACGGCCCGAATCTCTCATGGTCAAGATTTATGATTGCCACATTCACGAGGTATGCGGATGGCCCCTCTCTGATCTTCATCGATGGCTTCAAACCTTACCGCTAAGAACATTTGAAGAGGCGATCGCCAAGGATCTGTTGATGGCTTTGCAAACGAAACTGTCATTTCTCCTGCGCGTGGGTTTGGAGTATCTCACGCTCAACCGGGAAATGCGGACGTTATCCGGAGGGGAAGCTCAGCGTATTCATCTGGCGACACAACTGGGCAGTCAGCTCATGGGCACACAGTATGTCCTGGATGAACCAACGATCGGCCTCCATGCACGCGATACCGAGGCCATGGGCATGATTTTGCGGGAGTTGGCGGAGCGGGGCAACACCGTTATTGTGGTGGAACATGATCCGCAGATCATTCAACAGGCTGATTACATCGTGGAACTGGGACCTCAATCAGGCGATCAAGGCGGAGAGGTCATCTGTGCGGCCCCCTATCACACCTTTCTCAAGCATCCCCAGTCACTCACCGCACAATATTTGCGTGGGGAACGAACCATTCCCGTACCTTCCAAACATCGTTCAGGAAATAGAAAAGCTCTTCAGTTCACAGGAGTGAACGAACAGAACCTCAAAAACCTCACCGTGAACATCCCCCTCGGCACGCTGGTCTGTGTCACGGGTCCTTCCGGATCGGGGAAAAGCACGTTAGTCGAAGCCACCATCTATGCCGCTCTTGCTCGGTTTTTTAAGGTGGACACTCCTCCCCAACCCGAGCTGGCAAGCATGACGGGGCCGGAACATCTCCGAACCGTCTGCCTTATTGACCAGGAACCCATCGGTAAGACCCCGCGCTCGAATCCCATCACCTACATTAAAGCCTATGATGAAATCCGGGCCTTATTTTCTCAATCGCCAGAAGCGCGGGCGCACCGGCTCACGCCCGCGCATTTTTCGTTTAACACCGGGAAAGGCCGATGCGCTCGTTGCCAGGGGAACGGGTATGAAAAACTGGAAATGTATTTTCTGGCGGATCTCTACGTGCCCTGCGCAGACTGTGAAGGCAAACGGTTCAAAGAAAAAATCCTACAAGTCCACGTCAAAGGACATTCCATTCATGATGTGTTGAACCTCACCGTCGATCAAGCGACCCCCTTCTTCGCGGCTTCCTGTCCCAAGGTCCTCAAAGGATTGCGCGTGCTTCAACAGCTCGGGCTTGGCTACCTCACACTGGGACAACCAGCCACAACATTATCCGGAGGCGAAACCCAACGGCTGAAAATTGCGCGGGAATTGACCAACACCCCAAAACGATCAACCGCCAACTCAGACCACAACGGTGCCCTCTACATCCTGGACGAACCCACCAGGGGACTGCACCTTGAAGATATCACGCGCCTGTTAACCGTCTTGAATCAACTGGTCGAGGAAGGGAATACGGTCCTGGTAGTTGAACATCACCTGGACGTGATCAAATGCGCGGATTGGGTTATCGATTTAGGCCCCGGCGGTGGCGAATCAGGGGGCCACATCGTCGCCCAAGGCCCGCCGGAAGAGATTGCCAACAGCCCTCAGTCACTCACCGGCCAATATCTAAAACCACTGGTCTTCCAAAACTAACAGGTTTTACCAATGAACGCCATATATAACTTCCGTTTGACAGCAATTGAAGGAATCGCCTCTTTTCTCTCATCCGAGCTTCGACGGATCCAGCAATCTCGCACCATGATAGATCGTCAACAATTCTAGACTGGCATCTTTCAAACGGTAGACTAGCCGGTAATTGCCCAGAATAACCTCTCGCACAATAGGATCATCTAGTTCAGGAACAATCCTGCCAGACTGGGGAAACGCTGCAATGCGCTCAACAGCTTGAAAGATATCTACAACCAGGAGGCGGGCATACTGAGAAGAGTCTCTAGCGATGAATTCGACGATTGAATGAAGGTCTTCCGCTGCCTGAGGAGTCCACCTTACTTCAACCACTTTTGCATCTTTTGCTTCACCTGCTCATGAGGAATTGTTTGACC
>BQIW01000151.1 GCA_021604105.1 Nitrospirales bacterium | reverse complement strand
CCGACGAGAAACAGTGAAGGAACGAGGGAAGGCAAGGTGACATGAAAAAAACGCTGGAGGGCATTGGCCCCGTCAATCCGTGCAGCCTCATACAAATCGCCGGGTATCGCCTGGAGGCCCGCCAGAAGAATGATCATATTGTAGCCAAAGTTTTTCCAGACCGCGAAAAGAATGATGGACGGCATGGAAAATTGCGGATCTCCCAGCCAGTCCACAACGGGAAGGCCCAACCAATCGAGGGAATAATTGATCAAGCCATAACGGGTATGCAGAAGATAGCGCCAGATCACTGCCACGGCCACAATCGTCGTCACCACCGGCGCAAACAGTGCGGTCCTGAAGAATCCTTTGAATCGTACCATCTGCCCGTTCAGCAACAGTGCCCCCGACAGTGACACCAGAACAGAGAGAGGCGCACCGACCAGCACGAAATACAGCGTATTACCCAGGGCCTGCCAGAACAACGGCCGTTGCAACAGTTCAATATAATTTTGGAATCCCACGAATCGCAGGTTGGAAAGGTCGGCCAGGGCATAAATATCAAAATCCGTCAGACTGAGAGCTAGGGCCGCCAGCACCGGCAGAAAGAAAAAGACGGCAATGATCGCCAGCGCCGGCCCGGCAAACAGCCAACCTGCCACAGACGATTTCACGACGGGGCTCCCTCTTTACGCGCCAGCATCCAGCGACGTTTCTCCAGAAAGCGATCAATCCGGCTATCCAGTTCACGCGCCGCTTCGGCAGCCGTCCATTTCTCATGTACCGCCCGCTCCGTCACCATGCGCAATTCCTGCACGATGCGTTCCCCCTTCCTAAAGCCTTGTCGGATCATAAGAATCACGCAAACCTTCATCACGTATCACAATGTCCGCAAGGTGGTGATGTATCTGATCAAGTGACTGTATGATTTAAGGTTTCAGGAAACAGCGGTGCACTTTGGAGTGGAGAGCTATAGCGTCGTGGGCTGAGCATGGGCAAAAGTCCAGGGGGGGCCGGGCAGGGACGACGTAGGTACTTGATAAATATGGTTGACCCTATGGGGGGTGGCACGTACGGCCCGTTGATTTACTGGGGCTGATGTTTGCCGTCCATGAGATTTGCAAGGCTACGAAGGGCCTGGTTCACCGATTCGGAATTGGGAAATCGTTCGGCTACATCAGGGGCTAAAACGACCACGTTCGATCCTTGATGGTAGGCTTTTGCATATTTCCCCCTCACACCCCGTGAAAAATCATATTCCTTTCTCATCTTATCGTTTTCAGATTCCGTGCTCATGAAATTCTTTAGAGGAGTTCCACTCAAATCTCATATTGGCCGGTTAAAACCATATCACACGAAAAACCGATTGGCCAGATGACACCTGCCGTCCGGTCCTTGGGTCGGACGCTCTTATGAACGGGCGGACTTTGTTTGAGCCCTTCGAAAACTCAGGGCAGGCTCCGCGAGCTGGGACACTTTAACTAAAGGGTACATAGTTTAGGCAGTCTCTCCTGGCCTTGTGGTGTGGCCGAGCAGTGCAGCCGACACCGGAGAAAAGTCGCGCATTGTTTGAGCGTAGCGAGTTTGCGCGACGCCGGAGTCGGCGAACCGCGCAGGGAACCCGAAGGGCCACACCACGGCCAACCTGGTTTTGGGTCCTTTTGCCGAAACAAAAGGACCTCGCCACCCGGGACGAAACCCGGCAACATAGAAAACCACGTCGCAACAAAATTTCCAGCCACCAGTGCAATGCGGTCTCATCACAACGACTTTTTCCAATTGTGATTCCAATGAATTCCCAAAGGCTTCTTTATCCGCGTACCCCCTCGCCGCTTCCTGACGCCTGCCGGCTGGCCCAAGGGAGGGACGCTCTCATCCCCTGGCGGACCTTGTTTGAGCCCGGCGAGTTGGGCCGCCCTCCGCAAATTTGCGTCCGTCCCCTCTTTTGAAGCCAGACGGGGCGTCAATGGTTTTGGCTACTTTTGCCGAAACAAAAGTGGCTCGCCTGCCGGAGCGAAACCCGGCAACACAAAACTTCACGGTGACTCCTAATAATTTCCAAAGCCTTCTGTGTCTATGTGTCTGTTGCCGTTGACTGACGCCTGCCGTCCGGTCCTTGGGGCGGACGCTCTTATGAACGGGCTGACTTTGTTTGAGCCCTGCGAGTTAGGCCGCCCTCCTCAGGCTCGCGTCCGTCCCATCTGATGAAACCGGATGGGGCGTCAATGGTTTTGGTTCCTTTTGCCGAAACAAAAGGACCTCGCCTGCCGGGGCGAAACCCGAGAACTATAATGAATTCTAAAAATTCCAGTTGGTGGTTCGAAGGAACCCTTCCCATTCAAAGACCTTGGTTTGCCCCAGACGATTTCATGCCCCCTCTCCCCCATCCCGCGCCAGCATCCAACGCCGTTTTTCCAAAATGCGATCGATCCGGCTATCCAATTCACGCGCCGCCTCGGCCGCCGTCCATTTCTCATGCACCGCACGCTCCGTCACCGTACGCAATTCCTGCACAATGCGTTCCCATTCAGGAATCTTCGGTGCCGGTAACGCACGCTCAAGCTGCTCCCTGAAGGCCACGAGATACGGATCTGATTCAAGCCGGTCTCCACGCCAGCTTGACCGCCGCGGCGGTAAATTCCCGCTGATCTCGTAAAACTGTTGCTGAATTTCTGGACGGGACAGAAATTCCACCAGCCGGAATGCCGCATCTTTATGCTCTGTATGTTTAAACACCACCAGACTGGAACCGCCTGCTGTCGAGGCACCCGGACCCGAAGGCCCCGGCAGGATGGACGTCATCCAGTCATCCTGTAGATCAGCAGGCAATCGGCGGCGAAATTCGCCGATATTCCACGGCCCGGTCAAATAGAACGTAAAGTGGCCTCGTGCAAACTCATCCCACACATTGGCAATGTCGGTTTCACTGGAAGGCGGTGCCAGCCCCTTGCGGAAAAAGTCGAGATAAAAATCAAGGGCGGCCACCAGCTCAGGGCTGGAAAAATTGCCATACCGATTCCCGTCCCGCAGCAACGGCACTCCTTGTTGAAGAGCAAGGGACACCTGCATCTCATATTCATTCAGTGGCACGTAAAAGGCAAAGTTGTCTTTTCCAACGTGTTGCTTCACGGCTGTCGCGGCCTGCATCCATTCAGCCCAGTCACGTGGAGGGCGAACAATCCCGGCAGCCTTGAGAATATCCTGCCGGAAAAAGAGCAGCCGCGTATCCACATACCAGGGCACCCCGTATAAGGTCTCGTCAACGACGTTTGTCGCCCAGATGCCAGGGAAATAATCCTCTTCCTTAATCACGGAAGAAGCACCTTCCATCTCGTCCAGCCCGGCAACGGCATCAAGCGCCGCAAACTCCGCTATCCAGGTATTGCCCATCTGGGCAACATCAGGCAGAGCGTCTCCGGCAAACGCAGTCAGCAGCTTTTCATGGGCCGAGGTCCAGGGAATCTGTTGGACAATGACACGAACCCCCGGATTCTCGCGTTCAAACTCTTTGAGCAGCTCAGGAACAATCTCCCCTTCACGCCCCATCGCCCAGAACTTAATTTCCAGAATATCATCCTGCCCGCTCCCGCTTGTGCAGGCAGCCAACATGGCAGCCAGCAGAACGAAGACAACCACAAACATTCCCGCTGTTTTTTTACACGATATTTTTGGGCTCATACAGAATATAAGCGTCCTCGCTCTTTCATGTGTGTCTCTGAAAAATTTGTCTCCCCTGCTCCGACCCCTGCCGTCTGTCCCAAGAAGAGAGGTTATTATCACAACTCGTTTTTCCTATAGTGATCCCAATGAATTTCCAAAGCCATCGTTATCTGTGTGCCTTCTTCGCCGCTGCGGTGACGCCTGCCGGCTGGCCAAGGGAGGGACGCCCTCATCCCCTGGCGGACCTTGTTTGAGCCCGGCGAGTTGGGCCGCGCTCCGCCAGTTTGCGTCCGTCCCCTCCTATGAGGCCAGACGGGGGGTCAATGGTTTTGGGTCCTTTTGCCGAAACAAAAGGACCTCGGCTGCCGGGCCGAAACCCGGCAACACAGAAAATCACTTCGACACGAGAGGTGGAGCCACCAGTGCAATGCGTTCTCAGTACAACGTGTTTTTATTAGTACACCAAGATGGACTTCCGAAACACAACGTCAAGGTGTAAAGCCTGAACCATTCATTCAGATGTATCTTATTTTTCCCGACTTGTTGTCATTTTGTACAGTCTGCTTTCTGAGTGAATGAGCGATGGACTTCGGCGTCAGCCGTTAAACCAGTGATTGCTCGGATATGACCTAGCCTTACACATGGCACGGTATTGTCAAGATGACAGGGGCAATAAGGTTTAGATGGTTATTTTGCGTATGAGCATGGCTGAGGATCTCGGGTAGAAAACAGTAACCGTGACAAATGGGAGTCGTGTTTTCATCAAGCAAGTCTGCCAAACTCTGCTCCGTTTAAAAATACTTTATCTGTCCCACGTGTGCATCTAGGTGAACAACGACTTGACAAATTTATGCCATTATAGGGAAATACTCCCACAGGAAAGGAACTTTCTGACCAACAACACTTAATCAATACCATGGCAACAATTTATCTCTCATCTACCTACGAAGACCTAAAAGAATATCGCCAGGTGGTGTTTGAGGGGCTGCGCAAGGCCGGGCATCATGTCATTGCAATGGAAGATTTCGTCTCGACGGATCAGCGGCCCGTGGATAAGTGTCTTGAGAATGTCGCGAAGTCCGATCTTTATGTGGGGCTGTTCGGGTTTCGCTATGGGTACGTCCCGCCTCCTGAACACAACAATCCTAACAGATTGTCGATTACCGAGTTGGAGTTCCGACACGCAGAGCAACTCAATAAGCCATGTCTGACGTTTGTAGTTAAAGACACAACGCCGTGGCCACGATTATATGATGACGCCCATACGTCTGCCGACAGAGGCGAGCGTATAAACCTCTTGCGAGACTTCTTGTTTAGGGAGAGGTTGTCTAGTATCTTTTCGTCGCCCTATGAACTTGTCACGCTTGTCTTATCTGCAGTCACAAAGCACCTAACGTCAACTGGGCAGACAGAAGAAACCGTTCCAAGTAGGAAACAACTCCGCATCAAGTGGCCCGAAGGTAAATCACCGTATCCAGGATTGTTACCGTTTAATGAAGAGTATGCACCGTTGTTCTTCGGGCGCGATCGGGAAGTCGATTCATTCCTGATAAAAATGAATGAACCGGAAGGCCGCTTCCTGATCATTAGCGGCCCGTTCGGATCAGGCAAGTCCTCATTCGTTGCGGCGGGTCTCTGGCATGCGCTAATCAAGGATGGACGCCTCCCAGCAAGCACGAAGTGGCGCTGGTTGCGGATTAAACCTGGTGACGGTAGGAGAACGTTTGATTCGATGGCGTGGGGGTTGAAGCAAGCCTTTCCTTTCATCTCTAACCGAGCTAGTGAATTGGCTGATGAATTGGCCAGAGAACCCTCAACACTGCAAACACTCCTGGCTTCCCATCTGACCTCCGATCAGGAGTTGTTGCTGTTTGTCGATCAACTGGAGGATTTGTTTACAGAGGGATTTAAAGAGAAGGACATTCAGAATTTCCTCGATCAGCTCGTTTCAACTTCCCGCGACAAGAGCAACAGGCTGCGCGTGGTCATCACAGTTCGAAGCGACGCCATAGCTCAGCTGGAAGCATTCGAGTCTGTTCTCGCTTTACTTAAGGGTGGAATCACTTATCATCTCGGCCCTGTGCCGCATAGAGTCTTGCTAGATATCATCGTAGGGCCCGCCATGGCCATGGGTTACTCCTTCGAATCTAACTTGGTTGACGAAATCTTCGGAGACGCCGTGGAAGGATCTGACTCTTTGCTTTTCGTAGCCTATGTGTTGAACCAGTTGTTCGAGAAGCGGATAGGAGGGACATTCAGCCTTAACGCCTATAAAAAAATACGCGTCGATGCACGGCAACGCATAGAGCGATACAAGAAAGCAGCGTTTGCCAGGACCGTAAAGGAAAGGCAGCGGGAACTCGAAGATTACACAGAAGATGTATATCAGACAAATCTTCAAAGCCGCATCGTACTCGAACTTGTCGAGTTTGAAAAAATTCCTTTTTATAAAGATCTAGCCTGGAGCCTACGACCTCAGGTCAATGTATTGTTAGGTCGCAACGGTTATGGCAAAAGTTTGCTGATTCGGACGTTGCTAAGTTTGATTCAACAAGATGACGAGAAGGCACGAAAGCTCATTTCGGACGGTGTGGGTAGAATTTCTTTGCAGCGCAACGAGAACGCCATGGAGATTCTCTTTAAAAAGGAGTTTTTTGAGGAAACGAACTCAGTTGGCAAAATGCCAGTATTAGCAATACCTGATGGTCGCTTTGTTAATCGTTCAATAACAACTATCAGCCTGCCAGGTAGGGACCATGGGGAACCAGAAGGTAAGGATCCAGGGAACCTTGCGCGACATGGGGCATGGCATTTTCTCCACGAAAAACCCTATGAGAACACTATTCGAACATTGCTATACGCCCTTTGTCTCGATTACTTCCAGAAAGAGCATAGTTTTGATCAGGAGCTTTTTACTTTGCTTGCCAAGGTTGTTCGATATTTGACTGATCAATCATTTGAATTTGATCGAATAGAACGCGTGGGACGAGATGGATTTACACTGTACGTCCGAACAGAAGGGAACGAGAATACCCCGGTACCCATTCAAAAAGCTTCTCAGGGAACCCTCTCTGTATTTGCTATCGTTGGGCTTATTTATGACTATCTCAGAGCCCTTAGACCGGAGCCCGACCCGCAATCAGTAGCATCGCGCTCTGGAATAGTATTGATTGATGAAATCGACGCACACCTTCATCCTATCTGGCAGCAGAAAATCCTTTCCCTGTTACGGGAAAACTTCCCAAACGTGCAGTTCATTGTTTCTGCCCATAGTCCTTTGGTCGTCGCGGGATGCCTGGAAGACGAGGTGGCTGTCCTTCGTCGTTTACCAGAAAAGGGGTTTTCACTCGTGCAATTCCCAAATGACTTTATTGGTTGGTTACCAGAAGAAATTTACGCCAAAGTCTTTCAAGTTGAGGGTAAAGATGAGACATTTAACCGATTTTATGCTCTCACGCCCTTTAAGGGAAAAATCGAATCACGCATTGATGTTTTGGCTAAAATTCAATTGCCGACCATGGAACAAAAACATGAACTGTATGAATTGGAAAGCCAACTTTATTATTTAGAGAAAACGGAAGGGAGACGAAGTGAGCATGACAATAGAACCCGAATGGCTCAAGAGCATGATAACCTTAAAACCAAAGTCATACTACTTGAGAAAAAGATACGCGAGTTAGAATCTATTCAAGGAAAATAAGGGTGTTAGGATGGAACCATTGGAAAGGCTGATAGAAATTTTCTCTACTTATGAAATCAGCGCTATTCTCGCAAACGACGGACAGCTTTTAGTTGACACCTTTGGTGTGTCTGACTATAAAAAATTGTCAGAGATACCGGGTTATGTAGATGCGTTTGCTTTGGTGACTACAATGGCTACCCAACTTGAACAGGTTGTTAAAGATTTCATGGAACCGAGCCAGCAAGTGAATGAGTGCATTCGCATACTATTGAAGATGATCGACGAAATGAAACCAATTCATAATTTTGAAGTGATGCAACACTTAATTGAGGGCCGACTCTACGGGCTTAGGTGGATTGATAAAGAAAAACAAGCCTATGATCGCAAGCGAGAAATTCTAGAATGGAAGGACTTTTTCCTTTCTTACAGTAATCGAGATGCCTTCGCAACTAACCAAGAGTTTAGGAATGTGATTCGTAGTAGCCTTGGGAAGAGTCCCAACGCAGGAGTAGAGTCAAATCATCTAGCCAAGGTCATTGCGAAACACTTACGTACCCATAACCTAGAAGGATTTTTTGATGAATGGAACCTGAAGGTCGGAGAGGACATTCATGAGGAGGTAAC